>CALMJG010000174.1 GCA_937864195.1 uncultured Novosphingobium sp.
CATGCCCCTCAACCCCAACGGAAAGATCCTTAAAAAGGATCTCGCGCCCGTGCTGGAGCAGGCGGCGAAAGAAGCGAGGGTGAAACGGACCGCCTGATCGGTTAGCCTCCATCCCGAATCATAATCACGAGAGGATGGATGGCGATGGGCGCCCAGTACGATCTGGTCATTCGCGGCGGGGAAATCGCCGACGGGACAGGTGGGGAAACCTACATCGGCGACGTGGCGGTCAAGGATGGCCGCATCGCCGCTATCGGCAAGGTCGATGGAACCGGCGCGGAGGAAATCGACGCGCGCGGGCGGATCGTCACCCCCGGTTTCGTTGATGTCCACACCCATTACGATGGCCAGGCAATCTGGTCGAAGCACCTCTCGCCCTCGTCCTCGCACGGGGTCACCACGGCGGTGATGGGCAATTGCGGCGTCGGCTTCGCGCCCTGCCGCAAGACCGATCACGAAGTGCTGATCAAGGTGATGGAAGGGGTGGAGGACATCCCCGGCGTGGTCATGGCCGAAGGGCTGGACTGGCACTGGGAAAGCTTCACCGAATACCTTGACGCGGTCGAGGCAGGACAGCGCGACATCGACGTTGCCGCCTATCTTCCGCATTCGCCGCTGCGCGTTTTCGTGATGGGCCAGCGCGGCGCGGAGCGCGAGCCTGCCAACGACGACGATCTGGCACGGATGCGCGAACTGGCGCGAGAAGCGATGAAGGCCGGCGCGGTCGGCTTTTCCTCATCGCGCCTCAACATCCACCGCACCGCGGATGGCGGCAAGATCCCGAGCTTCGAGGCCCCGGTCGACGAGCTGAAGGCCATCGCCATGGGGATGAAGGACGCGGGCTCAGGCACGCTCCAGATGGTGCTCGACGCACCGTTCCGGGAATGGTCGGACGAGGTTTCGATCCTGGTCGACGTTGCCCAGGCCTGCGAACGGCCCGCGACCTTCTCGATGATCAACGGCAACCACGACGTGAATTCGTGGCGCAGCGCCATCGCCCAGGTCGAGGCGGCCAACGCGCGCGGCGGCCATATCACTGCGCAGGTCCTGCCGCGTCCGGTCGGGCTGATCTCGGGGCTGGAACTGTCGATCAACCCCTTCGTCCTCTGCCCGAGCTTCGCCGCGATTGCCGACCTGCCGCTGGAAGAGAAACTGGCGGCCATGCGCGATCCCGAAATGCGCGCACGCCTGCTGGCGGAACCGATGGACGAGGGCCATCCGCTCGCCATGCTGGGCCGCTCGTGGAAGTGGATGTTCCCGCTGGGCGAGACGCCGAACTATACCCCCGCCCCCGACGAATGCATTCTTGCCCGCGCCCAGGCCGAAGGCGTCACGCCCGAGGAATGGGCCTATGACTACCTGACCGCTGGCGACGGCAGGAACCTCATCCTCGGCGCGCTCGCGAACTTCCCGGAATGCCGGATCGACGCGCTGGAAGAGATGCTGAAGCACAAGGACTGCGTCATCGGCCTGGGCGATGGCGGCGCGCATTACGGCGCGATCTGCGATGCCAGCTATCCCACCTTCCTGCTGACCCACTGGGTGCGCAGACTGGGCAAGATCACCGTGGCCCAGGCGGCGGAAATCCTTGCCGCGAAGCCGGCGCGGGCGCTGGGCTTCGCTGACCGGGGCGTGCTGCGCGTCGGCGCCAAGGCCGACATCAACGTGATCGACCTCGACGCCATGCACCTGCCCGCTCCGCATATCGAGCGCGACCTGCCAGCAGGTGGGCGGAGGCTTGACCAGAAGGCCAAGGGTTACGACGCGACGATCGTGTCGGGCACGGTGATCCGCCGCTTCGACCAGCCGACCGGCGCGCTGCCGGGCAAGCTGGTGCGCAGTGGGCAGCTGGCGGCTTAGGATGCGGTAGGGGCGGTGCGATGCCGGTCCTGGATTGCCGCGCTTCGCTCGCAATGACGAAAGACCTTTGGTTTCGTCATTGCGAGGGGCGCAGCCCCGAAGCAATCCAGGGCGGCACGAACCGCCCTGTCTGTCCACTCAGGCCGTGACTTCTTCCTCGGCCACGAACCCGGCCCAGCTCGCCATGTAATCGACGAAACCGGGCGAGAGCCCCTCGCCCAGCAGATGCGCGCGGCTGACCGGGTTGGGCAGAGAGGCAAAGTCCGGGTCCGCCGCCATCGCTTTCGGAAAGTCGTGGTGGATGATCGCCGCGCGTCCGAGCAGCACGAAGTCCGCCCCCGACGCAAGGCAATCCCGCACCGTTGCGGCGTTCATGATCTTGCCCGCCACGCCAAGCCGGCAATTGCCGCGCTTGAGGTCGGTGAACCATTCGATCAACGGGCGCGCCGCGAACTCTTCCTCGACCGGGGTCTTGAAACAGCTCCACAGCGACATGTCGACGTAATCGACCTGACCCGACAGCATCAGCGATTCGACCAGTTCGCGCGCCTCGACGGTCGCCATGCCGTGGCGTTCGGGCGACACGCGCACGCCCAGCTGGAACTGCGGTCCGGTGCGTTCGCGGATGCCGGCGATGATCGTGTCGAGGAACTTGCGGCGATTGGCGAAGGAGCCGCCCCAGCCATCGTCGCGCTGGTTGCCGGTGTCGAGGAACTGGCAGATCAGGTAGGAGTGCGCGCCGTGCAGCTCCACGCCGTCAAACCCGGCCTGCTCGCAGCGCACCGCCGCCGCGATGAAGGCTTCGACCGCTTCCTCTACCTCGGCGGTGGTCATCGCCCGCGAATTGGTGTCGGCATGGGCGAACGGCCCCATCGACTGCTGGCCGGTGAACTCGGGCATGGCCCGCCAGCCGCCGTGGTGCAGCTGGACCGAGGACAGGCTGCCCTTCGCACGGATCGTGTCCGCCAGCCGCTTCAGCCCCGGCAGGTGATCGTCCGACCATACGCCAAGCTGGCCCTTGAAGGCCTGCCCGGCGGGAAGGACGTGCGCCGCCGCCGTCATGGTCAGGCCAAAGCCGCCCTCAGCGCGCCTTTCCAGCCAGTGAATCTCCTCGTCCGACAGCGTGCCATCGGCATGGCTCTGCATGTTGGTCAGCGGGGCGAGCATGAAGCGGTTCTTCATTGCCGGCCCGCGCGTCAGCGTCATCGGGGAGAAGGGATCAGTCACCATGAATCAAGTCCTGCTTTGAAACCGAACTACTTCAATTGCTCGAACGGAACGTCCTTGTCCATCCGCACTTCGCCCGGCATCCCCAGCACGCGCTCGGCGATCTGGTTGCGCAGCACCTCGTCCGCCCCGCCCGCGATGCGCATGACGGTGGAATAGATGTAATCGTACTGCAGGTCGGGCGTGAAGCTATCGGTCGGATCGGCCGCGATCGCGTCCAGCCCGCGCAGTTCCATCGCCAGCCCCAGCGCGCGCTGCTGGCGCCCGGCATAGGACAGCTTGACCATGCCGGCCAATGCGCCGGGGTTCTCGCCCTTGGACACCATCGTGCGCAGGCGCGCCTGGAAGTGGCCCGCGCCGCGCTCGTCGGCCAGCGCCTCGGCCAGAGCCAGGCGAACCGAACGATCATCCAGCATGGTCGCGCCGCGCCCGTCGGGCGTGCTGGCGGCAAAGTCGATCAGCGGCTCGATCCCGCTGCGATGCGCGCCGGAACCCAGCCGCTCGCCCATCAGCACGGTCATGCAGCAGGCCCAGCCTTCGCCCTCGGCGCCGATGCGGTTGGCATCGGGAATGCGCACGTCGGTCAGGAAGGTTTCGTTGAACTCGCTCATGCCCGAAATCTGACGGATCGGGCGGGTTTCGATCCCCGGCGTCTTCATGTCGACGATGAAGAAAGTCAGCCCCTTGTGCTTGGGCACGGTCGGATCGGTGCGGACCACCAGGATGCCCCAGTCGGTCAGGTGCGCCCAGCTGGACCAGACCTTCTGGCCATTGACGATCCAGTCGCCCGAACCGTCATCGGCGCGTACCGCCTTGGTGCGCAGCGCGGCCAAGTCCGACCCGGCGGCCGGTTCGGAGAACAGCTGGCACCAGGTGACATCGCCCTTCAGGGTCGGTTCGATAAAGCGGGCGCGCTGCTCGTCAGTGCCGTGTTTCGCGATCACCGGCAGGGCCATGCCGGTGCCGATCGAGGTGAACGGCCCCTTGGGCAGGTGATACTTGCCCTCTTCCTCGGCAAAGATCACCGCCTCGATGCCGGACAGGCCGCGCCCGCCCAGCTTCTTGGGGAAGGTCAGCCCGGCCCAGCCGCCGTCGAACAGCTCACGCATCCAGGCGCGGCCACGGTCGGCCTCTTCCGTGTCGGGGATCTTGATGCCCACGGGCAGTTCGTGCGCGGGGGCGTGGGCCGCAAGCCAGGCGCGCGCTTCCGCGCGGAAAGCGGCTTCGGCGGGGGTATCGGTGAAATCCATGATCAGGCCGCCTTTCCTTGAGATCCGGGCTGGGCCTCGAGCAGCCGGTCCGCCCAGTAGCCGCGATTGCCGAGATTGACCGCGAGCAGCCGCTCGCGCCGGTAATAGAAGTGGCAGTTCGCCTCGAAAGTGTAGCCGATGCCGCCGTGAACCTGCAGGTTCTCGCGCGCGCCCAATTCAAAGGCGCGGATCGCCGAAAGCCGCGCGGCGGCGGCGGCGGCGGGGAGGTCATCGGGCGATGCTTCGGCGGCCCAGCCGGCGAAATAGGCGTTGGACTTCGCCACCTCGTTGGCGACGGCCATGTCCGCCAGCTTGTGCTTGATCGCCTGGTAGCCCGCCAGCGGACGCCCGAACATCTGGCGCTCCTTGACATAGGCGAGGCCCATTTCAAGGCAGGCTTCGGACGCGCCGACCGCCTCGAACGCGGCCTGCACCGCCGCGCGGTCAAGCAGCAGTTCCAGCACGCCCCGGCCCGGCATGGCCTCGGCCTCGGCGCCGCCGAAATCGAGGCGGTAGTGCGGGCGCAGCTGGTCGAAGCTGTCGAGCCGCGTGCGCGTGACGCCTGCCTGGTCGAGCTTCACCAGCGCCAGCCCATCGCCCACCTGCACCACTGCAAGGCTGGCGACACCAGCGTCGGCCACCGGATGCTTCGCGCCGGTCAGCCTGCCACCGTCCAGCTGCACGCCCTGCCCCAGCAGCGGCCCCGGCCCTTCGGCGCTGGCAAAGCAGGCGACCACTTCGCCGCTCGCCAGTTTCGGCAGCCATTCGGCCTTCTGGGCCTCGCTTCCAGCCAGACGGATCGCGTCCGCCGCCAGCACGATCGAGGAGAAGAACGGCACCGCCGCGTTGACCCGGCCCAGCTCCTGCTGGATCACGCCCAGGTCAAGCTCGCCCATGCCCAGCCCGCCGAAGGCTTCGGGCACGTTCGCGCCCAGGAAGCCCATTTCGGCGAGTTCGCGCCACAGTGGCTCGTCCCATTCTGCGCCCGCGTCGATCAACTTGCGCAGATTGTCATAGGGGGTGCGTTCGGCAAGCAGGCCGCGCGCCTGCTCGGCCAGCATCTTCTGTTCGTCGGAAAGATCGAAATCCATGGTCAGGCAAGGTCCTCGTACCAGGTCGTGGCGAGCGCTCCCATGGCATCGGCCATGATGAACGTCTCGCGCGTGACGCGGTTGTGGCAGAGCTGGAGAGCGGCGGCAAAGGGCACCGCATCGGCGGCGATCGCTTCGGCCAGGGCGGCGCGGGCAGCGCCGAGATTGTCGGGAGCGGAAGGCATCAGCGCCCTGATCTCGGCGAGTTCAGCCGCATCGAAGGCAGCACCGTGGCTGGCCCGGCGGCGCCAGAACTTGACCAGCCGCGCCAGTTCCTTGGCCTTGGCCGAAGCGCGCTGGTTGCCCGCCGAGGGCACGATGTCGTCCTTGAGGTCCTTGAGCGCGGTGGCGAAGAAGCGGTCGGTCCAGTCGGGCTGGCAGTCCGGCAATTCCGGATCGGTCACGGCAATCCCGGCGAGTTCCGCGACCGAGCGGACCATCACCCGCTTGTGCATCGTGCCATAGAGCAGCCCGGTGCCGGTCGCGCCGACCGAGGAGCCCTCGGCACTGGCGAGCGCGGTGCTCGGCACCGAGAAGCTCAGCTGGAAATAGAGCCGGTGGTACTTCACCCGCGCCGCTTCGACCGGCATTCCGCTTGCCGCCTCATAGGCCGCGAACACCTCGGCCATCGGCACGAAGGGCTGGATCAGGCTGCGCACGGCGATCTGGGCCAGATCCTCCATCGGATCGCCCAGGTGGGTCAGTTCCCAGTCGACCAGGGCGGCAACCCGATTGTCCTCACCGAACAAGAAGTTGCCGGGTCCGGCATCGCCGTGCAGCACCACGGCAGGGCCGCGATCCTGCGGCACGTTGTCCGCCAGCCAGGCCAGCGCCAGTTGCAGAATCGGATCGGGACCGGCCCCGAGGTTCAGCCGCCGCCACTGGGCGATGTTTTCGCGGATTCGTCGGGCGGGAGCCTCGCTGGCGTCCCCCAGCGGCGCAAGCGCGGGGTGGCTGGCGTCGATCCGGTGCAGCGCCGCCAGCTGACCGATGAAATCGCGGGCCAGCGCGGTCTTGTCAGCTGCCTGCGGGAAACGGTCATTGCCGGAAACGAATTCGCTCAGCAGCGCGAGGTGCGAGGGGAAGCTGCCGACCAACGGGGCGACCTTGACGCCTGCATCCAGCAGCGGGCCGGAGAGCGCGCCGAGAATCGCCGTCTCGCGCTGGAAATAGGGCATCCGCGAGGGATCGCCCGCGCGTCCGTCCCAGGCGAGGTAGCAGCGTTTTTCCGAACCATCGGGATAGCGCAGCGTCACTTCCGCCCCTTGCCGCGAGGCACCGCCGCCGCCGCGCGCCTGTTCGGCGGCGATGACAGCGCCGGTCTGGCGTTCTACCTGTTCACGCAGGTCTGCGGGGATTGCGCTTGCCATCGTTCCTCTCAGTTATATAACTAGGTCAAACAGCATTGCCTTACACACATCGGGCAGGAGAGAGTCAAGCGTGAGCTACGAAACCATCATCGTCGACGTTGCCGATCACGTCGCCACCATCACCATCAACCGGCCCGAGGCGCTGAACAGCTTCACCCGAACGATGATGGAAGAATTCCGCCAGCTGTGGCACGAAATTTCGTGGAACGACGACATTCACGTCTCGGTCGTGCGCGCCGCGCCGGGCCGGGCCTTCTGCACCGGGGTGGACGTGAACTCCGCCGCCAAGGGCGAGGCCCCGGCGGTCGATCTCGACAATATCTGGCACTGCTTCGATCCGGGCGACTACCTCGGCCCCAAATCGATGCACTGCTGGAAGCCGATGATCTGCGCGGTCCACGGCATGGCCGCGGGCGGGGCGTTCTACTGGCTGAACGAGGCGGACATCATCATCGCTTCGGAAGAGGCGACATTCTTCGATCCCCATGTCACCTATGGCATGACCAGCGCGCTCGAGCCGATCGGCATGACCTACAAGATGCCGCTGGCCGACGTGCTGCGGATGGTCCTGCTGGGCAATGACGAGCGGATGAGCGCGGAATATGCCAAGTCCATCGGCCTCGTCAGCGAAGTGGTGAAGCTCGAAGACCTGTGGGCCCGCGCCCACGAACTCGCCCTGCAGATCGCCGCCAAGCCGCCTGCCGCGATCCAGGGTTCGGTCAAGGCGATCTGGACCAGCCTCGATATGCCGCGCAGCGTCGCGCTGGCGAACGGCCTGAAGTATCCGCAGATCGGCAACCCGGTCGGCGTGCCGCAGGTCAACCGCGAGGCGCTGATGGCCAACAAGGCCAAGAAGTACACGCTGCGCTGATGACCCATCCCCGCCTCCACGCCGGGGTCAGCCCGGACAAGCCCGCCGTCATCATGGCCGACGGTTCGCCCGGCCTGACCTATGGCGAACTGGAGGACCGGGCCAACCGGGGGGCGCACCTGCTGCGCGAACTGGGGGTCAAGCAGGGCGAGACCATCGCCTACTGGCTACCCAACTGCCCGGAAGTCTACGAGGTCTACTGGGCGGGGCAGCGCGCGGGATGCTACATCACGCCGATCGCCACCGCGCTGACGGCCGAGGAGGCGGACTACATCGTCGGCAATTCGGGCGCGAAGCTGCTGGTGACGGACAGCTCCATTCCCGGCCTCGCCGCCCTGCCCCCGCGCGACGGCGTGGCGGTGATGAGCCGCGAGGAATGGCGCGCCGCGCTGGACCGCCAGCCAGCGGGACCGATTGCCGACGAGGCCCCCGGCTTCCACATGGTCTATTCCAGCGGCACCACCGGGCGGCCCAAGGGCATCCGCCTGCCCCTGCCCGAGGGTGAGGTGACCGCATCCCACCAACTCGCGGAGCAGATCGGCGGGCGTTACGGGCTAGGGCCGGAGGACACCTATCTCTCGCCCGCGCCGCTCTATCACACCGCGCCGCTGGCCTATACCACCGCCGCCCACCGGCTGGGCGCGACCGTGGTTGTCATGCCCAAGTTCGACGCCGAGGAGGCGCTGAAGGCGATCCAGGACCACCGCGTCACCATGACGCAGATGGTGCCGACCATGTTCGTGCGGATGCTCAAGCTGCCCGAGGAGGTCCGCAAGGGCTATGACCTCTCCTCGCTGCGCCATGTCGTCCACGCCGCCGCGCCCTGTCCGGTGCCGGTCAAGCACGCAATGATCGACTGGATGGGGCCGATCGTGTTCGAATATTACGGCGGCTCGGAAGGCAACGGCTCCACCGCGATCACTTCGGAAGAATGGCTGCGGAAGCCCGGCTCGGTCGGGAAAGCCAACTGGGGCACGATCCACATCTGCAACGATGCCGGCGACGAACTGCCCGCGGGCGAACAGGGCATCGTCTATTTCGAGGGCGGCTGGGACTTCAAGTACCTCGGTGACGACGACAAGACCCGCGACGCGCGCAATCCCAGGCACCCCACCTGGTCGACGCTGGGCGACGTCGGCTATCTGGACGCGGACGGCTACCTCTTCCTCACCGACCGCAAGAGCTACATGATCATCTCGGGCGGGGTGAACATCTACCCGCAGGAGGTCGAGAACCTGCTGATCACTCACCCGCGCGTCGCCGATGCGGCGGTGATCGGGGTGCCGAACCCGGACTTCGGCGAGGAAGTGAAGGCGGTGGTCCAGCCGCTCGATCCCGCCGACGCCACGCCCGCCTTCGCCGAGGAGCTGATCGCGTTCTGCAAGGAACACCTCAGCCCGATCAAGTGCCCGCGTTCGGTCGATTTCGATCCGGCCCTGCCCCGGCTCGACAATGGCAAGCTCTACAAGCGGCTGATCAAGGATCGCTACTGGAAGAAGGACTGACCGCCCAGACGACGCCCTCGCGGCGCAAGTCCAGCGGCGGCAGGCCCGCCTGCTCGCCGATCGCGGCGATGTAGGCGGCAATCGCTTTTGCGCGGTCCCCGGCGGGGACCGGGCGGCCCGGCGGCTCGAACCACACGGGCACGAACCCAGCCTCGATCCGCCCGTCCTCGTGCCACAGCAGCCGCCCGATCATCCCGTTGACCGCTTCGGGGTGGAACGGCGCGAGCGGATAGGCTGGGTCCGGCTCGAATCCGAACATCCGCTTGCGCCGCTCGGCCCATTCGGCGCGTGCCGGATGATCCTGTGCCGGGGCGAGCGCGTGGGTGACCACGCAGCCGTTGCCAAGGCCGTGGAACACCGGCCTGCCCTCGATCAGCTCGATCCCGCGCGCAATGTGCGCGTGATGCCCGGCGACCACATCGGCCCCGGCGCGGATCGCGGCAGTGGCGAGCGGGCGTTCATAGGCGGCAAGCTCTGCCGGGCGGTGGGTGATCCCCTTGTGCAGCGCGACCACCACCAGGTCTGCCCGTTCCCGCGCGGCAGCGATGTCGGCCTCCATCAGCGACTGCGAGGCCGGATCGATCTCGACCAGTTCGGCCTGGGGGCGGCTCGGCCCGCCATCGCTGGCGAGCACGTTGACATAGGCGCAGCCGGGCTTGTCCGCCGCCGCCCAGCACAGCTCCGGCCCCACGCAGTCGTAGCTGAGCAGCGCCACGATGCGGCCCCCAAGCGGGATCAGCGCGGGCGCGCGCGCCTCGGCCAGGGTCATGCCTGCCCCGGCATGGGCAATGCCGTTGCGGTCGAGGCCCCCGATCGTCTCGGTCAGGCCCGGAACGCCGCAGTCCATCATGTGGTTGCCCGCCATCGACACGGCCCCGATCCCGGCCCGGGCCAGCGCATCGAGGTGCGCGGGGTTGGCGCCGGGAGCGGGCACGTCGCCCGGCATTTCCTCCTCACTCGCGGTGTAGGGCACTTCCAGATGGCCGATGACGAGGTCCGCCGCATGGGTCAGCGGCGCGATGCCCGCCAGCCAGTGATCGGGATCGGGCACGTCGAGGATCAGGTCGCCCAGCAGCAGGATTTCATTCGGCGCCATGGTTCAGATCGCCTGCTCAGCGCGCAGGGCGGCAATCGCCTGCTCGCTGTAGCCCAGTTCCGTCAACACGGCATCGGTATCGGCGCCCAGCACCGGCACCTTCGGCAGTTCGCTTGGCCGGTCCACCGCGAAACCGGGTCCGAGCACCCCGAGCGGCTGTTCCCGGCCCGGCAGCAGGGCCTCCTGCACCAGCCCGCGCGCGGCCATGTGCGGCTCGCTCAGCGTCTCGCCAATCTCGCGCAGGCGGGCCGCAGGCACTCCCGCGCCGGTCAGTTCCGCTTCCAGATCGGCAGCCTTGCGGGTCAGCAGGTATTCGGTCAGCCAGCCCTTCAGCGCGGCATAGTTCTCCACCCGCGCCGCGTGAGTGGCAAAGCGCGGGTCGACAAGCATATCGAACTTGCCCCAGACGGCGAACATCGCCTCGATCTGGTGCTGGTGGTTGGCTCCCAGCGCGATCCAGCCGTCTGCGCAGGCATAATATTCCGCCGTCGCGACCAGCCGGAAGCCCCGGTTGCCGGTGCCCTTGGGGGCCTGCCCGGTATAGGACCAGACGCTGGCCGCCGTGCCCATGATCTTGAGCGCGGCATCGAGCATGGCGACGTCGATCGCCTTGCCCTGCCCGCTGAGATCGCGTTCGCGCAGCGCGGCGAGCACCGCGATCACGCCAAGGTAGCCGGTGAAGCAATCGACCACCGGAATGCCGATCTTGAACGGCCCCGCCTCGGTTCCGTTCATGATCGCCATGCCGGATACCGCCTGGGCGATGTGATCGTAGGCCCCCCAGTCGCGCCACGGCCCCTGCTGCCCGAAACCGCTGAGCGACAGCATGATCAGGCGCGGGTTGTCCGCGCTCAGCTTGTCGTAGCCCAGCCCCAGCCGCGCGATCACGCCGGGGCGGTAGTTCTCCACCACCACGTCCGCCTTTGCCGCCAGTTCGCGCGCGATCTTCAAACCTGAAATCGACTTGAGGTTGAGGGTGACCGAACGCTTGCCGAAATTGGCGGAGGCAAACGGCACGCTCATCCCGGGCAGGCCCGCGTGCTCGGTATAGTGGCGGAAATCGTCGCCCTTTTCCGGCGGCTCGACCTTGATGACTTCGGCGCCGAGCTGCTGGAACATCTGCGTCGCGGTCGGCCCGGCGATGGCGTGGGTGAAATCGAGCACCCGGATTCCGGCGAGCGGCAGCATCAGCCGCGCTCCCCCGAAAAGGCGCCTGCCGCCTCCAGCGCGGCCAGATCGAAACCAAGTTCGCCCAGGATCGCGGCATTGTCCGCGCCCGCCGGCCCGGCAGCGCGCGGTTCCACCGGGGCGCTGGCCGACAGGGTGAAGGGCAGCGAAAGCTGGCGCACCGGCTCCTGCCCTTCCAGCGGCACCTGCAGCACCCGCCCGCGCGCCAGGTTGTGCGGATGGGCCAGCGCCTCCTCGGGCGAATAGACCGGCATGGCCTGGGTTTCCGCCCCGGACAGCAGCGCGAACCATTCGTCGCGGCTGCGGGTCAGGAACAGGGTCTTCAGCTCCGCCTCGATCCCCGAATGCGCCGCGAAATCGTGCTGGAGCGCAGCGAAGTCGGGCCGCCCGACCGCTTCACAGAAGCGCCGCCAATAGGCCGGCTCCATGTCGGTGGTGCACAGATAGCCGCCATCGCCGCAGCGCCAGACCCCGCCCTTGGGGTGCCAGGCGCCGAGCGGCGGCAAGTGCCCCAAGTCATCCTCGCGCCCCATGCCAACCAGCAGCAGCGGCAGCGAAGCGTCCGACATGGCGACATCGACGTGCTGCCCCTCCCCGCTCCGCTCCCGCGCAGCGAGCGCGAGCAACGTGGCGATCGAGGCGTGCGCGCCTGCCAGCACGTCCGCCACTTGCAGCCCCGGCAGCGAGGGAACGGGCAGGCCGTTCAGCCGCCCCAGCGCCCCGGCCAGCGCCAGCGCCAGCGGATCATGCCCCGCGCGGCCCGCATAGGGGCCATCCTGCCCGGCGAAGCTGACCGACAGGTAGATCAGCCGCGGGTTGAGTGCGGCCATCGCCTCATACCCATAGCCCATCCCCGCCATCACGCCGGGGCGGTAATCCTCGATCAGCACGTCCGCATCGGCGATCAGCCTTTCCAGCACCGGCCGCGCGGCGCCGTGGCCCGGGTTGATCATCAGGCTGCGCTTGTTGCGGTGATAACTGGGCCGAGCGCGGCGGCGCGCCGCCTTGGCGGGATCGCCGTCCTTGCCGAACATAGCCTCGTGCTTGGCAATCTCGCGCGGGTGTTCGATCCTCACCACCTCGGCCCCCATGTCGGCGGCGATCCAGCTGGGATAGGCGCCGGGCAGGAAGCGCGAAAAGTCGACGATTTTCAGGCCATCAAGTGCGGGCATGGCGGACCTCCGCACGTTCGGACGCAGGCCCCTCGATGAAGGCGGTGATCGCCGCCTCGATCCCGTCGCCGTCCTCGCCCTCGCGGTTGAAATTGTCGGCGGTGAGTTCCAGCACCGGCACCCCGGCGGCGCGCAGCGCGCGGACCACGAAGGGATCGGCATCCTGCAGCGCGACGGCAGCATCGACCGAATGGGTCTGCGCTTCGTGCACGTGCCACGGCCCGGCCCAGGTCGGCATCCTCAGTTCGTCACCCATGCAGACCACGCGGCTCGCCAGCGCGCGCAAGGGATCGCCGCCCTGCGAGAGATCGCGGATATAGCCATCGGCAGCGAGCCCCAGATACATCGACCAGACGAACACCGCGCCGTGGCTTTCTTCCCACTTCTGGTAGAAGCCCATCTCACTCCACAGCCCGCGCCCGACCCACATCAGGCGGATGCGCTCGTTCGGGCAGGCAGCCAGCCCCGCGTCGACCCGCGCCTTGACCTCTACGTAGAAATCACGCGCCGCATCGCGCGCCCATTCGGTGCCGCGATGCCACTGCGGCACCATGGTCGCGGGCATCGAATCGACCACGCCGATCGGGGCGGGGATCGTGCGGGCGACCAGATCGCGGGTCTGGCGGTAATAGTCTTCCTGCTGGTTGACGAGGTCCATCACCTCGGCAAAGCGCTCAGGCGAGAAGGTGCGGCCAGTCTTCGCTTCGATGGCCGCGATGACCTCCCGCATTTCCGCGACCATCAGGTCGACGCGCTCGGCCTCCACGGCCTGTTCCCAGTTGCCGGGAAGCTGCACCCACCAGTCCGAATAAAGATCGGGGCGCGGGTCGATGGTGCGCTCGTAGATATAGCAATCGGCCCCGGTCTGCCCGGCCCACTCCTCGAACAGCTTGAGAGTGGGATCGGAGGAAACCACGGCGTGGACGAAATCGGGCTTTGGCAGGCCGTCCCACGGCGCGTTCTCGGGATCCTCGTCGAAGGCGGCGGCGATCCCTTGCGCACTATAAGCCTCAACGTCAGCCGGATAGCCATGCGCGCGCAGCAGGCCCTGGTAACGGCGAGACTGCTGCTTGGCGGCGACGATCGAGGCCCACCACTGGTTGACCACGAAAGGCACGTCCAGCGCGCGCAGGATTTCCTGCGGGGCATTGGCATTGGCCATGGCAAAGGGCGCGCCGTTCGCCACCGCTTCGCGCACCGAGGCGAACCAGTCGCGCTGGTAGGCGTTGAAGCTGGCGACCGAGGACAGCGACTTGCGGCTGCGGCCCTGCTCCGGTCGGGGCTTGGCCGGAGCGGGCTTTGCCGGCTGAGCCGGCTTTAGCGCGGGCGGATCGAGCGGACGCCCCGCGATCAGCGCGGCGACCTGCTGGGTGAAGCGGGCATCGGGCCGCGCGGTAGTGCGCAGCTGGGCAAACGGGACCGCATCGCCCAGCGCGCGCCGAATCGCGGCCACATCCCACGGTGCGGCCTCGTCGCCGTCGATCCGCAGGTGCAGGACGAGATCGGGCTTCAGCGCGGCGACGTCTGCCTTGACGCGGGCCGCCAGAACATCGGGAACGGTGACGCGCGGCGGAGTCAGCTCGCAGCGCGCGAAGGGCATGCCCCAGACATGGCTTTCGCCCACGACATGGCCGCCCGCCGCCTCGACCGCGCGGGTCAGGGCCGCGCCTTCGTGCGGCGTGCCGCAGAGGTAGACGCGCCGGCCCACCACGGCTGGCGCCGGAGCAGCCAGCAGGGCCTCCAGCGCGGCCAAGGCTTCCTCCGGCGCAAGTATGGCCGAAGCACCGATCGCTTCGAGCAGGACGGAGCCAGCGAGCTCCCCGGCCCGGCGGCGCTCGTCCAGCGCGGCCAAGAGGTCCGCTTGCCGCGCCAGCAATGCCTCGGCAGCGGCGATCCCCGCAGCATCGGGACGCTGGCCGCCCAGGCCGACTAGCCAGTTGTCCAGCTGTGTCAGCCGCGCGGCATTGTAGCGGCGCGAGGCTTCGCGGTTCAGGTGCAGCAGATCGAGGAAATGGACGTGGCGCGGCACCGGTTCGCCCAGCCGCCCCAGTTCGCGCAGGGCTGCGAAGATCTGGGGCTGTTCGATATCGGCCTGGGTAATCAGCACCGGAACTTCGGGCGCGCGCGGATCGATCAGCGCTTCGAGCAGCCGCCGCCCGCGCGGACCCATTTCCGCCTGCCCCAGCACCGCATCAGCGCGCGGCGCGGCATCGAGATAGGGCGCGACCAGCCGCACCGGCTGGAACCCCGCCGCGATCAGCCGCGCGCGCGGCGCGTCGAAGCCCAGGGTGCGGATCGGGCGGCGTCCTGCGCCAAGCGCGCGGGCGACCTCGGCGTCTGGGTCGGCATAGGCGGCGGACAGGCGCTGAGGCATCAGATCGCCCCCGCCTGCTTCAGTGCGGCGATCTTGTCGTCGTCATAGCCAAGCAGGTCGCGATAGACCGCGTCGTTATGCTGGCCGATCGACACGGGCAGCGCTTCGTCAAATCCCGTCGTCGCGCCCGAAAACTGGATCGGGATGCCCGCCGTGCGCAGGTCGATGCTGGAGCCGTGGGTCGGATGGGCGACCGCCATTGTTTCCTTGCGCTCGACCACGCGGGGATCGACCAGCGCGTCCTCGGGATGGCGCACCGGGGCTACGGGAACGCCCTGCGCTTCAAGCGCCTTCACCACCTCGACCAGCGGCAGCTGACGCGACCAGGCGTTGATCCGCGCTTCGAGTTCCACCGCATTCGCGACCCGCGCATCGCGGTTGCAGAAGCGCGGGTCCTCGCCCAGTTCCGGCTCGCCCATCGCCGCGAACAGGCCGCGCGCCAGCGGTTCGTGCACCGCGACGACCGCTGCGTAGCCATCCTTGCATTCGAACACGCCAAAGGGGGAGAGGCGCTGCACGGTCAGCCCGGTGCGCGAGGGCATCCCGGCGGCGGCCATCGCCGACCAGTTCTCGATCGCGACGAACGAGGTCAGCGCGCCCAGCATGGAAACGTCGATGTGCTGACCGGTGCCGGTGCGGTGGCGCTGCTCGATCGCGGCAAGAATGCCGATCACGGTGAAGACCGGGGCCAGCATGTCGGCGATCGGAATGCCGATCCGCACCGGCGGCTGCCCGGGTTCCCCGCTGGTGAACATCGCGCCGGACAGGGCCTGGACGATCACGTCCATCGCCTTGCCCCCGTCGCGGTCGTTCGCGCCAAAGCCGGAGAGCGAGGCGAAGACCACGCGCGGATTGACCGCGCGGCAGGCCTGGTAGCCGACGCCGAGCCGGTCAGAGGTGCCGGCGGTAAAATTCTCCACCACAATGTCGGCCTGACGGACCAGGTCGAAGAACACCTCGCGCCCCGCCTCGCTCTTGAGGTCGAGCGAAACGCCCAGCTTGCCGCGCGCGCGGGTGAGGTGCGAGAGCGAGATGTCGTCGTCGTGGCTGCGCTCCACCGTGATGCCATCGCGGCCCAGGTAGGGGCTGTTCTCGCGCGCCATGTCGCCGCCGCGCGGTTCCTCCACCTTGATCACTTTCGCACCGAGGCCCGCCAGCAGCAGGGTGCAATAGGGGCCCGCCAGCGCGCGGGTGAGGTCGATCACCGTCAGCCCTTCGAGCGGGCGGTGCATGACATCGCTGCCGTTACTCACTTCGATACTCCCGAAACTGGCGCCGGGCAGCGTATTTCGCCCCCGGCGATGAGGCGCTGCGCCTCGGTCAAGACCGGCACTCCATCCAGGCCATAGGCGGACAGTGCCTTGGCCTGACGCAGCGCGAAATGGTTGTAGAGCGCTGAAAAGCGCTGCTGGTCGGCTGGCGGCAGGGCCAGCATCTCGACCCCGTGGCCCGAGGCATAGGTCACCCCGTCCGCCTCGGCCTTGAGGATCTGGCGGGCGAGCGCCTCTTCCCACACGGGCTTGGACGACTGCATCAGCGCCTGCAGGTCGGGCGGCAAGCGGCGCCACGCCGCATCCGACATGGCGCGCGCGGGATAGGCGCCCCGGCTGAAATGGAGCGCGGTGAAATGCTTCGCGACTTCGGCAAAGTGCAGGCTCTTGATCGTGTCGGCGGGCGCTACCACCCCGTCGATCACGCCCTTGGCGAGTGCCGAATAGACCTCGCCCATCGGCATGTTGACCGGGTCCGCGCCAAGTTCGCGCAGGACATCGATCGCATCGCTCTGCGCGCGCAGGCGCAGGCCCTTGAGATCGGCCAGGGTGCGCACCGGGCGGGCGCGGGTCAGCACGCCGGGGAAGTTGCCGCCCTGCACCGCAAGGACGTGGAGCCCCTCGGTCTCCTTGCCGAACTGCGGGAACTGCGCGGCCAGGCAATCGTAGACCGCGACCTGGTCCTGCAGGCTCTTCACCCCGCCATAGAAGCCCGACTGGGCGCGCAGCATGTGCGCTCCGCCCCGGGCATAGATCGGCGTGATCAGGCCGATGTCGGCCAGTCCGTGGCGGATCTCCACCATGCTCATGTCGGAAGACAGCAGCGCTCCGGACCAGTAGGGCTTGAACGCGATCCGCCCGCCGCTGGCCTGCTCGACATGTCGCATCCAGTCGCTGTCTGCCTTGCTGAAGGGATGGCCCGGCGGATAGGGCGAGGCATAGGTCAGTATGACTTCGGCGGCAGGTTGCGGCGCTGGCTTGCAGGAGGCGAGCAGGGCGGCGGCGGCGAGGACGATCAGCTTGCGCATGGGTTCAGCCTCCCACCACCGATGGTAGCCACAGCGTCAGCGCCGGGAAGCCGATCAGGAAACCGAGGTGTATGAAATCGGCGACGAGGAACGGGATTACCCCCCGGAAGATCGTGCCGAGCGACAGGTCCTTGGCGATGCCCTGAATGACGTAGATGTTCAGCCCCAGCGGCGGGTGAACAAAGCCGATCTCCATCGTCCGCACCAGGAAGATGCCGAACCAGATCGGGCTGTAGCCCAGTTGCTCGGCGATCGGCAGGAAGATCGGCGTAGTCAGCAGCATCAGCGCCACCCCGTCCAGGAACGAGCCGAGCAGCAGCAGCAGCAGCGCCATCACGATGATCGCGGTAAGCGGGCTGGCATCGAGATCGCTGACCAGGCTGGACAGTGCATCGGTGATCCCGGTCACGCTGACGAAGGTCGCGAACAGCAGCGCGCCGATGATCACGACATAGATCATGCCGGTGGTGCGCAAGGTCGATTGCAGCGCATCGACCACCGCCGCGCGGCTGAAGCGGCGGCGCGCGATCAGCAGCACGAAGGCGGCGGTGACGCCGACCGAGGCCGCCTCGGTCGGCGTGAACCAGCCGATCATCAGCCCGCCGATCACGAACAGGACCAGCGCGAAGATATCGATCACCTTGCGCAGCGAACGCAGCCGTTCGCCCCAGGGAACGCGGGCGGTAGCCGGACCGAGCGATGGCACGAAGGCGCACAGGATCAGAATCGCGATCATGTAGAAGATCGCCTGGCTGATCCCCGGCACCACGGCTGCGGCAAACAGCTTGCCGATCGACTGTTCGGCGATGATCCCGAACACGATCAGCGCGCCCGATGGCGGGATCAGCGATCCCAGCGTTCCGCCCGCCGCCAGCGCCCCCGAGGCGAAGCCGGGATGGTAGCCCGCTTTGCGCATTTCCGGCAAGGCGACCGAGCTGATCGTAGCCACGGTCGCCAGACTCGACCCGCTGATCGATCCGAACCCCGCGCAGCCGCCGATCGAGGCGAGCGCCAGCCCGCCGCGCCGATGACCGACGAACTTGGCGGCAACGTCGAAGAAATCCCGGCTCGCCCCCGCCGCGAAGCACAGGTGGGCCATCAGCAGGAACAGCGGCAGCACGCCGAGTTCGTACTTCATGATCACTTCGAACGAGACGACGCCCGCCTTGATCAGCGCCGCCTCTGGCGAAATCATCACCGCCAGCCCGCCCAGGCCGACCAGCGCCAAACTGTTGCCGATCGGCACCCCCGCCGCCAGCATGGCCAGCAGGATCAGGATGCCGCACAGGCCGATCATCTCAGGCGCCATCATGCCTGCTCCGGCCGGTCGGCGCCAAAGGCGAAGCGCAGGAACCGCCAGGCGATCAGCAGCGCAAACACTGTCCACAGCAGGCGCAGCCAGCGCAGCGGAATGTGCAGCAGCTCGGTCTGTTCATGCCCGTTCCACAGCTCCGCCCCGATCCACGCGGATCCGGCGGCAAAGACCAGGAAGACCAGCGCCGAAAGCAGCGCCGCAAAACGCGCCAGCCGGGCGGCGGTAACGCCGCGCAGCCGCTCGGTCAGCATGTGGACCGAGGCATGGCCGTGAACGATGGTCACGATCAGCATGGCCGAGCTGGCAAGGATCACGACCATCGCCTGGACCAGCTCGATCGATCCCAACAGGTGAATGCCGGTGTGGCGGCCCGCGACCGCCAGCGTATCCGCCGCGGTCGCGCCAAGCAGGCCGATCCCGCCCAGCGCATAGGCGAGACGCGCCAGTGGCCCGTGGGCCTGCACGGGGCCATCGCTGACCAGA
The DNA here is from genome assembly GCA_937864195.1 of uncultured Novosphingobium sp. GTDB lineage: Bacteria > Pseudomonadota > Alphaproteobacteria > Sphingomonadales > Sphingomonadaceae > Novosphingobium. The sequence continues at coordinate 19,102 of CALMJG010000174.1, forward strand.
TCGGTCATGGTGTCCTCGGGCAAGGGATGGTCCTGCCCCGGGTGGGACGCGTCCTGCTGCGTCATTGTCCTCTCCGCTTTGCCCGCAAGTTCCCCTTGCGCGCGCTGGTTGACAAGGGCAGGGCTGAACCCTCTAATACCCCATGCAGTTCGACTGTAGAATATTTCAACTATTCCTCAAGTCAACCATTCTAACCGGAAGCCGCAGATGACCCTCAAGCCACGCCCCGCGAAGCGCCTTGCCGAGGCAGAGCCTGCCCGTCCGGCACCCGTGGTCAGCCTTGGCAGGCTGGGCAACTTCGTCGGTTTCCGCCTGCGCCGGGTGCAGAATCAACTGTCTCGCAATTTTACCGCCGTGACCACCGAACTCGGGCTGCGCCAGGGCCTGTTCTCCTCGCTGGCGATCGTGGCGGCCAATCCCGGCATCTCGCAAAGCGAACTCTCGCGCGAGGTCGGGCTCGACAAGTCGGTGACGGTGACCATGGTCGACGAGATGGAGAAGTTCGGCTGGGCCGAGCGCCGCCGTTCGCCGCAGGACCGCCGCCGCCATGCGCTCTATGTCACGCCCGCCGGTTCGGACAAGCTGGACCAGCTGTTCGCGCTGATGGAGCAGACCGAAGCGGAAGTGCTGCACGCCCTGACCCCGGCGGAAATGGGCCTGCTCAGCGAACTGCTTGACCGGATGTACGACGCGATCGTCCGTGACGAGGGCTGACCGGTTCCACCGCGAACCATTGCCATTTGCGCGCGCGGCGATATTGCTCTTGCCGATAGCAAAGCTGGAGCCCTGAGCCTTGTCGCAACCGCCTGACGATCCGCTTGCCCAGCTTCCCGGTTATGCGCTGCGCCGCGCCGCCCAGGCGATGATGGCGGAGCTGGGGCAGCGGCTTGCCCCGCTCGACCTGCGCATTTCGGATGCCTCGGTGCTGCTGCTGGTCGCAGGGCGGCGCGACATGACTTCCAGCGAGATCGGCAAGGCGCTCGACATCCAGCGCGCCAACATGGTGCCGCTGCTCAATCGGCTGGAAGGAGCCGGGCTGATCCGGCGCGAACCGATTGACCGCAAGTCGCAGGCGATCGTGCTGAGCGAGGCCGGCCTCGCCCGCCTGGCGCAGGTGCGCGAGATTACCGCGCGGTTCGAGCAGGACCTGCTGGAGAAGATCCCGGCGCTCCACCGCCCGCACTTCGTCCCCGCGTTGCAGGCGCTGCTGGACTGAGCCAGGCGCGCTGCTTGCGGAAAGCGCTGGCGGTCATCCCGGTGCGCCCCTTGAAGAACCGCGCGAAATAGGCCGGATCGGCAAAGCCCAGGTCGTCGGCAATCTGTCCCACCCCGGCGCGGGTATAGGTCAACGCGCGCATCGCCTCCAGCAGCAGGCGGTCAAGCAGCAGTTCGCCGGGGGTCTTCTGCGCCAGGGCGCGGCAGTGGCGCGTCAGGGTCGGCACGGTGGTGCCCAGTGCATCGGCATAGCGCGCCACGCCCCAGCCCTCGCGGAAGTGCTGTTCCGCGAGCTGGCGAAAGCGCCGGACAAGGTCCGCGCGGTGGGCCGGCGCCTGCGCGTCCTGCTCGCCCTCGGCCAGCAGGGCGCCGGCCACCGCGAGGACCAGGGCAAGCTGCGCTGCAAGCGGGTTGGGCAGCGGGCCTGACCGGTCCCCCGCCAGAGCGAGCGCCAGGTCGGACAGCAGCCAGCCGGCGCGCGCGGCGTCGCGCCCGCCCTGCGGCAGTTCCACCCAGCGCGGCCTGCCGCCCGCGAAATCGCCCGCATCGAACAGCGCGGCAATGCGCGGGTCACCCAGCAGGTCGGCGGCGATCGACAGAACCCAGCCTTCCGTCCCCGCCCCGAAGCGGAACGCGTGAACGCAGCCGCTGGGCAGCGCCACCAGCGTTACCGGGCGCAGCGCCGCTTCAGCCCCCTCGCTCGCTAGAACGCCGCTGCCTGACTGGAGCAGCAGCAGCTGGAAAATGCCAGGATGACTGTGCGGGGAAATGGTCCATTCGTACCGGCTGGAGCGATCCGAAATCGGCTCGATATGCAGGAATTCCGGAGCGATCGCGCCATTTCCCTCGCCATAGAGCGAGAAGCGGCTGACCTCGGTTGGCTTGTCGGACACTCGGATACCATGCCCGCCATGATCGAAAAGTGCAATTCTTTGCAGCAATGCTGAGTCGGCACCGGCCTGCCTTCAGGGCACTCTCGCCTCAACCAGACAAGAACGAGAGGCTTTTCGGACATGGCATTCCGTTTCGATCCCTATGCCCCTGAAACCGACGCGAACCCGTTTCCCGCCTACAAGGTGCTGCGCGACGAATATCCCTGCTTCTGGAGCGAGGAAGCGGGCATGTGGGTGCTCTCGCGCTATGACGATGTGCTGGCGGCCCTGACCAACTGGCGGGTCTATTCCTCATCCAAGGGCAACCTGATCGACGAATTTCCGGGCCGCGCCGGATCGACGCTCGGCAGCAGCGATCCGCCGCGCCACGACCGGCTGCGCGCACTGATCCAGTCAGCCATGACCAAGCGCGCGCTTGACCACGTGCTCGAACCGGCCCGCGCTTCCTGCGCCGCGCACCTTGCCGAAATCGCCGACCTGGACGTGTTCGATTTCGTGAACGACTTCGGCTCGAAGGTCACGGTCGACCTCCTGTTCTACCTCTTCGCCCTGCCCCGCGATCAGGCCGAGCAGGTGCGCGACAATGCCGTGCTGATGGTCCAGACCGACGCGACAACCCGCCAGAAGAGCGCTGAGCACCTCGCCGCCTTCCACTGGATGGCCGACTATGCCGAAAAGCTGGTGCAGGACCGCAAGCAGAACCCCGGTGACGACCTGCTTTCCGGCTTCATCACCGCCGAGATCGACGGCGAGAAGCTGCTCGACAAGGAAGTGCAGCTGACCGTCACGACCCTGATCATGGCGGGGATCGAATCGCTGTCGGGCTTCATGGGGATGTTCGCGCTGAACCTGGCCGACCATCCCGAAGCGCGCCGCGCGCTGGTGGCCGATCCCGCGCTGATTCCGGACGCGATGGAGGAATCGCTGCGCTTCAACACCTCGGCCCAGCGCTTCAAGCGCACGGTCATGGTCGACACCCAGCTGCACGGCCAGACCATGCGCGCGGGCGACCCGGTGATGCTGGCCTATGGCAGCGCCAACCGCGACGAGCGGATGTTCCCCGATCCCGACACCTACGACATCGCCCGCAAGCCCCGGCGCCATGTCGGTTTCGGCGGCGGCGTCCATTCGTGCCTGGGCGCGATGCTGGCGCGGGTCGCCTGCCAGGTGGTGTTCGAGGAACTCCTCAAGGCCGTGCCCGAGTTCACCCGGGTCGACGAGAAGCTGTCTTGGGTGCCCTCATCCAACTTCCGCAGCCCGCAGGTCCTGCGGCTGAAGCGCGGCTGATCAGCTCTCCGGCAGGGCGAAAGCGTCGATGGCGACATGGCCGTCGAGCTTTCGCCCCAGGCCGATGAACTGCGCGGCATTGACCCAGGCGTGGACCGGGTCCGCACTGCGCAGCCAGATGCTGGACCAGAAGGCGCCCGCCCCTGCGCCGCGCCGCCCGCGCGATTGCAGCTCGATCCGCGCGCCGTCCGTCAGTTCGAGCAGGTAACGCGCCTCGATCCCGACCGAGCCGTCGGCCTCGACCGTCTGCCAGTCGGTTCCGCCGGGCAGGATCGTGCCCTCCAGCCTGCCGAGCACGCGCCCGCCGGTGATCGACACCACCCGCACCGGTCCCATGCTGACGGGATCGAGCGCCTGGGGGGCAAGCACTTCCACTTCCAGCTGGAAGGCGGCTTCCTGGCCGAACGGCGTCATGCCACTTCCCGGGCGACCTGCGCGCCGGCGGGGATGATGCCGGGCCGCGCGTTCAGTTCATCGCGCGCGAAGCCCGCCGCCTGCTGGTAGGCGAGCATGAACTGCGCGCGCTCCTCGGCCGGGATGACATCGTCGATGTTGTCGAACTGGCCGCCGCAGCGATCGTCGACCATGCGCAGCAGGCCGAACGGCCCCGCACCGCGATTGCGCAGCGCCAGCTGGCCGACCGGGCCGCACAGTTCCTCGTCATAGGCCTTCAGCGCAGCGGGCGTCGCCCCCTTGTCCAGCATGATCCGGCCCAGCACGCGCCCGTCGATGATCGCCTGGGTCGCGCCGTTGGAGCCGGTGGGATACATCGCGTGGGCGGCATCGCCGATCAGCGCCACCGGGCCATCGACCCAGGTCGGCAGCGGTTCGCGGTCGATCATCGGGTTTTCATAGGCACATTCCGAACCGGCGAGCAGCGCGGGCAGGTCGAGCCAGTCATAGACGAAGCCATCGAACTCGCGCGCGAACTCGCTCAGCGGCACGGGGCGGAACCAGCCGGACTTCTGCCAGTCATGACCGGTGTCGAAGGTCTGCTCGGCGATCCAGTTGATGTCGGCCAGCCCGTCGGCATCAGGCGCGGAGATCGGATAGAGCACCACGCGGTGGCGATCGGTGCCAAGGCCGATGAAGGAGGAACCGGTACGGATCGGCACGCCCCGCGCCGTGCCGCGCCACATGATCGTGCCGCCCCAGTGGATCGGCGGCTGATCGGGATGCATCTGCGCCCGCACCGCCGAATGAATGCCGTCCGCGCCGATCAACAGGCTGCCGCGCACTTCGCTGACCGTGCCATCGAGGGCAGTCACGATCGCGGTGATGCCACCATCGGCCTCCTTGCGATAGCCGGTGACCTTGCGGCCCAGCACCAGCGCGTCCTGCCCCAGCCGCTCCACCACCTTGCGCGCCAGCAGCAGGTGGAACTTGCCGCGATGGACCGCATACTGGTGCCACCTGTAGCCCGCGAACTTGCCGCGCGGTTCGGCATAGATTTCCTTGCCGTTCAGCCCGACCAGCGCCCATTCGCGCGCGGGCAGACCGGTTTCGTCGAGGTCGGCTTCTCCCACCCCCATGTCTTCGAGTTCACGCACCGCATTGGGCTGAAGGTTGATGCCGACACCCAGCGGCGCCAGCTCCGCGGCGCTTTCATAGACCACGCAAGGGACGCCGATCTGATGCAGCGTAAGCGCGAGCGACAGCCCCGCGATGCCGCCCCCGGCAATGATCACCTTATCGTTGGACATCGGCACCCCTCTGCTGGCCGGAATTGCCGGCGCCAGACGCGCGCGGCGGGAATCGATGAGGAGCGCTAGGCATCGCCGCGCGCCAGTGCAAGCGGTTCCACCACTCAAAGGCGGAGCCGGCAGGAAGCGTCAGGCGCTTTCGCGGGCGATCAGGCGGAAACCGACGTCGATGGAACGCTGCGGCAGTTCCTCGCCCGCCGAGTGGGCGCGGATCGCGGCCAGCACCTCGCGCGCGATGCGTGCGCCGTCGATGTCCACGGTGGTGATCGTCGGGCGCATTTCCCCCGCGACCGAGCTGTTGCCGAACCCGACCACGGCCAGGTCTTCCGGCACGCGCAGGCCCGCCGCCTGCGCCTCGACGATCAGGCCCTGGGCAAGATAGTCGGACCCGCAGACCACCACGTCGGGCAGCTGCTCCATCCGCCGGATTTCGGCAAAGACCCGCCGGCCATGGCCGAAGCGGCTGGGAATATCGACCTGCGCCTCGCTCACCGGCCCGCCGCCCTGCGCCTGCCATTCCGCCAGGAACGCATCGCGCCGCATCGCCGCGCGCGTGCCATTTGCAGTGACAAGGTGAGGTCGGCGATAGCCGCGCGACAGCACGAAACGCGCGACATCGCGCCCGGCGGCGCTGTGCGAAAACCCGATGGCGAGGCCCGGGGGATCTTCCGGCAGTTCCCAGATCTGGATGAACAGCGCCGGACCGCGCCGCACCAGTTCAGACAGGTGATCATCCAGCGGACCGGTGGAAATGATCGCGTCGACCCGGCGGCTGAGAGCGGCGCGCACCACTTCCTCGGTCCGCCCAAGACCGGTGCCGGTCAGCCCCAGCATGACGTTGAAACCGGCGGCGGCCAGTTCCTCGGTCATCGATTCGATCGTGGCGTTGAAGATCGAATCGGTCAGATGCGGGATCAGCACCGCGACCATCTTCGACCGGCTGGAGGCGAGCCCCCCCGCCAGCAGGTTGGGAATGTAGCCTGTCGCCGCGATGGCTGCGTGAATGCGCTCGCCCGTGGCTGCGGCGACGACCTTGGGATTGTTGATGTACCGGCTGACCGTCGCGGCCGAAACGCCCGCGTGCAGCGCCACGTCGTCCAGCGTCGGATTCCTGCCGTTGTTCTCGCTCATGACCAAGCATTAGGTGCAGTCACCGCCGGGCGGAACCCTCAAATGCTCCTTCAGTGCCGGACGCGTGGCACCGCGATCAGAGGAAGCGCAGCGGCACCACCAGCGGGCCGATCTCGGGCCAGCGGCTCATGGTGATGTCGCCGGCCAGTTCGAACCCGTTCGGGCTGGCGCTGAGCAGTTCCTCCATGGCGACGCGCAGCTGCATCCGCCCCAGGTGCAGCCCCGGGCAATTGTGCGGCCCGCGCCCGAAGGCCAGATGCTCGCCGATGTTCGGGCGGTTCATGATGAACTGGTCGCCCTGCGGGAAAACGTCCTCGTCGCGGTTGGCCGAGCAATAGAGCAGCGCGATCGCCTCGCCCTCGGGGATCGTCCGCCCGCCCATCTCGACATCATGCACGGCGGTGCGGGCAAAGCCGCGATAGGGGGTGTAGAGCCTCAGGAACTCCTCGATCGCACCGGGCAGCAGCGCGGGATCAGCGCGCAGCTGCGCCTGCAGGTCCGGGTGGCGGGCAAGGTGGACGCAGATCGAGCCGATCATCACCATCGGCGCGACCAGGCCAACCAGCAGCACTTGCCGCACCGTGCCGACCAGCAGCTCGTCGGGCAGTGGCTCGCCCTCGTGCCGGGCTTCCAGCAGTGCGCTGGTGGGATCGAGCGCCGGGTCCTGCGGATGCTCCTTGCGGATCGCGATCAGCGCGCGGGCCATGTCGTAGAGCCGCAGGCTGGTTTCCTTCATCCGCTCGGGATGGTTCATGTGGACGGCCAGGATGAAGGCGCGGCCCGCCTCGTGCAGAGTATCGAGCCATTCCTCCGGCATCCGCATCCAGTCGCCGAAAACGTGGACCGGGAAGTGGCTGGAGAACTCGACGCAGATGTCGCCGCCGCCCTTGGCCGCCATCGGCGCCAGCAGTGCCCGCGCCAGTTCGCGGGTGCGCGGCGCGAAGCTTTCCGATCGCGCCGGCGAAAGCAGCGGGTTGAGCGCCTTGCGGTAGGGGGTGTGCTCCGGCGGATCGAGGTGGAGCGGCGGGCGCCGCCCGGTGAAGGCCACCTTGGGCACGACGTTCTGCTTCGAAGTGATGAAAGTCGCGGATTCGCTCGCCGCGCGCTTCACGTCCTCGTAGCGGGTCAGCGCCCAGAAGCCGCCCAGCCCGTCGGTATGGGCCACCGGGCATTCGCGGCGCAGCCGGGCATATTCGCGGTGCGCGCTTTCGAAGTCTTCCGGCAGTTCGGGGTCGAAATCCTGGGGCACTTGCGTCATGGACGGGTTCTTAGGGGATCGACCGGCGCCTGTGCAAGCGCTATCATCGAGCGAAACGGGGAGACGAGCGAGTGACCGGACCAGCGCCTGAGGCAAGCGAGATCGAGGCGCGGATTGGCTCAAAGGTGATCCTTCGGCTGGTGGTTCCCTGCGCGCTCTACATCCTGGTCGGCGCGATCGACCGCACCAATGTCGGCTTCGCGGCGCTGGAAATGAACCGCGCGCTTGGCCTCTCCAGCACCCAGTACGGGTTCGGCGCGGGGGTGCTGTTCATCGGCTACATGCTGGCGAAATATCCCAGTGTGCTGCTCTACGAGGCGGTCGGCATGCGCCGCTGGCTGGCAGCGATCACGCTGGCCTGGGGCATTGCCTCGGCGTCGATGGCGCTGGTGGGCAACGAATGGCAGCTCTATGCCCTGCGGGTCCTGATCGGCCTCGCGGAAGGGGGCCTGTCCTCGGGCCTGATGCTTTACCTCAGCCACTGGGCGCCGGAGCGTTACCGCGCCTCGATCCTCGCCGTGCCGATCGTCTCGATCTCGGTCGCGCAGGTGATCGGCGCGCCGGTTTCGGGGCTGCTGCTTGACTGGCAGAATCCGCTGGGGGTCGAGCCGTGGCGGCTGATGTTCGTGATCGAGGCATTGCCTGCCTTCGCGCTCGCGCTGTTCGCCGCGCTCTATTTCCCTGACAGTCCGGCCCGGGCGCCCTGGCTGAACGGGGAAGAGCGCCGCTGGCTGGGTGCGAACGTGAAAGGCGCGCGGAAGGAACCGGCCGGAAACGGAAACGGCGCCGGGGACGGCGCGCGCTGGGCGGCGCTGACCAGTCCGCTCGGCTGGGTCTGCGCCGGAATCTGGTACTGCATCCTGGCCAGCAATTACGGGATCATGTTCTGGCTGCCGCAGGTGGTGAAGGGCATGGCGGGCCTGACCTCGACCGAGACCGGGGTGATCGTCGCCCTGCCCTGGGCGGCAAGCGGGATCGGCCTGCTGCTCAATGCCCGCCACTCCGACCGCACCGGGGAACGGTATCTCCACGTCGCCCTGCCCGCGCTGGCCGGTGGAGTGCTGCTGCTGACCGCCTACCTCCTCGGGCCGGGCCTGCCGGGGCTCGCCGCGCTGGTGATCGGCGGAGCCTGCACGGGCTGCACGGTCGCCGCCTTCTGGGCGATCCCGACGCGGCTGCTGAAACCCGGCTCGCTGGCCATGGGGATCGTGATGATCAACATGATCGGCAGCCTCGCGGGCGCGACAGTGCCGCCGCTGATGGGCCTGCTCAAGCAGCAGAGCGGATCCTTCCTGCCCCCCACCCTGCTGCTGTTCGCCGTGGCGGCAACCTGTGCCGCGCTGTGCCTGGTGGCGCGGCGGCTTGATCCGCACGAGGCCGCCGCACGGTGACAGTGACGCCTGCGAAAGCGCGCTCCGGCAATGCGGTGATCCTCGCTCTGGCGGCGATTGCGGCGCTGGGCTCGATGGCGATCCATATGCTGGTTCCCGCCCTGCCCCAGCTGGCGCGCGACCTGCAGGTGGAGCCGGGCGCGGCGCAATTGGCGATCAGCGTCTACCTTGCGGGGCTGGGCCTTGGCCAGTTGCTGGCGGGACCGGCGGTGGACCGGATCGGCCGGCGTCCGGTGCTGCTGGCGGGCATTACCGCCTATGTGCTGGGCGCGATCGGATCGGCACTGGCGCCATCGCTGCCCTGGCTGCTGGCGGCGCGACTGGTCCAGGCACTGGGCGGCGCGGCGGGCGTGGTGACCGCGCGCGTCATGGTCGGCGATCTGTTCGGCCGCGAGGAGCAGGCGCGGCGGCAGGCGACCCTGATGATGGTCGTGCTGATCTCTCCCTCAGCCGCGCCGGTGATCGGGGGACTGCTGGCCGATCTGGGCAGTTGGCGGCTGATCCCCGCAGTGCTGGGCCTCAGCGCTCTCGCCGCGCTGGCGATTGCCCTGCCAATGCTGCCGCCCGCGCGCGCCGGTGCTGTCGCCCCGGCCCGAGCGTTCCTACCCGATCTGGCGCGCCTGCTGCGCAACCGCCAGTTCCTGGCCGTGACGATGACTCTCGCGGGCGGGAGCAGCGCGCTCTACCTGTTCCTCTCCAGCGCCGCTTTCCTGCTGCACGATTTCGGCCTGAGCGAGAGCGAGGCGGGACCGTTCTTCCTTGTCGTCGCGGCCACCAGCATTGCCGGAACCCGGCTGGTGGCACCGCTGGGGCGCCGCACCGATGCCGTGCTGGCGGGGGTGGGCCTGATCCTGGCGGGCGCGGTGATCGAACTGGCCCTGGCGCTGGGGGGCGTGACCGGCCCCATCGCGCTGGTCGCGCCGATGATGCTGGTGGGGCTGGGCGCGGGGATCGTGGGCCCTTCCGCCATCTCGATCCTGCTCTACGTCGAGGAAGGGCTGGCCGGCACCGCCACCAGCATCGCCGGGGCCGCGCAGATGCTGGTCAGCGGCGCCGCAACGGTGGCCTTCGCGCAGTTCGCACCGGTCAGTCCGTTGCGCCTCGCGCTCGCGCTCATTATCGCCGCCTCCGCCGCGCTTGCGGGCGCGACCGCGCGGCGCGGCTGATTTTGCCTTTGCAAGGGCTTTCAGTTGCGGCTAATGGTGGAACAATTCAACTATCCTTGAGGGAGGATTACATGACCAGCCTGACCCGCGGCGCGCTTGCGCTGCTGCTTTCCAGCACCGCAATTGCCCTGCCAACGCTCGCTCAGGCCCAGGAAGCCGCGCAGGACGGGCTCGATGAAATCCTCGTCACCGCCGAACGCCGCGAACAGAGCCTGCAGGATGTGCCGATCTCGGCCACGGTGCTGTCTGGCGCGGACCTTGAAAAGCGCGGCGTCACCAACCTCAACGACATCCAGCAGGTCGCCCCGTCGATCGCGATCAACACCTTCAACCGCTCGACCTTCATCAACATCCGCGGCGTCGGCATCGCCCAGTCCGCGCCGACCTCCAACCCGGGCGTCGCCTATTACATCGACGGCCAGCTGATCCCGCACGAACAGTTCATCGGCCACAGCTTCTACGACATCGCCAGCATGGAAGTGCTGCGCGGACCGCAGGGCACGCTGACGGGTCAGAACTCCACCGGCGGCGCGATCTATGTCCGCACCCCTGCGCCGGAAATGGACGCGACCTTTGCGATCGGCGACTTCACTGTCGGCAATTATGACCGCCTGCGCGGCGTGGTCGCCGCCAACATCGGCGGCCCGGACGCGGCGGTGCGCATCGCCTATGTCCACGAACAGCGCGACAGCTACACGAAGAACATCTCCGCCAGGGCGCAGAGCCAGCCCGGCAACCTCAACATGGATGCGGTGCGCGCCAGCTTCCGTTTCATCGGCGCCGACGGCAAGCTGACGGTCGACCTGCGCGGCGAATACTTCAACGTCCAGACCGACAACAACGCGGTCAAGCGGCGCGGCGACACGGTCAGCACCGATCCGTTCGAAATCCAGGAAGACGCCCGCTCCTACCAGAACCAGGTCGGCTATCGCATCGGCGCCGAGGCGAAGTACGAGCTGTCGGACGCGGTCGCGGTGCGCGGCATGGTTTCGTGGCAGGATGGCTACACCCACGACCAGACCGACGGCGACCGCACCGACACGGCGCTGGCCGTGCCCGCCAACCTGTCCACCGGCAGCGCCAACACCGCGACCTATCCGGGCCGCGTCAGCAACGGCACTACCGATTTCCGCACCACCCTGGCGGAAATCAACCTGCTGTCGAACGGCAAGGGCCCGCTGCAGTGGGTCATCGGCGGCTTCCTGATGGACGAGGACGTCCCCGTCACCCTGCTGCGCGACAACCGCAACACGCTCGATTTCGTGCAGTCGAACAGCAACATCATCACCACTGCCAAGAACACCTCGCACTCGCTGTTCGGGCAGGTGAACTGGTTCGCGACTGAACAACTCGAACTGATCGCCGGCGGCCGCTACAGCTGGGACAAGCAGGTCTACACCCGGCTCGACGTGCCGCGCGGACCGGGGCAGACCTTCGTCCTGCCCTATGTCAGCCAGATCGCGACCAGCCAGCTGACCGGCAAGCTGGGCGTCAACTATCACGCGGGCGAGAACACGCTGCTCTATGTCAGCGCGTCGAAGGGCTACAAGGCGGGCGGCGTCAACCTGACGCCGGACACCCCGAACTTCCTGCCGGAACGCAACTTCGTCTATGAAGCCGGGTTCAAGACCGAGCTGCTTGACCGCCACCTGCGCGTCAACGGGTCGGTGTTCTATTCGGACTACAAGGACATCCAGCTGTCCAGCCTGGTCAGCGGCCTGCCCGTCACCCAGAACGCGCTGGCCGGCAAGGCCAAGGGCGCGGAACTGGAGATCACCGGCAAGTTCGGCGGCCTCGCCTTCAACGCGGGTCTTGGCTATCTGGATGCCAAGTTCGCCAATTCGGCCTGCATTTCCGACACCAATTCGCCCGGCACCGACACCGGCTGCGCCACCAACCTGCGCTTCGTGCCGAAGGACCGCGTGCTGCCGTTCTCACCCGAATGGACGATCAACGCAGGCGTGCAGTACACCATCCCAGCAGGCAGCTTCGAGGTTACCCCGCGCCTGCAGTGGTCGCATCTGGCCGAGCAGTACGCCACGCCGTTCCCCAGCGTGAACACGCTGGTTCCGGCGCGCGACCTGTTCGACGCGCGACTGACGTTCGACTTCGGCAAGGCCTACCAGGTCGAAGCCTACGTCAACAACCTGACCAACAAGACCTACATCGCGACGCAAATCCAGAACAGCTCCAGCGCGAACGGCGGCATCATCTATGGCGCCCCGCGCACGTTCGGCCTGCGCCTGAAGGTCCAGGTTGGCAAGTAAAGCGATGGCGGCGGCGGACAGGTTCAGGCGTTCGCTGCCCCTTGCCGGGGCGGCCCTGGCTCTCATTCTGGCGGTCGGTGCGCGTGGGAACGCGCCCGACCGTTGGTGGTCGCCTGGCGAAGGCCGTGTGCTGCCCGCCTCGCTCGACTATGCCAACGATCACGGCGTGCTGCGCACGCTGGTGGTCGGCGGCCCGCTGAAGACCAGGGGGCATCCCTTTTTCGAGCCGCTCGGCGCCAATGGCCGCGCCTGCGTGACCTGCCACCAGCCCGCCGACGCGATGAGCCTGTCGGCCCGCACCGCGCAGGAGCGCTGGGACGCGACCGGCGGCATGGACCCGCTGTTCGCCGCGATCGACGGCTCCAACTGCCCGATCCTGCCGCAGGGGGACAAGGCCTCGCACTCGCTGCTGCTGGAGCGCGGCCTGTTCCGCATCCAGCGCCCCTGGCCGGTGCGTACCTTCAACGGCCAGCCCGTCGCGCCCGACTTCACGATCGAGGTCGTGCGCGATCCCAACGGTTGCAACAGCGCGCCGGGATACGGGCCGAATGCGGGGAACGTGTCGGTCTATCGCCGGGTCCGCCCGGTCGCCAACATGAAATACCTGCTGGCGGTGGGCTTCGCGTTCGATCCCAAGCAGGGCTATGCGCTGCCGCTCGATCCTGACGACGGCAAGCCGCAGTCCGGCAACCTGATGGCCGACAACCGCGCGGGGAACCTGCGCCTGCAGATGGAGGACGCCTCCTCCGTCCACCTCGAATTCGCGCGGGCCCTTACCCCGGCGCAGATCAAGCGCATCCAGGACTTCGAGCTCAGCATCTACACCGCCCAGCAGTCCAGCCCGGCAGCGGGCGGCGGGCTCGATACGATGGGCGCGACAGGCGGACCGGCCAAGCTGCGCGACAGCCAGCCCGGCGCGCTCGGTTCGATCGGTACGCCGGTGTGGAGCGAGTTCGCGGCCTGGGACAAGATCTCGCCTGAGGACGCCGCCAAGCTCACGCCGCAAAAGCTCGCTTTCCGCCAGTCGGTCGCGCGCGGGGCGCGGGTGTTCCGCGACAAGACTTTCCTGATCACCGACAGCGCCGGGATCAACTCGCGAATGGGTTTCGGCAATCCGGTGCGCAATTCCTGCGTGTTCTGCCACAACATGACCCAGATGGGGAACGACGTGGCCCCCGGGCAGGTCGACCTTGGCACCACCACCCAGCCCTTCGCCGATCCGTGGGACGACCTGCCGCTGTTCCGCATCACCTGCCTGGGGCAGCCTCATCCCCATTACGGCAAGGTCATCCTGACCTACGATCCGGGCTTCGCGCTGACTTCGGGCAAATGCGCGGACGTGGGCAAGATCACCTTGCAATCGATGCGCGGGCTGGCGGCGCGCGCGCCCTACTTCTCCAACGGTCTCGCCAGGGATCTGCGCGGCGTGGTCGACTATTACGAGCGCCGCTACAACATCGGTTACACCGAGCAGGAAAAGCAGGATCTGGTGAACCTGATGAGCGTGCTGTGAGAACCCTGGTCACCCTTGCCGCGCTGGCCCTGCCGCTCTCCGCCCAGGCCGCCGAGACCGGCGATCTGGTGCGCTTCGTTTCCTGCCCGGTCTACCGCGACGCGGATTCGGGCAAGAAGTCCGGCTGCTGGCTGGCGACCGATCCCGGCAGCGGCCAGCGCTGGGACGTCAGCCAGTCGCCCTACAAGCCCAACTGGGATTTCGCCGTGCTGGTGGAAGGGCGCGTTTCCGCCGCCAGCGCCGATCCCTGCGGCGCGCCGGTGCTGGAACCGGTGCGGACTTCGATCCTGCCCGATCCCTGCACCCGGCACATGCTCCCGGCCGAGGGCTACAAGGGCCGCAAGTTCGTGCTGCCGCCGCGCAATATCCAGCCGCTCTCGGTCGCGCGCGACACGCCGCCGGGGCCTTATGCGGAGCGGGTGTTCACCACCTACTTCGAGTTCGACCGCGATTTCCTGGTCTACCAGTACGATGACTATATCATCGACAAGGCCGTGACGTGGGTCAGAGCGGCCAAGCCGAAGAAGCTGGTGGTCACCGGCTTTGCGGCGACCGAACCGGAAACCGTCTCGGGCCAGATGCTGGCCGAGCGCCCGGAAGTTGCGCGCGAACGCGCCGAATCCATCGCCCTGACGCTGCGGCGGCTGCTGCCGGAACTACCGGTGGAAACAAAGTGGGAGTTGGCCGCGAAGCCGACCGACGATCCCGACGCCGACACCATCCCCGGCCAGTCGCAGCGCCGCGCGGAAATCCGCGCCATCTTCTAGCGCCTGTATAATCATCCGTACCCATCCGTTCGTGTCGAGCTTGTCGAGACACGCTTGCGCCAACGTGTCTCGACAAGCTCGACACGAACGGAGTTTGGCTCTGGGGTGCGTCAGGCGAACAGCGCGCCGACGTCTTCGCAGGTTTCGAGGTTGAGCATCGCTTCGGCCATTTGCCGCGCCTCCACCTCGGATATGCCCCGCGCGGCGCGGGTGGCGCAGGAGACGAATTTCTCCACCAGCGCTGCCTCTGAAAGAGGCCGCGCAGGGCAGCCCAGAGCGTTGTCGACCTCGGCCGAGTGAACTCCGCCGTCCGCCAGCACGATCCGCATCAGCCCGCCGGAACCGGCCTGCCAGCCCTCGCCGCCGCGCTGGATGGGCACGACTTTCGCCGCCAGCGCCAGCACCTGCGGATCGGCCAGCGACGCCGCGTCGAAATCATCCAGCCCCACCCGACCGCGTGACAGGGCCAGCGCGGCGGTGAAGGGGATCGAGAACTTGGCGTCGATCGCAACTTTCGGCGCGGCCTTGCGCGCCAGCGGTTCCAGCAGCATCGCCTGGATCGCGTCGTGCTCCACCTCGATCCGCACGATCCGCGCCGGATCGATGACGTGGCGCGCCCGCAGATCGAGCGCCAGTTCGATGAAGGGGTGCGTGCCCCGGCAGCTCGGCCAGGGCTTGAAAGTCAGGTGCTCGATCCAGAAATGCTCGCCCAGGCGCTCGGTCAGGTCGTAGGCATCGAACTCACCCCCGGCGTAGAGCGAGTAGAAGCCCGCCCGGCCTTCCAGCGGGGTTTCGAACCCGGCCACGCCCTCGCGCGCCAGCAGCGCCGATTGGACGGCAGCCTGGGCGGGAAACGCCTCGCGCACCGCGCGAAGGACGGTGCCGGCGCTGTACTTGATCTCACCCGGCATCACCGCCTGGCACAGCGTCATGGACAGGGCATCGCGGACCTGCGCGGCGTCCAGCCCCAGCAGGCTCGCCGCGCCTGCCGTCGCCCCATAGGCGGCGAGCATCGGCGGCGGATACCAGTTGCCCGCCTCCATGGGCCGGCGCAGCGCCAGCCCCATCCGGCAGGACAGGTCGCCCCCCACCGCCAGCGCGGTCAGGAAGCGCCGCCCGTCAACCGGTCCCGCACCCTGCGCCAGCGCGATCAGCGCGGGGACCAGGCTGGCGTTGGGATGGCCGGGGGCCTTGTCGAAGGCGTCCTCATAATCGAGCGCATGGGCCAGCGCGCCATTGGCCAGCGCGGCCAGCGGCAGGCTCGCGCGCTGGTTGGTCCCGGCAATCGTGCACGGCCCCGCGCCCATCGCGGCAGCCATGCGCACGAAGGGGCGGACCTCCTCGGCAAGGCCGCTCGCCCCCAGCATCACCCCTGCTGCATCGAGCAGCACGAGCTTGGCGGCATCCGCCGCCGATGCGGGCAACGACGCCCAATCGAGCGCGGCGACATGGGCCGCGATCCGGTCGGACGGGCCGGTCACTTGACCACGTAAAAGTCGATCAGCACCCGGTCGGGCTGCCTGATCCCGCGCGCGACGAAGGCATTGCGGCGCAGCCAGTCGTGCGCGCCCGCCTGAACGGTAAAGCGCGGTGTGGTGCGGAAGTAGTAGGCCGATGGATCGACCTCCTCGCCCTTCGCCAGCCGCTCGATCACCGCCGGTTCGGCCACCCGCACGCCGGGGTTGGTGACTTCGATCACAGTGCCGTCAGCGGCTTTGAGGAAATAGCGGGCCTCGACCCGGGTCAGGCCGTTCGGCTCGATCACCTGCCAGTCCCCGCCGCCGGCGAGCACTTCACCGGACAGGCGCGGCCCTTCGACCTTGCCGCCGGTAATGGCGATGAACCGCTTGCGTCCGCCGTCCGCCTCGCCCTGCTCGACCGGCTGGGCGACCAGCACCGTGGCGGTAAATGCATATTCGAGACCCGGTGCGGGCGCGGCGGGCTGGGCCTGCGCCCCGCCAGCGGCGGCCAGCAGGGCGAGCGGAGCGGACTTGCGCAGCATCCTCATCAGATCGGGAAATGGCCGGGCTGGGTTTCGACCGTGATCCACCGCGTCTCGGTGAAGCTGTCGATGCCCTGCTTGCCGCCAAACCGGCCATAGCCCGATGCGCCAACCCCGCCGAACGGCATCTGCGCCTCGTCATGCACGGTCGGGCCGTTGACGTGGCAAATGCCGGACTGGATGCGCCGGGCAATGCCCAGGCCCTTGGCGATGTCACGCGTGAAGACCGCGGCGGAGAGGCCGTACTGGGTGTCGTTGGCCAGTTCCACCGCGTGGTCGGCATCGCGGGCGCGGATCATGGCGACCACGGGACCGAAGCTCTCGTCGCGGTAGAGGTTCATCTCCGCCGTCACGCCGTCGACCACGGTCGCGGGCATGACCACGCTGGTCCCCTTGCCCCCGGCGATCACCTGCGCGCCCTTGGCAACCGCGTCCTCGATCAGGCTGTTGACGTGAGCCACGGTCTTCTGGTCGACCACCGCGCCCAGCGGCGTATTGCCCTCGCGCGGGTCGCCCGCGGCCAGCGATCCGGCCTTGGCAGCGAACCGCTTCGCGAACTCGTCGGCCACGGCATCGACGACGATGATCCGCTCGGTCGACATGCAGATCTGGCCCTGGTTCATGAAGGCGCCAAACGCTGCCGCCCTCACCGCCTCGTCAAGGTCGGCGTCCTCCAGCACGATCAGCGGAGCCTTGCCGCCCAGTTCGAGCAGGCAGGGCTTGAGCTGCTGCGCGGCGCGGGTGGCGATGATCCGGCCGACATGGGTGGAACCGGTGAAGTTGATCCGCTTCACCTCTGGCGCGTCGATCAGCGCGCCGACCACTTCGGCGGCATCTTCCGGCGCATTGGTGACGACATTGACCACGCCTTCGGGGAAGCCCGCCTCGGCAAAGGCCTCGATGATCAGGGCGTGGGTGCGCGGGCAGGTTTCGCTGGCCTTGAGGATCACCGCATTGCCGCAGGCGAGCGGCACGGCGATGGCGCGCACGCCCAGGATGATCGGCGCGTTCCAGGGCGCAATGCCGACGAGCACGCCGACCGGTTCCTTCAGCGCCATCGCCAGGCAGCCGGGCTTGTCGCTGGGGATCACTTCGCCCGCAATCTGGGTGGTCAGCGCGGCGGCTTCGCGCACGATGCCCGCAGCCAGGCCAAGGTTGAACATCGCCCAACCGGCGGTAGAGCCGGTTTCCGCCATCATCGCGGCGACGAAATCGGCCTGCTTCGCCTCCAGCGCGGCGGCGGCCTTCATCAGCACGGCGCGGCGGGCATTCGGCCCCTGCGCGGCCCAGGCCGGGAACGCGGCGGCGGCGCGCGCGGTGATCGCGGGAATGTCAGCGGCCTTCATCGCCGTGGCGGAAGAGGCGACCTCGCCCGTGATCGGATTGGTGCGGGTGAATTCCATGACGAGTCTCTCCGGCAATTTGGCTATCTAACATAGCAATATGCCGGAGCGGTCCGGCTGGCAAGCCTCAATGCGGCTCCGGCGCCGCCCGCCGCGCGGCATGGCGCGGCGCAAGCGACAGCAGGACGATCGCGGCGATCAGGATCCCCGCGCCCACCAGTTCGGCGGGACGCGGCATGGCTTGCGCGAACATCCAGGCGAGCAGCACCGACCCGCCGATCCCGGCGACCAGACTGGCGGCGCGTTCCAGCGCGACGCAATAGGCGTTCTCGTGGGGATCAAGCAGGATGACGATTGCCACCACCCCGATCATGGCGAGCGTCAGGCCGATCAGGAACAGCGGCCAGATCACCGCATCACTCCACACACCCGCGAAGCCGAAAGCGAGCTGCCCCGCCTGCCCGCCGATGCCCGAGGCGGAAACCGCCGCCAGCGCCGCGACCGACAGCGGCAGGGCGATCATCTTCTCCTCGACGAAGTAGCGCCGCACGCTGGCCGGATTGCCGTCCTTCGAAATCCGGTTCATCACCGCAAGGCGGATGAAGTAGCCCAGCGTGTAGAGCACCACGGTCAGGATCGCGAGCGGCGGCAGGTAGAGCCCGCCCCGGTCCGCGAGGGTGATGACCAGTGCCGCCATGACCATCGCCAGCGCAACCCACGACCACCAGCGCACCTTGCGCCCGAAGATCAGGTCGACGATCGGCGCGATGATCAGCACGTCGCCGCGCATGATCAGCTGGATGAAGGGGATCGAGACGCCTTCGAAGGTGAAGGACAGCGGCACCGTGAACAGCACCAGCGACGTGCCGATGCCCGACAGGAAAGTCATCCAGGTCGGGCAAGGCACCCTGAAGCCTGCGATCTTTACCGCATTGGCATCGCGGTGCCAGCCCGACAGCCAGATGAACAGGTAGGTCAGCACCCAATTGAAGATCAGCGTCGCGGGCAGCGTCTCCAACCCGGTCAGCGGTCTCCCCAGCCCTTCGTGCGGCACCTGCGTGACATAGCGCGTCAGCATCACGTTGGGCAGGTAAAGCAGCAGGTAGAGCCCGACCCAGCCTTCCAGCGGCAAAGTGCGCCGAGCGGTCATGCCGCGACCAGTTCGACCATGTCCGCGCCGATGCGATAGCGCGCGTTGAGCCCGGCTTCACGGGTCACGGCATCAAGGTAATCGACCACCTGCGCATGTTCGGCGCTGCCCGGAGCCACGATCTGCGGCACGGCATCGCGGCCGATGTAGAGCGGCAGGAACCCGGCGCGCAGCAGCCTGCCCTCGCCGATTTCCAGCCGCGCGATCATCGACAGGCGGGCGGCGGCGGGGAAGTTGTAGAGCCCTTCGAAATCGGGTTCCCATTCCTCGGCCAGCACGCGGATCTCGTTCCAGCTTTTCGACTTGGCGTGGGCCTCGTCCATCCTGAGATCAGTGGCGAAGTTGCAGAGCGAGTGGAACACCGGCTTGCCCTCGATCAGTTCGCAGCCCTTGAGGATATGGGCATGGCCGCCCACGATCGCGTCGGCCCCGGCGGCAATCGCCGCGCGGGCCACATCGCGCTGGTAATCGGCGATTTCCGCGCGGACAAAATGGATGCCCCAATGCTGCGAGACGACCACTACGTCGGTCTGCTCCCTGGCGGCGCGGATGTCCGCCTCCATCGCGGCGAGGTCCTCGCGGTGGGGAAAGGTGTGAATCCGCGCCGGGGTGCCGGGCTGGTCATGCTCGATCTGCTCGTAGACCGTGTGGGCGCGCATCGGCGCGCAGCCGGGACGGCGCTCGTCCGCCCAGTAGGAATGCGGCAGGATCGAGGAATAGGCGAGCACCGCCAGCCGGGTGCCATCCCCCAGCGTGCGGATCACCGGGCGGCGCGCCTCGGCAATGTTGGCGCCTGCGCCGACCACGGCGATGCCCGCCGCCTCAAGATGGGCGCGGGTTTCGAAGAAAGCCTCGCGCCCCCAGTCCATGCAGTGGTTGCCCGCCATCGAAATGACATCGAACCCGGCGCGGCCCAGCGCGGCGGCACCTTCCGGGCGGGCGAGCACGGCGTGGCGGGCCTGCGGCAGGCGGGTGCCGGTGCTGGCGAAGCTGGTTTCGAGCTGGCCAAAGGTCACGTCCGCCGCGCGGAGCACGTCACGGGTGGCGACGAAGCTTTCGTCGTAATCCTCGCGATCCATGGCGAGGTCGCCGGTGGCGAGCATGATGTGCGGCACGAATGTCTCCCCACCTGTGCAGCAGTCCGGCCCCGCGTGGTCCGGCAAGCGATAGCTAGCGGGCCCGCAATCCTGCAAGCCCTTTCATAGATGGCGGCCGCCCCTGCACCGGCGATCCGGCGCAGGGGCGGTCGCGTCAGATCTTGACGCGCAGGCTGGCCGCGATGACCCGGCCCAGCGGGCTGGCTGCGGTCGCGTCGTAACCGCCACTGCCGTTCGAGCTGGGCGCGAGGTTCACGTAGGGCGGCGCGGCATCGAACAGGTTGCGCACTTCCAGCCCCAGCGTAACGCCTTCCAGCGCCGCCGGCGCGCCCATCTTGCCCAGCTTGAACGCCAGGACAAGGTCGACCGGGTTGAAGCTCGACACCTTCTGGTTCGGCGTGATCGCCGTGTTCAGGTAGCCGTTGACGTGGGTCAGCGTCGCCTGGGCGAGCAGGGCGTCAAATTCCCAGGTCAGGCTGGCCCGCGCCTTGAACTTAAGCGGATTGAAGATCGTGTTGCGCTTGTCGATCGGCGTTCCCGCCGGCGAGACGGCGATCTTGTAGTTGGTCAGATAGGTGGCGCTGCCGTTCAGGGTGAAGATGCCGGCATTGTCGGTCGGCACCCGCCAGTTGACCGAGAAGTCGATGCCCGAGGTGTTGGACTGGCCTAGGTTGTTGTTCCGTCCATCGACATAGAGCGTCACGTTGTTGGGATCGCCGCCGGGGAAGGTGCCGCGCGCCAGCGTGACGCCCTGGGCAAGCAGTTGCAGCACCCGGTCGCGCGCCTCGGTGCCGCGCAGGATGATGCCGGTGCCGTTGAACTGGGATTCGCGGGTCAGGATCGCAAGGTCGGCCAGATAGCTGTCGACCTGGTTGATATACTTGACGTTCCAGTAGGTTGCGCTGAACCGCAGGTTGTTGGTCACCTCCCAGTCGCCGCCGATCGACCAGGTTGTCGCTTCCTCGGGCGCGAGGTTGAGGTTCGGGCCGGAATAGGCAAAGCCGGTCAGCGGCGCGCCGCCGGTCGGGTTCTGGTAGGTCTGACCGAACAGGTTGTTGGAATTGCCGTAGATCTGCGAGATCAGCGGCGCACGGAACGAAGTGCCATAACTGCCGCGCAGCATCAGCCCGCTGACCGGCGACCAGTTGACGCCGAACTTCGGATTGGTGGTGTTGCCGACATCGCTGTAGCGGTCATGGCGGACCGCCGCGTTGAGCGTCAGCGTCTCGAAGCCGGGGACGGCGTTCTCGGAGCTGAACACCGGGATCAGCAGTTCGCCGTAAATCGAGTCCACCCGGCGGGTGAAGTGACGGAACACGATCGGCGTCCCCGCCGCGCCGCGCGCCGAACCGAGCGAGGTGTCGATTTCCTGCCCTTCGTAACCGGCAGCCAGCTTCACTTCGCCGCCCGGCAGGGTCAGCAGGGCGCCATTGAGCCGCGCTTCATAGCCGATGAACTTGTTGAGCGTGGGCGAAAGGGTCACGAAGTTGCTGATCGCCGCCAGGGTCGCGGCCGTGGTCCGGCCCAGGCCATAGGGATCGAACGCGGTGGCGGGATTGCTGCTGGCCAGCGCCGCATTGAGCGCCGTGGCGTTGAGGCCGCGCACCTGGTCCGACTGGTCGTTGCCCTTGCCGTAGGTGATCAGGGCCTCGAACTGCCAGTCGCTGGGCAGCTTGACGCGCACGCCGGGGGTGATCTGCCAGTTGGTTGCCGAACCCACGGACACGTCGCGCGGCAGGTCGTTGATGAAGTTGTAGTCGATCGTGTAGCTCGATCCGGTGAACCCGTTCGGACGCACGAAGAAGGCGTTGGTCTGCGGGACGGTCAGCGTCGAGCTGAAATAGGCCGGGTAACGCTTGTAGGCGCGCTTGCTGTAGAAGCCGTCAGCGAACACGGTCAGCCAGGGGGTCAGTTCCTGGGTGAAAGTGCCGTTGACCGAATTGTAGCGCTGCTCGGGGAACAGGTCCTGCGCGATGAGGTCGTCGCAGGCGTTGGTCGTGCCCGCGACCAGCGAGCCGACATTGGCCGCAGTCAGCTGAGCCGGCATGGCATAGGCGGTGCCGCCAGCACGAAGCGTGCCGGGCGCGCAGCGGGTGACCGAATAGTTGTTGCCGCCGAACGCGCGCTGATCGGAACGGAAGAAGTCGCGGTTCGCGCCGTTCAGCGCCGAGCGGTAGACGCGCTCGTAGGCCACCATGACCTGCCCGGTGCTCCACACCTTGCCGGCGGCTATGCCGAACTGGCTTTCATCGAAATTGGCACCCGCGCCATAGCGGGCGGTCGCCTCGATCCCGTTCAGCGTGCGGCGCGGGATCAGGTTGACCACGCCCGCGATCGCATCGGAACCGTAGATGGCCGAGGCGCCGTCGGCCACAACCTCGACCCGTTCCAGGCCAAGCGTCGGGATGACCGAGGGCTCGAAGGCGCGGCTGTTGTTCACCGCGCGGTGGCCGTCGACCAGGATCAGGGTCGCATAGGGGCCGATACCGCGCAGGTTGATGGTGTTGCCATAGGTAATGTTGCCGCTGCCACCGCCCTGGCCGCGCGAATTCTCGCTGACGCCGAGGTCGAACACCGCAGGCAATTGCTGGACAAGCCGGTCGGTCGTGACCGCCCCCGCCAGTTCCACTTCAGCGCGGCCGAGCGTGGTCACCGCGGAACCTACCGGCGCCTCACCGCGCACACGGCTGCCAGTGACGATGATTTCGCCCGCATCGGCCGCCTCGTCCGCCGCACCGGCATCGGGAGCGGCTTGCTCCTGGGCGTGGGCCGCCGCCGGGACGAGCAGCGCTGCGGCCAGAGCCAACATGGAGCCGCGCGAAGTGATAGTGTTGAGCTTGGCCATTTCTTCCTCCCGCTCGAAAGCGTTTCCTGAACCCTTATCCGGGCGGGAGAACGTGCCGCGGCGGCGCCATGGACGCCTGCCGTATTTCCCTCTCCACTGCCCCCGGCCGCCGACTGACGTACCAGTGAAGGCGCTTGCACCTTCAGGCTGGCGGAGCTTCACGCAATTAGTGGATAAAGTCAACTATACTTGATCTGCACTTTTTCAGCTCCGGAAGCGCCCCCGGACCCGGACCCGGAAGAGCCGCTGAAATCGCCCCCGAAACCACCAATGACGATTGCGGTGCGACGGGTGATTGCCAAATTTAATCGTTCGGTTAAGGCTGCGCTGAAACAAGGAGGATTCGCGACCATGTCGATGTTGTACGACGAAGGGCAACAGGCAATCGCAACCGAATCGCGCCGCGTGCTGGATGCACGCGTCGGCAAGGACCGGTTGCTCGCCCTGCTGGAAAAGACCGGGGAATTTGACCAGGCGTTCTGGGACACTGCGGTGGAACAGGGCTGGACCGCCCTTGCCATTCCGGAAGAGCATGGCGGGCTGGGCCTCAGCCTCGTCGAGCTGGGCCTCGTGGCCCAGGCGAGCGGCGCGGCAACCGCCGGCGCTCCGTTCCTGACCTTCGGCTATGGCGCTGCCCGCGCGCTGATCGACGGGTCGGACAAGGATGCGGCGGCGAACTGGCTGCCGAAACTGGCCAGCGGCGAAGCGCTTGGCACCGTGGCTTTCGCCGAAGGCTCCACCCCCCTGCCCCCGGTCGCTGCGGTGACCTTCGACGGCGGCAAGCTGAGCGGCACCAAGCCGGCGGTTGCGGGCGGCCTCAAGGCCGACTTCGCGATTGTCTGGGCCAATGCCGGCGGCAAGCCGGTGCTGGTGCTGGCGGAACTGGCCGGAGCGGACCGCAAGGCCGTGTCCAGCTATGACAACAGCCGGCTCTATGCCGACCTGACCTTCGCCGGCACGCCCGCGACTGTCCTGGCCGAAGGCGATGCCGCCCGCGCGCTCGCGCTCGACGTGCTGGCCCGCATGGCGGTCGTCACCGCGCACGAGCAGACCGGCGGGGCCGAAGCCCTGCTGCACACCGCGCGCGACTATGCCGTCACCCGCAAGGCGTTCGGCCAGCCGATCGGCGCCTTCCAGTCGATCAAGCACCGCATCGCGGAAATGTACGGCCTGGTCGAGATCGCCCGCGCCAACTGCATCCACGCCGCCGCCAGCGAGGGGAAGGACAATTTCCTGATCGCCGCCGCCGACGCGCGGATCGCCGCGACCGATGGCTATGACACCGCCTCGCGCGATTGCGTCCAGATCCACGGCGGCATCGGCGTCACCTGGGAGCTTGGCCTCCACCTGCACATGCGCCGCGCGCGCAGCCTGGCGGTCGAGCTGGGCAACTTGTATTTCTGGGAAGACCTGCTGGTCGAACAGCTGACGGGAGAAGCAGCATGAGCGAGCTCGAAGCCTATCGCAGCAAGGCGCAGGCCTGGCTGGAATCGATGGCCCCCAAGTATGCGCGGGAAGCGCGCCGGGGCATGACCGTGGAAGAGGAACTGGCGCTGGGCCGCGAGTTCCAGGCGCTGAAGTACGAAGCCGGCTATGCCGGGATCAACTGGCCGACCGACTTCGGCGGGCAGGGCCTGACGCACCTCCACAAGATCACCTACGACGCGCTGGAAATGAACTACGGCATGCCGACCGTGTTCTTCGGCATCTCGCTGGGCATGCCGGTGCCGATCCTGATGCGTTTCGGCCTGGGTGAGAACAAGGAACACGCCGCCTGGGTCAAGGAGCGCGTGGTCAAGGCGCTGCGCGGCGAGGAAATCTGGTGCCAGCTGTTCTCCGAACCGGCGGGCGGCTCCGACCTTGCCGGCCTGCGCACCCGCGCGGAGCCCGAAGGCAACGGCTGGAAGATGAACGGCCAGAAGATCTGGACCTCGTGGGCGCAGTACTGCGACTACGGCGTGATCGTGGTCCGTACTGATCCCGCCGTCGAAAAGCACAAGGGCCTGACCTATTTCTGGGTCGACATGAAGGCCAAGGGCGTCGACGTGCGCCCGATCAAGCTTGCGGGCGGTGACAGCCACGTCAACGAAGTGTTCTTCGACGACGTCCGGCTTGAGGATTCGCAGCGGATGAGCCCGGTGGGCGGCGGCTTCGGCGTGGCGCTCGCCACCCTGATGATCGAACGCTACATCGCGACCGACAGCGGCGGTTTCGGCCCGGCCCTCGATGTCTTCGTCGACCTGGTCAAGGATCTGGAAATCAACGGCCGGCCGGCGCTGAAGGACGCCCGCGTGCGCCAGCAGATCGCCCGCAATCATTCGATGCGCGCCGGGCTGGAATCGATCACCAGCCGCGCCTTCCAGATGATGATGGCGGGGATGGAACCGGGACCGGAAGGCAGCTTGCAAAAGCTCGTCGCCGTGCGCAGCCGCCAGAAGCTGTCGGAACTGGCGATGGACCTTCAGGGCAACCTCGGCCTCGATTTCGACCCGCACGCCTACGTCAAGGAAGATTGGGGCGCGAGCTGGCTCAATGCGCCCACGGGCCGCATCGCCGGCGGTTCGGACGAAGTGCTGCTGAACACGATCGCCGAAAAGATTCTCGGCCTGCCGCAGGATCACCGCCCGGACAAGGGCGTGGCCTTCAACCAGATCCCGGCGTAAGAGGGAGCAATCGAAATGGCGATCAAGACCAGGATCACCGAGATGCTCGGCATCGAGCATCCGATCGTCCAGGGCGGGATGCAGTGGGTCGGCACGGCGGAAATGGCGAGCGCCGTTTCCAACGCCGGCGGCCTTGGCATCATCACCGGCGTGACCCAGCCCAGCGCCGAAGCACTGCGCGACGAGATCGAGCGCTGCAAGGGCATGACTTCCAAGCCCTTCGGCGTGAACATGACCGTGTTCCCGTCGATCAACCCGCCTGACTACAAGGCCTATACCCAGGCGATCATCGACAGCGGCGTGAAGGTGGTGGAAACCGCCGGCACCCCGGCGGTGCGCGAACTGTGGGAAATGATGCAGCCGCACGGCATCCGCATCCTCCACAAGTGCACCGCGGTTCGCCATGCACTCTCGGCCGAAAAGGCGGGCGTGGACGTGATCTCGATCGACGGTTTCGAATGCGCCGGCCACCCCGGCGAGGACGACATCCCGGGCCTGATCCTGATCCCGGCTGCTGCCGACAAGGTCAAGATTCCGCTGCTCGCCAGCGGCGGCTTCGGTGACGGGCGCGGTCTTGCCGCCGCGCTCGCGCTGGGCGCCGAAGGCATCAACATGGGCACCCGGTTCTGCGCCACGGTCGAAGCGCCGATCCACCAGAACTTCAAGCAGGCGATGGTGGACAACGACGAGCGTTCGACCGCGCTGATCTTCCGCACCTATCGCAACACCGCGCGGGTGGCGAAGAACTCGATCGCCCAGGCGGTGGTCGCCGCCGAGGCCGAAGGCAAGCCGTTCGAAGCGGTTGCCGATCTGGTCAGGGGCGTGCGCGGGCGCGAAGGGCTGGGCACGGGCGACATCGAGCACGGCATCTGGACCGCAGGCATGATCCAGGGCCTGATCAACGACATCCCGACCTGCGAAGTGCTGGTCAAGCGGATCGTCGCCGACGCCGAACAGATCATCAAGGGCCGCCTTGCCGGCATGATCGCCTAACCGGAAAGTACTGCAATGAAGATTGATTCCACCACCCCCGCCATCGTGACCGGCGGGGCCTCGGGCCTTGGCCGCGCGACTGCCGAAGCGCTCGCCGCAGCCGGTGCCAAGGTCGCCATTTTCGACGTTAACGCGCAGGCCGGCGAAGAAGTCGCCAAGGCAATCGGCGGGCTGTTCTGCAACGTCGACATCACCAGCGAGGACTCGGTCCTCGCAGGCTTCGAAAAGGCGCGCGCCGCCCACGGGCAGGAACGCGTCCTGGTCCACTGCGCGATGACCTCGCGCCGGGGCAAGACGCTGGCCTTCGACAAGGAAGCCGGCAAGCTGAAGCGTCTCTCGACCGAAGATTACATCTACGGCGTCAACGGCATCCTCGTCGCCTCATACCGCCTCGCCTCGATCGCGGCGGAAGGCATGGCGGCGGCGGAACCGGTCAATGAGGACGGTGAGCGCGGCGCGATCATCCTCACCGCATCGGTTGCGGCGCAGGACGGGCAGATCGGTCAGGTAATCTATGGTTCGGCCAAGGCCGGCGTGAACGGCCTGGTCCTGCCGCTGGCGCGCGACCTGATGGATCTGGGCATCCGCGTGAACTCGATCATGCCGGGCATCTTCGCCACCCCGCTGATGCTGGGCGCGAAGCAGAACGTGCTCGACAGCCTGTCCGCCTCGGTCCCCTTCCCCAAGCGCCTCGGCAAGCCGGAAGAGTTCGCCTCGCTGGCGCTGGAACTGGCGCGCAACACCTACTTCAACGGCCAGTGCCTGCGCCTCGACGGCGCGATCCGCATGGCGCCGCGGTAGGTAGAAGTTGGCGTGAAGAACGAAGGGCGCGCTGGTACCGCCAGCGCGCCCTTTTTCTTGTTCATCCCGCAACCTCCGTTCGTGTCGAGCGCAGTCGAGACACGCTGGCGCTGGCGTGTCCCGACTGCGCTCGACACGAACGGAGAGCTGAGAGTGAGGGTTCAGGCCCGCCCGGTCTGGCTGGCCAGTAACGCCGGATCGATCCCTTCGGCTTTCCACGCCGCGCGCCAGCGTTCTTCCGCCGGGGTCTTGAACAGCACTTCATGGTGGCCCTGCGCGGCGAACCAGCCGTGGTGGCGCATTTCCTCGTCAAGCTGGCCCGCACCCCAGCCGGCATAGCCCAGCGCGACCAGCCAGCGGCGCGGACCGGTTCCGGCGGCAATCGCCTTCAGCACCTCGATCGAGGCGGTCAGCGCGCCGAGCGGCGGGGCAAGGATCGTGCCCGGCCCCTGCCATTCCGAGCTGTGCAGCACGAAGCCGCGCTGCGGCTCCACCGGGCCGCCTTCCAGCACCGGGCAGTCCGGCGCGACGCCGGGATCGATCCCCACATCGGCCAGCAGCTCGTGAAAAGTCAGGCGCCGGTTGATCCGCCCGGTGCAGATCCCCAGCGCGCCGTGCTGATCGTGGACATAGAGCGCGACCACGGCATGGTCGAAGCGCGGATCGCCCATTCCGGGCATGGCCAGCAGCAGCCGGCCGGCGAGATAGGCGGAGTCGGTCACGGGCGCGAGCCTAGCCTGCCCGCGCGCATGGCTCAATCGCGGGGAAGCAGGTGTTTCTGCACCTTGCCGCTCGCCGTGCGCGGTATGGCGTCGGTGATCACCACGCGGACCGGCACCTTGAACCGGGCCAGCCGCGCGCGGCAATGCTCGATCACCTGCTGCTCGGCAAGGCTTGCACCTGCGCGCGGGATCACGAAAGCGCGGCCAACCTCGCCCCAGCGCTCGTCCGCCACGCCGATCACCGCGCATTCGGCGATCTCGTGCAATTCCGCCAGGACCGCCTCGACCTCGGCGGGATAGACGTTCTCGCCGCCCGAGATGTACATGTCCTTCTTGCGGTCGACGAGGTAGTAGAACCCGTCCGCGTCCTGCATCGCCGCGTCGCCGGTCCTGAACCAGCCGTCATGGAAAGCCTTCGCCGTCAGTTCCGGCTGGTTCCAGTAGCCCTGGGTGACGCTCGGCCCCTTGATCCACAGTTCGCCGGTTTCACCCTGGGGAACATCCCTGCCCGCTTCATCGACGATCCGCGCCTGGACGGCCAGCAGCGGCAGGCCGCACGATCCCGCCTTCTCGATCAGGCGCTCCACATCCAGCACCGGCATGGCGAAGTTGGAGCAGGTCTCGCTCATCCCGAAGCCGTCGGAGAAGCGGATTCCGGCGCGGGCGAAGCGTTCGACCTGCGCCCTGGGATTGGGCGCGCCGCCGGTGACGTAGAGCTTCAGGCCGTGGAGCTTTTCGGGCGCGAAGTCCGGGTGCTGCCACAGCGTGGTCGCCATCTGCGGGACCGAGAAATAGTGCGTGATGCCCAGGTCCGGATCGGCGATCCGCGCAATGGTTTTCGCGGGATCGAACCCGGCGCTGATCCACACCGTGCCGCCCGCCAGGATCGGTACGCGCACCGCCGCGAACAGCCCGGCGGTGTGGAACATCGGCATGTCGCACAGGAACACGCTGTCGTGGCTGACCAGGCTGCCGTTGATGAAGTTCGCCGGGCCCCAGTAGGCGTTCTCCTCGCTGATCATCACCCCCTTGGGGCGTCCGCTTGTGCCCGAGGTGTAGAGCAGCGTCGTCGGCTCCTGCCAGCCGCGCCGCGCGCTGGCGGGCGGGCGGGCGCCGGCCTCACCCAGCGTTTCCAGCTCGCTCAGCAGCAAGCGGCGCGCCGGGTGATCGGGGGGCGTGAACTCGGCATCGTGGAACAGCAGCGCCGGATCGGCATCCTGCATCAGCACGGCGATCTCCGCGCCGGCAAGCCGCCAGTTGTAAGGCACATAGATCGCCCCGGCCCGTGTGCAGGCCAGTTGCAGCACCAGCAGGTTCGGATGATTGCGCGCCAGCGTTGCCACGCGCGCGCCCGACGATGCCCCCAGCGTTTCCACCAGCCAGGCCGCCAGCCGGTCAACGCCCGCGTCGAGCTGCGCCCAGGTCCAGCGCCGACCGCTCTCCGCGCAGCCGACGGCAAGCCGCGTGGGCGTCGCCATGGCATGGGTACGCACGGAATCGATCAGGGTGGCTGTCATGGCGTCCTCGTCTGCCCCCTTGGGTCCGGGGGTTTGCGAGGCCGGTTCTAGGCCTGCTGAATGCTATGATCAATAACAATATTGACCGGTGACGCCGCCGGTGCGATGGTGGCAAGGTTCGCCGGGCTGCATGAGGCCCGTGGCCAAGGAGGAAGCCAATGCCCATCGACCTCGGCACAATCAAAGCCATCGACGTCCACGTCCATGCCGAGGTGTCGTGCCACGATCCGGAAGACCCGGTGATGGGCCAGTTCTTCGATGCCGCCAGCGCCTATTTCAAGGCGCCGCGCGAACGGCCCAAGATGCCGGAAATCGCCGAGATCTACCGCGAGCAGCAAATCGCCTTCTGCCTGTTCACGGTCGACTGCGAGGCGAGCCTCGGCGCAAAACGCATCTCCAACTACGAGGTGGCGGAGTTCGCGGCGAAGCACGACGACATCTGCATCCCCTTCGCCTCGATCGATCCGCACAAGGGCAAGCTGGGCGCGCGCGAAGCACGCGACCTGGTCGAGAACTGCGGCGTGCGCGGCTTCAAGTTCCACCACATCATGCAGAACCTCGAACCCGCCGCTCAGGTCGGCTACCCGATCTACGAGGTGATCAATGAATACAAGCTGCCCGCAATCTTCCACACCGGCCATTCCGGCATGGGCACGGGAATGCGCGGCGGCGGCGGGGTACGGCTGAAGTACGGTCAGCCGATGCTGGTGGACGACGTCGCGGTCGACTTCCCCGACATGAAGATCATCCTCGCCCATCCCAGCTGGCCGTGGGTGGATGAAAGCCTGTCGATGGCGCTGCACAAGGACAACGTGTTCATCGACCTGTCGGGCTGGAGCCCCAAGTACTTCCAGCCGCAGATCATCCAGTACGCCAACACCCAGCTCAGGAAGAAGATGCTGTTCGGCAGCGACTTCCCGCTGATCCACCCGCAGAAGTGGATCGAGGCGGCACTGCAAGTCGGCTTCAAGGAGGACGTTCTCCCCGGCATCATGAAGGACAACGCCGCGCGCGTGCTGGGCCTGGCCTGAGTCGCCTCAATCTTCGAAGAAATTGAGTTCCAGCAGCACGTTGTCGGGATCGGCCACGAACACCTGACGCAGGCCGATGCTGGCAACGAAGTTGGCCTGATAGGGCAGCCCCAGCGCCTCGATCCGCTCGATCATCTGGTCATGCCCCTGGCAGGACAGCGCGACGTGGTGGATCGCGCCGGTCAGCGCGCCGGGCTCGACCCTGCGGTCGAAGGTGCGCGGGCAATCTTCGGTGTTGATGTGGATGATCGCGCGCCCGGCGTGATCGTACATCCACTGCGCGTTCTGGGGGGTAAGCGGCGGTGGTCCATCGCGCCGCTCAAGCCCCAGCAAGGCCTGATAGAAGGCGCAGGCGCGCTCCAGATCGGCAGTGATGACGTTGACGTGATCGAGCGCCAAAACCTGCATCGGAACCTGCATCTTCCGACTCTCCCGTCAGCTGCGGAACACCACCGTCTTGTCGTGATTCAGCAGCACGCGGTCGGCAAGGTGCAGTCGCACCGCCTCGGCAAGGACGCGGCGTTCGATGTCGCGGCCCTTGCGCACCATGTCCTCGGGGCTGTCGGCGTGAGTCACGGCTTCCACGTCCTGGTGGATGATCGGGCCTTCATCGAGGTCGGCGGTCACGTAGTGCGCCGTCGCGCCGATCATCTTCACCCCGCGCGCGTGGGCCTGGTGATAGGGCTTGGCGCCCTTGAAGCCAGGCAGGAACGAGTGGTGGATGTTGATGCAGCGGCCCGAGAGGAAAGCCGCGAGGTCGTCCGACAGGATCTGCATGTAACGCGCCAGCACCACCAGTTCGGCGCCGCTGTCGTTCACCACCTGCTTGATCCGGGCCTCCTGGCTTGCCTTGGTGTCCTTCGTGATCGGGAAATGGTGATAGGGAATTCCGTCAAGCAGGGTGATCGACAGCGCTTCCTTGGGATGGTTGCCGATGATCCCGACCACTTCCATGTTCAGCTCGCCAATCCGGTGGCGATAGAGCAGGTCGCCCAGGCAATGGTCGAACTTTGACACCAGCAGCAGCACCTTGCGCGGCGTTTCCCGCCCGCGCAGCTGCCAGGTCATGCTGTAATGCTCTGCGATGGGCGCGAATCCCGCCTGGAATGCCGCCGGATCGGTCCCGCCGGGATCGAATTCCACGCGCATGAAGAACAGACCGCCCGTCTCGTCGTTGAACTGCTGCGCTTCAAGGATATTGCCACCGTTTTCATACAGATAGCCGGTCACGCGGGCGGTGATCCCGGGCTGGTCGGTGCAGGAAAGCGTGAGGATCTGGGCCTCGGACATCAAACAGTCTCCCTTGCGGTGCGGCTTTGGCAGCGTGGCCGCCCTTTGCCGCTTTTCGGTTGCAGCGATAGCAAAATATAGTAAGCAGTGCATACGAATTTTAACAACAAACGGAGAGAGCCGCCATGGCCGCCAATCTCGAACAGCTTCTCAGCCAGTCGGGCAACATCGTGGAAATGCTGCGCAACTCGCAGCTGGGCGCCTATGTCTATCCGGTGGTCGCGCCGGAATTTTCCAACTGGCGCAGCGAACAGTGGGCCTGGCAGCACAGCGCAGTGCTGTTCGACCAGTCGCACCACATGGTGAACCTGTACCTGCGCGGGAAGGATGCGGCCCGGCTGCTTTCGGACACCATGGTCAACACGTCGAAGGGCTGGTCGGTCAACAAGGCCAAGCAGTACGTGCCGACCACTCCCTATGGCCACGTGATCGGCGATGGCATCATCTTCCGCGAGGAGGAAGAGCACTTCACCTACGTCGGCCGCGCCCCCGCAAGCAACTGGCTGCGCTATCACGCCGCGACCGGCGGCTATGACGTCGAGGTGATCCTTGACGACCGCTCGCCGATGCGCCCGATGGGCAAGCCCGTCACCCGCCGCGAATGGCGCTTCCAGATCCAGGGCCCGCTGGCCTGGAACGTGATCGAGAAGCTGCATGGTGGCCCGCTGGAGAAGCTCGGCTTCTTCAACATGAGCACCATGAACATCGCCGGGAGACCCGTGCGCACGCTGCGCCATGGCATGTCGGGCGCGCCGGGCCTGGAAATCTGGGGCCCCTACGAAGAGCAGGAAGAAATCCGCGTCGCGATCCTGGAAGCGGGCAAGGAGTTTGGCCTGATCGCCTGCGGCAGCCGCGCCTATCCGTCCAACACGCTTGAATCCGGCTGGATCCCCAGCCCCCTGCCCGCGATCTACACCGGCGAGAAGCTGAAGGGCTTCCGCGAGTGGCTGGGCGCCGACAGCTATGAAGCGACCGGCTCGATCGGCGGCTCGTTCGTATCGGGCAACATCGAGGACTACTACCTCAACCCGTGGGAGCTGGGGTACGGCAACTTCGTCAAGTTCGACCACGATTTCCATGGCCGCGAAGCGCTGGAAGCAATCGATCCTGCCGCGCAGCGCAAGAAGGTAACCCTCGCCTGGAATCCCGAGGACATGGCCAAGATCATGGCTTCGCTGTTCAACCCGGACGGCGAGCAGTACAAGTTCTTCGACGTGCCGCTGGCGAACTATGCCTCGTCCAACTACGACCGGGTGATCGACGCCGATGGCAAGACCGTGGGCCTGTCGATGTTCACCGGCTACTCCTACAACGAGAAGCAGGCGCTGAGCCTTGCGACCATCGATCCGTCGATCCCCGTGGGCACCGAGCTGAAGGTCGTCTGGGGCGAAGAGAACGGCGGCACCGCCAAGACCACGGTCGAACCGCACAAGCAGCTGGAAGTGCGCGTGATCGTCAGCCCCGTGCCCTACAGCCGCGTGGCGCGCGAGGGCTATCACGGCTCCTGGCGCTCGCAGGGCCTCTGAGGCGACAGGCTGGCGCCGGGCGATCCCCGGCGCCGCCCCCGCCGGTCCTGTTCCGATGGCGATACCGCTGATCCATCCCAACTGGGACAAGCCCCGCGCCGGCATTACCGACGGCTTCAGCCTGGAAATGACGGCGAAGGACGAGGCTTCGCTGCGCGATGCCGCGCCGCTGATCCCGCCCGAAACGCCGGTGGCGATCACCTACCTGCCAGGCGAGGAACTGGCCGCGCGCGTCGCCGCGACCATCGCCGTGCGCGAGCTGGGGTTTGAACCGATGCCGCACTTCTCGGCACGGCGGATCACCTCTCCCGCTGATTTCGAGGGCTACCTGAGGGCCGTGGTGGAGCGCGCCGGGGTGCGCCGCTGCTTCATCGTCGCGGGCGATCCGCCCGCGCCGCAGGGGCCCTATTTCGACACGATGGCCCTCATTGAAACCGGCGCCTTCGAGCGCGCCGGGATCCAGGCCATCGGCGTGGGCGGCCATCCCGAAGGCCACCCCAACATGACCCCGGACCAGTGCTGGCAGGTGCTGGAAACCAAGGTCCGCGCGATCGAGGCTCGCGGCATGGCGCCGCTGGTCGTCACCCAGTTCGGCTTCGATCCCGATGCCTTCCTCGGCTGGCTGAGGGAATTGCGCGCACGCGGGATCGATTGCCCCGTGCGGATCGGCGTGCCGGGACCGGCGGGGATCAAGCGCCTGCTCGCCTTCGCCGCGCGCTGCGGGGTCGGCGCCTCGGCCAGCGTGATGAAGAAGTACGGGGTGAGCATCGGCAATCTGCTTGGCACCGCCGGGCCGGACAAGCTGGTCGATGCTTTCGCCGCCGGGCTTGGCGAGGAGCACGGCCGGGTGCGGCTGCATTTCTATCCCTTTGGCGGCATGGTAAAGACCGTCGAGTGGATCAGGGACTACAACGCCCGCCACCAGATCTGAGGTCGGCGATGCGCTTCTTCTTTTACGGCACCCTGCTGGACGGCAGCGACAACCCTGTGGCGCGCGCCATTCATGCGTTGCTCGAGCCGCTTGGGGCCGCCGAAGTGCGCGGTGCGCTCCATGCCGTTCCGGACACAGCTGGCTGGTTCCCTGCCCTGCTCGCGGGCGACGGACCGGTTCATGGCAGGCTCTACGCGGCGCGCGCCGGGTTCCACCCTGACGACCTCGCGCGGATGGACGCCTATGAGGACTACGATCCCGCGCGGCCTGGCGCTTCGCTCTATGTCCGGCGCGAGGTGGAGCTGACCGCTGGCGGGACGGCGCAGGCCTATCTGTTCAACCAGCCGCTCCCGGCCGGAACGCGCCCGATCCCCCATGGGGACTTCCGCCGCTGGCTGGCGGAATCCGGCGAAAGCCAGTTCACCGGCCTGCGCGAGGCGTGATTTGCTTGCCTTCGCCGCGATTCGCGGTTAGGGGCGCGCCCTTCATTGACACGGATTCAATGGCCCGCCTGGCTATCTAGGGCTGCCAGGGCTGGTCGGACGTGTCTTCGGACAAGGAGACGAAAATGCCCAAGCTCAAGACGAAGAGCGGCGTCAAGAAGCGCTTCAAGCTCACCGCAACCGGCAAGATCAAGCACGGCGCGGTCGGCAAGCGTCACCGGCTGATCAGCCACAACGCCAAGTACATCCGCCAGCACCGCCGGACCGACACGATCTCTGACGCCGATGCGAAGACGATCAAGAAGTGGGCGCCCTACGGGCTGAACTGAGGAGTACTGAAGTATGGCACGTGTCAAAAGGGGTGTAACCACCCGCGCCAAGCACAAGAACATTCTGGAACAGGCCAAGGGTTATCGCGGCCGCCGGAAGAACACCATCCGCGTTGCGCGCCAGGCCGTCGAAAAGGCCGGCCAGTACGCCTATCGCGACCGCAAGGTGAAGAAGCGGACCTTCCGCGCCCTGTGGATCCAGCGTATCAACGCGGCTGTCCGCGCCGAAGGCCTGACCTATTCGCAGTTCATCCACGGCACCAAGCTGGCCGGTATCGAGCTGGACCGCAAGGCGATGGCCGATCTGGCGATGAACGAAGGCGGCGTGTTCGCGGCCGTGATCGCTCAGGCGAAGGCCGCGCTGCCGGCCTGATCGCCCAGCAGTTCAGCCACAAAAAGGCGCGGATGGCACTGCCATCCGCGCCTTTTTTTTGCAACGGCTTCGCAATAACCGCTTGCCCCCACCACCCCTTTTTGGCAGATTTCTTAAGGCATTAGCATCAGCCCCCTGGAGGGCTGGCAATCAGGGGTCGGCCACGCAATGCAGCGAGCCATTGGCGATGCAGTCAGCGTGCGGTTCTTCATGCCCTCGCCGCCGCTCGCACCCTACATCACCACCTACTACCTGGTCGAAGCCCGGCTGCCCTACGGCGGCGGCATGGTGGAGGACTGGCTGCATCCGGAATGGGGCAACCTGCGGATATCCGGAGGCGGGCAATGGCAGGCCGCGATCGGCGCCGCGCCGCTGACCGACGGGCCGCGCATGATCGCCTCCGGCCCGACCAGCCTTTGCACGCATTTCACCATGGGACATGGCCGGTGCTGGGGAATTGGCCTCCTCCCCGCCGGCTGGGCCCGGTTTATCGATGCCCCGGCGGACGCGCATTCGGACAGCTTCTGCGATGCCTTCAGCACGAAAGACTTTGCCGCACTGACGGGCCTCGCCGCCTGCGTGGACGCGAACCGCCCGGACGCTGCGGCAGAGGCCGCGCGGTTCGATGCCTACCTCTGCGACCTGCTGGGTCAGCGCCCCCAATCCCCGGCAGAGCAGCGCATCCAGCAGGCCCACGCCATGCTGATGAACAAGGACGTAGCCACTGTCGGCGAAATGTCCGAACAACTGGCCATGTCGCCGCGTTCGCTCGAACGGCTGAGCCTGCGGGCGTTCGGCTTCGCCCCGAAGCTGCTGCTGCGGCGCCAGCGGTTCATGCGCAGCCTCGCCCAGTTCATGCTCGACCCCTCACTCGCCTGGATCCGCACCCTGGATTGCCACTATGTCGACCAGGCCCATTTCGTGCGCGACTTCAAGCGGTTCATGACCATGAGCCCCTCGGCCTACGCGGCGCTTGACCATCCGGTGCTGCGCGCCGCCGCCCGCGCCCGCGCGGCGGCGACCGGCCAGGCCGTGCAGGTGCTCCACCGTCCCTGATCGCGCTTGCCAAGCGGGGCCCGCACCTGCAAAGTCGGCGCAGATAACAAAACGGTCTCAGGGATTCCTTCGGTGGCGCTCGATGTTGCAGTGAGAGTCCGGTTCTGCCTGCCACCGGAAGACCTGCGCGCCTATTTCACCAGCTTCTACGTGACCGAGATCGATCCGGGCAGCGGCGCGCGGATCAACGATGCCCTGCACCCCGAATGGGCCAACCTGCGGTTCTTCAGCGGTGACGCGCCCGATGCCGCGATCGATGGCCACGGGGCAATCGCCGGTGCGCACTTCGTTGCCACCGGGCCCAGTTCGCGCTGCACGCATTTCACCATCGGCAAGACCCGGTTCTGGGGCATCGGCCTGCTCCCGCTCGGCTGGGCGCGGTTCGTCGGCGCGCCTGCCGCCGATCATGCCAATCTGCTGGCGGACGGCCGCCGCCACGCGTCGTTCGCGCGGTTCCTGCCGCTTGCCGAACAGCTCTTCACCGAGGATGGCGACGAGGAGGTGGAATTCGCACGGATCGCCGCCTATTTCCGCACCCTGCCCTGCCCCGCCGGCATCGATGAGGAGCGGATCATCGCGATCCATCAGGCCGTGATCGACCCGGCGCTGTGCACCGTCGCCGGGCTGGTCGAGCGGGTCGGCACCAGCCAGCGCACGATTGAGCGGACCTGCCAGCAGGCGTTCGGCTTTTCACCCAAGCTGCTGCTGCGCCGCCAGCGGTTCATGCGCAGCCTGACCCAGTTCATGCTCGATCCTTCGCTCAAGTGGATCGGCGCGCTGGACGGCAGCTATCACGACCAGGCCCAATTCGTGCGCGATTTCCACGAATTCATGGGCATGGCCCCGCGCGGTTATGCGCACCGGCCCCACCCGATCCTCGAAACCTTCATGCACGAGCGCGCCCGGGTGCGCGGCGCGGCAGTGCAGACGCTCGACCGGCCAGACGGGGCCACAGCCAGCTAAACCCCTTTGACCGCGCGCGCCGCGCCGCTAAAGGCGCATCACTCAATCCCGGGCAGCAGGCGGAACGGCAGACAGTGGACTACGCAGCAACAGGTGAACAGGCATTGGCGCGGATCGCCGGAGCCGCGGACCTCGACACGCTGGAAAAGCTGCGGGTCGAATTTCTTGGCAAGCAGGGCTCGATCTCCGGCCTCTTGAAGACGCTGGGCGCCATGTCGCCCGAGGAACGCCAGACCACCGGGCCGAAGATCCACGCCCTGCGCGAAAGCGTGACCGAGGCGCTGGCCGCGCGCAAGGCCGCGCTGGAACAGGCCGCGCTCGATGCCCGCCTGGCAGCGGAAAATATCGACCTCTCGCTCCCCGCGCCCGAAGCGCCGCGCGGCACGATCCACCCGGTCAGCCAGGTGATGGACGAACTGGCGGAGATCTTCGCCGACATGGGCTTCGCCGTCGCCACCGGTCCCGAGATCGAGGACGACTGGCACAACTTCACCGCGCTCAACATCCCGGAAAGCCACCCGGCCCGCGCGATGCACGACACCTTCTATTTCCCGGACAAGGACGCGGAAGAGCGCGCCATGCTGCTGCGCACGCACACCAGCCCGGTGCAGATCCGCTCCATGCTGAAGGACGGCGCGCCGATCCGGATCATTGCCCCGGGCCGCGTCTACCGCAGCGACAGCGACGCCACCCACACGCCGATGTTCCACCAGGTCGAAGGACTGGTGATCGACAAGGGCATTCACCTCGGCCACCTCAAGTGGACGCTGGAAACCTTCCTCAAGGCCTTCTTCGAGCGCGAGGACA
>CALMJG010000175.1 GCA_937864195.1 uncultured Novosphingobium sp.
TCAAGCGCGTTCCCGGCGGGCAAAAGGGTAATGGGTAACTAGCTGGGTGCGCCTTGCGCGTCCGCGAAAGGCTTGGCCTGGTCGGGCCGGGCGAGTGGGCCGGCCAGGCCAGGGAAGCACGGTCGTGCTTCCCGCACCGCCGTCAGGCGGATCAAGGACTCTCCCCTTCCCCCATCAACCTGTCCGCGGCTGACGTAACCGCCACGTCCATCGTCACGTTGCCCAGCGTGCGCATGATGTCGGGCAGCATTTCCACCGCCACCAGCAGCGCCAGCGGGGCGATCGGCACGCCCATGGCATTGGCGATCGGGCCGACCGAGATCACGAAGCTGATCGTACCGGGCAGCGAGACGGAACTCAGCGAAACGAGGAAGGCCACGAACACCCCCGCCGCGAGCGCCGCCGGGGACAGCGGCACGCCGGTCAGCTTGGCGGCATAGATCGCCACGGCCATGTTCATCGCCGGGCTGGTCGCGCGGAAGATCGCGACGGCCAGCGGCAGGGCGAAATCGGCGGTCGATTCGCGCACGCCCAGCCGCCGGGTCGCCGCCAGCATGGCGGGCAGGCTGGCGAGCGAGGACTGGGTGGAAATCGCCACGGCATGGACCGGCACCATCGCCCGTGCGAACCTGCCCAGCGGCTGGCGGGCCAGCACCACGGCCAGCACGAAGCCGCCGATCAGCACCACCAGCCCCGCCGCGCTGACCACCAGGATGTAATGCGCCAGCGCGCCGATCGCCCCGGCCCCGGTCTTGGCCGCCAGCGAAACCGCCAGCCCGAACACGCCCAGCGGCGCGAGCATCAGCACCCAGCCGACCACCACCATCATCGCCGCAGCCACCCCTTCGAAGAACTGCACGATCAGGCGGCGCGGACCATCGGCCACGCGGGTCAGCGCGAGCGCGAACACCGAGGCGAACAGCACCACCGGCAGCATCGCCCCCGCTGCGGCGGCGCTGAAGATGTTTTCCGGCATCATCGCGTTAAGGATGTCCGCCACCCCCGGCACCGTGCCGGCATCGCCCGCTCCGCCACTCAGCGCGCGGGCCGCGCGCTCGGGAATCGGGAACAGGGCAAGCAGCGCGGGCACCAGCAGCGCGGCCATGGTCCCCGCCGCCAGCAGCACCGCCACGAACAGCCCCACCGCGCGCCGCGCCAGGTGCCCGCCGCTTGCCGCCGCGAGGGTCTGCGAGATGCCGGTGACGACGAGGCCGATCACCAGCGGCAGGATCGTCAGTTGCAGGGCGCGCAGCCACAGGCTGCCCATCGGTTCCGCCACGGCCAGCAGCGGCGCCAGCGCGGCGCTGTCCCTGAGCAGGATGCCGGCCAGGAAACCCGCGACCAGTCCCGCAAAGGTCAGCCCTGCCGGCACCCGGATTTCAGGAAAGCCGCTGGCGGCGGCGGCTGATTGCGGCATGGAAAGTCCCCTGAACCCTTCGATCAAGCGCGTGACTTTAGCGCCGCCGCGCGACATAGCAATTTGCAAGGAAAAGCGGAGCTACAGAAGGTTTATGGGGCGGAAATATTTCGGGACTGACGGTATTCGCGGGCGCACCAATGCCGGGGTGATGACCGCTGCGACAGCGATGAAGGTGGGGCAGGCCGCCGGCCGCCGCTTCCTGCGCGGCAGCCATCGCCACCGCGTGGTGATCGGCAAGGACACCCGCCTGTCGGGCTACATGATCGAAAACGCGCTGGTCGCCGGTTTCACCAGCGTTGGCATGGACGTGATCCTGCTGGGGCCGATGCCGACCCCGGCGGTCGCCCTGCTGACCCGCGAACTGCGCGCCGACGTGGGCGTGATGATCTCTGCCAGCCACAACCCTTACGAGGACAACGGCATCAAGCTGTTCGGCCCGGACGGCTTCAAGCTGTCGGACGAGGACGAGCTGGCAATCGAGGCCATGCTGGACCAGGACCAGCCGCTGGCCAATGCGCCCGAGATTGGCCGCGCCCGCCGGATCGAGGACGCGCGCGGGCGCTATATCCACGCGGTCAAGGGCTCGCTGCCCGATGACGTGCGGCTGGATGGCCTCAAGATCGCGGTCGATTGCGCCAAT
Source organism: uncultured Novosphingobium sp. (assembly GCA_937864195.1). Classification (GTDB taxonomy): domain Bacteria; phylum Pseudomonadota; class Alphaproteobacteria; order Sphingomonadales; family Sphingomonadaceae; genus Novosphingobium. Next base: position 2,061 of record CALMJG010000175.1, read on the forward strand.
GGCGCGGCCTACCAGGTCGCGCCCTCGGCGATCTGGGAGCTCGGCGCGGAAGTGATCGCGGTGGGCGTCACGCCCAACGGCACCAATATCAACGACAAGTGCGGCTCTACCCATCCCGGCCTGCTGAGCGAGACCGTGGTCGCCAGCGGCGCCGACATCGGCATCGCGCTGGATGGCGATGCCGACCGGCTGATCGTGGTCGACGAGAAAGGCCAGACGGTCGACGGCGACCAGATCATGGCGCTGATCGGCAGCCAGCTGGCCGCGCGCGGCGCCCTGCGCGGCGGCGGCGTGGTGGCCACGGTCATGTCCAACCTCGGCCTCGAACGCTTCCTCGCCGGGCAGGGGCTGGACCTGTTCCGCAGCAAGGTGGGCGACCGCCATGTGCTGGAGGAAATGAAGGCGCGCGGCTGCAACGTCGGCGGCGAACAATCGGGCCACATGATCCTGCTCGACCATGGCACCACGGGCGATGGCACGATCGCCGCGCTGCAGGTGCTGGCCGCGCTGGTCCGCTCTGGCCGCCGGGCGAGCGAGTTGCTCCACCTGTTCGATCCCGTGCCGCAGCTGCTGCGCAATGTCCGGTTCGCCGGAGGCAAGCCGCTGGATGACGCCCGCGTCAAGGCCGTGATAGCCGAGGCGGAGGCGAGCCTTGCGGGCCGGGGCCGCCTGGTGATCCGCCCCTCCGGCACCGAACCGGTGATCCGCGTCATGGCCGAAGGCGACGATGCGGGCGAGGTAGAGGCCGCCGTCGCCGCGATCTGCGCTGCCGTCCAGGAGGCCGCCAATGCTTGAGATGCGCCCCGATTGCGAGAAGTGCGGCGCGGACCTGCCCGCCGAACTGCCCGGTGCCTTCATCTGCAGCTTCGAATGCACCTTCTGCACCGAATGCGCCGATGCGGTGGACGAACGCTGCCCCAATTGCGGGGGCGAACTGCTCGACCGCCCGACCCGGGCCAAGGCGCTGCACGCCAAGGCCCCGCCATCGACCGTGCGCAAGTTCAAGGGCTGAATGACCACCCCCCGCATCCTGTCCATCGCCGGTTCCGATTCCTCGGGCGGCGCGGGCATCCAGGCCGATATCAAGACCATTACCGTGCTGGGCGGCTATGCCATGACCGCGATCACCGCGATCACCGCCCAGAACACGCTGGGGGTGACCATGGTCGAGGCGCTTGTCCCCGAAATGGTGGCAGCGCAGATCGACGCCTGCGTCGGCGACATCGGCGTCGATGCGGTCAAGATCGGGATGCTCGGCTCGCCCGCCATCGCGCACTGCGTGGCGGACCGGCTGGAGCGGCTGGACGTGCCGGTGGTGTTCGATCCGGTGATGATCGCCACCAGCGGCGCGGCCCTGGCCGACGCGGAAACCATCGCCGCGTTCGAACGGCTGATGCAGCTGGCCAGGCTGACCACCCCCAACGTCCCGGAACTCGCCGCGCTGGGCGGGCATCAGGGCATGGCCGCGCGGGGCGTGGCCTACCTCGCCAAGGGCGGCGATGCGGAGGGCGAGCGGGTGGAGGACTGGCTGATGCTGCCGGGCGAGCCGGCCCACGTCATGGCCGGCACCCGGATCCACACCCGCCACACCCACGGCACGGGCTGCACCCTGTCGAGCGCGATCGCCACGTTCCTGGGCAAGGGCCTGGACCTCCCCGAAGCCGTCGACCGCGCCCGCCTGTTCGTGCGCAGCGCCCTGCGCGCCGCGCCGGGGTTCGGCGCCGGCCACGGCCCGCTGGGCCATGCGGAGGCGCGGGGTTAGGGAGTAGGTGTCCGCCTCGAGGCGGTGCGGGAAGTGTCCTTTGTTTGGTGCGCCAATCGCCTCCGCGATTGGCTTGCAACACCGGCCCGCTCCCCCGGCCCGACCACCCACAGGGTACCATAAATGGGTGGTCGGGCCGGGGGAGCGGGCTGGTGTTGCAAGGAAG
>CALMJG010000176.1 GCA_937864195.1 uncultured Novosphingobium sp.
ACCAGCGACCTACTGATTAAAAGTCAGTTGCTCTACCGACTGAGCTAAGGGCCCGTGCCACGGAGCCCGTGCCCTAGTTGGCGCGGGGCATCGGGTCAAGCGCGGTGCGGGCGGTTTAGACGCCGGTGCAGCTGGCGCAGGGTCAGTTGGGTCAATGGATCGCGCCAGCCGGCCGCAATCGCCACCGCCGGGGTCAGGACGAAATCGCGGCGGCGGAACTCGCGGTGGGGGATCGTCAGGTCTGGCGCGGCCCAGCAGCCGCCGGACCAGAGCACGATATCGAGATCGAGCACCCGGCTCGCCCAGCGCTGCCCGCCGCGCTTGCGCCCGAAGGCGCGCTCGGTTGCCTTCAGCCTTTTCAGCAACGCGTCCGGTTCAAGCTCGCTGACCACCACGGCCGCGCTGTTGGCGTAGCGGCGGGTGGATGGGCCGATGGGCGCCGAGCGGATCAGCGGCGCCGCGCGCTCCACCCTTAGGCCGGAGGCTTCGAGCGCGTGGAGCGCTTCGGTCAGCACCTGTTCTGGCCGACCGAACCGCGCGTGGCGCACGTTCGAACCCAGCGCGATCAGGTAGCGATGCACCGCGCTCAGATATCCTGCACGATGCGGCCGTAGAGCTGCGGGCGGCGATCGCGGAAGAAGCCCATGCCGGCGCGGTGGCGGGCGGCGCCGGTCAGGTCGAGGGTGCGGACCAGCACGCCGGTTTCCCCGGCACCGAACTGTTCCACCAGATCACCCCATTCGTCGGCGATGAAGGAGTGGCCGTAGAAACGCTGGCCTTCCTCCGTGCCGATTCGGTTGGCGGCGATCACCGGCATGCAGTTGGACACGGCGTGCCCCTGCATCGCACGGCGCCACATCCGGCTGGTGTCGAGATCCGCATCATAGGGTTCGGACCCGATCGCGGTGGGATAAAGCAGCAGTTCCGCCCCCAGCAGCGCCATCACGCGGGCGCATTCCGGATACCACTGGTCCCAGCAGATGCCCACGCCGATCCGGGCGCCGAAAGCCTCCCAGACCTTGAACCCGTCGTTGCCGGGGCGGAAATAATACTTTTCTTCGTAGCCCGGACCGTCGGGAATGTGGCTCTTGCGGTAAGTACCGGCGATCTCGCCGTCCGCGCCGATCCAGGCAAGGGTGTTGTAATAGTGATGCCCATCGCGTTCGAAGAAGCTGGTCGGGATCGCGACGTGCAGCTTCGCCGCCAGACCGCGCATGGCGAGGACCGAGGGATGCTCCGTCACAGGCCGGGCGAGGTCGAACAGCGCCTCGTTCTCCTGCTTGCAGAAATAGGGGCCGGAAAACAGCTCGGGCGGCAGGATCACCTGCGCGCCCTGCCCGGCCGCCTGTTCCACCAGAGCGGCGACGGCGGCGATGTTCTCGCTCTCGTCAGCCGAGCCGAGCGGCAGTTGCAGGGCGGCGACCGCAAGGGTCCTGTCACGCAAGGAAGTCATGCCGCCGCCCCTAGCATCAGGCACGCTTGCGGAAAAGCAGCGTCATCCGGTCGCTTTCGCCGATGGCGCGCAAGGCGGCCTTGTCCTCTTCCTTGGCGCCGCCCAGCGTGGGCGGCAGGGTCCAGACGCCGTTCGGCCAGTTGGCGGGATCCTTCGGGTTGGCGTTGGCCTGGCTCTTGCCGACATAGGTGAAGCCATGAAGCTCCATCAGGCGGATGACGTCGGCCTCGCGCAGGTAGCCCTTGCTGCCGTCGCTGAAGCTGTAGGGCGCGTCAGGCCTGGCCCGGTGCTGCTCGATCCCCACCATGCCATCGGGCTTCAGCAGGTCGCGCATCGCCTTGATCTCGCGGTCGGCGATGTTCCAGCGCAGCAGGTTGTGCATCATCCGCATGACGAGGATGCGGTCAAAGGTGCCCTTCTCCCCGGCCGGCACGGCATCCAGGGTATAGGCGGTGAAGCGCTCCGCCGGCTGGCCCGACCAGGTGGCGATGTCGGACGCATACTTCGCGGCGCCCTCGCGGATGCCTTGCTGGCGCTTCTCATCGAACGCACCGGACGTGGGATCGAAGTACAGCCCGACCAGCTTGCCCTTCGGCCCCAGATAGAGCCCGAGCAGGCGCGAATACCACTCCCCGCCGGGGGCATATTCGCCCACCTTCATGTCCGGCGCGACCTGGAAGAAGCTCAGCGTCTCGGCGGGCTTGCGGTACTGGTCACGGGCGCGATCGGGATCGCGGCGCGGATCGGCTACGGCGGCGGCCAGCGCGGGATCGACCCTGGCGGCGGCAGCGGCGGCGCGCTTCTTCACAGGGGCGGCCTCAGCGGCCATCAGCGGCAGGGCGAGCCCCAGGGCGAGAACGGGCAGGAGCAGTCGGCGCATGGAATTCTCCAAGGATCAGATGTTTCTGCGAATGATTCTAGATTGCACGGCCCGGATGACAAGGCCGCGACGCATTCCTATTTGGGAAGTCTGGAAGAAAGGACGCAAATGGCACAGGCAATTCTCGCAGGCGGCTGTTTCTGGTGCACCGAGGCGGTGTTCCGCCAGCTGGCCGGGGTTTCAGAAGTGGAAAGCGGCTATATCGGCGGGCACGTCGAGAACCCGACCTACAAACAGGTCTGCAGCGACACGACCGGCCACGCGGAGGCGATCCGGGTGACCCATGATCCCGCGGTGATTTCCTACGCGCAGTTGCTGGACGTGTTCTTCGCCACCCACGATCCGACCCAGCTCAACCGGCAGGGCGGCGACGTGGGCACCCAGTACCGCTCGGCGATCTTCCTGGTCGACGAAAGCCAGCGCGGCGAAGCGGAAGCCGGGATCGCCCGCGCCCAGGCAGAGCATGGCGGGCGCGTGGTCACCACGATCGAGGGGCCGGCCACCTGGTATCCGGCCGAGGACTATCACCAGGAATACTGGGACGGCGATGGCCAGCGGAACCCCTATTGCCTGGCGGTGATCCCGCCCAAGCTGGCCAAGCTGCACAAGGGATTTGCCGGGCGGCTCAAGGGTTGAACAGGGCTAGCTCCGCCACCGCGCGATGAAGAACCCGTCGATCCCGCCGGCTTCGGCCAGCATGGCGGGGTCGGTGCGCAGCCAACCTTCCGGTGTCGGCGCAAAGCCGGGGATTTCTTCGGCGCCGACCGGATCGGGGGGCAGCGCCACCCGCGCCGCCTGATCCTCGCCCTCCTCGCGCTCCAGCGAGCAGACCGCGTAGACCAGGCGTCCGCCGGGGGCGAGCAGCCGCGCGGCGCGCTCCAGCATGGCGGCCTGAAGCTCTGCCATTTCGGCAATCTGGCGCGGGCCGATGCGGTGGAGCACGTCCGGGTGGCGGCGGCAGGTGCCGGTCGCGGTGCAGGGCGCGTCGAGCAGGACGGCGTCGAAGCGCTCTTCGCTTTCCCATGCAAGCGCATCTGCCACAACGGTTTTTGCGCTAAGTGAAGTGCGCTTGAGGTTTTGCCCCATGCGTTCCAGCCGCTTGGCGCTCATGTCCAGCGCGGTCACCTGCCAGCCCCGTGCGGCCAGTTGCAGCGTCTTGCCGCCCGGCGCGGCGCACAGATCGAGCGCGCGGCGGCCCTGCCCCTCGCCCAGCAGCCGCGCGGGCAGGCTCGCGGCGAGATCCTGCACCCACCAGGCGCCCTCGTCATAGCCATCCAGGTTCTCGACCGCCGTGCCGCGCGGCAGGCGGACGTGGCCGGGGAGCAGCGACACGCCGCCCAGCCGCTCGGCCCATTCGGCAGTGCCAGCGGGATCGCGCAGGGTAAGGTCGAGCGGCGGCGGAAGCGCAAGGCCGGCGGCGATGGCCGCGGCGCGCCCCCCCCAGCGGGCGCTGACTTCAGGCGGCAGCGTCGGCGCGGCAGGCAGGCTGGCGCCCTGCTTGACCAGCGTCGAGAACACCCCGTGCGCCAGCCGCCTCGGCCCGCCGCTGAGCAGCGGCAGGCCGGTGGCGATCACTGCGTGCGGCGGGGTATCGAGCCGCAGCCACCCCGCCAGCATCAGTTGCAGCACGGCGCGCGCCTTGGCGTCTTCCGGCAGGGGCTGGCGGGTCGCACTGTCGATCAGGGCGTCGAGATCGGTCAGCCAGCGCAGCGCCTCTGCCGCCAGCGCGCGGGCCAATGCCTTGTCCGCCGCGCCGCGCAGGGCCTGAAGGGCACCGTGCGCAGCCACATCAAGCGTCTCGCCCCGCCGCAGCACGGCATCGAGCAGGCGCAGCGCCGATTTGCGCGCGGGAAAGCCGGGTATGTCCATTCCGTGCCCCTAGAGGCAATTGCATTCGAGGGCCAGCGGGCGCATGGCATGGCCATGATCAAGCGCTCCACCCAGCGGCCCCAGCCCTTCGCCAAGCCCGAGCACTGGACCAACGATCCTGCGCCCCAGCCCGCCCCCGCGAAGGACGAGCCCGATCCCGACGGCCTCTCCCCCACCCGCTACGGCGACTGGGTGAAAAAGGGCATCGCGATCGATTTCTGAGGGGCGGAATCCGCCCTATTCGCAATCCGTCCCTCTCCGTTCGTGTCGAGCGTAGTTGAGACACGTCAGCGCCAAAGTGTCTCGACTACGCTCGACACGAACGGAGGTTTGGGTTGGTTGTGAGGGTTTAAAACACCGCGTCGAAGGCCGCTTCCAGCCGCTTCACGCTGGCGGGCACGTCCTTCAGCTTGTCGAGACCGAACAGGCCGAGGCGGAAGCTTTTGTAGTCCGCACCCTCGTCCACCATCAGCGGCACGCCCGCCGCGATCTGCAGGCCCAGCGCGGCGAATTTCCGGCCGTTCTGGATCTCCGGATCGGCAGTGTAGCTGACCACTACGCCCGGTGCCTCGAAGCCTTCCGCCGCGACTGACTGCACGCCCCGCGCCTTGAGCAGGGCACGGACCGCGCGGCCCTGTTCCCATTGGGCATCGCGCGCCCTGTCCAGCCCGAAGGCGATCGTTTCGTGCATCGCATCGCGGAACACGCGCAGCGCGTCGGTGGGCATGGTGGCATGATAGGCGTGGCCGCCGCCGAGGTAAGCCTCCATGATCGCCACCCACTTGTTCAGATCGGCAGCAAAACTGGTCGATTTCGCGGTGCGGCACGCCTCCAGCGCGGCATCGTTCATCATCACCAGCCCCGCGCAGGGCTGCGCCGACCAGCCCTTTTGCGGGGCGGAGATCAGCACGTCGAAGCCCAGCGCCGCCATGTCGACCCAGACGCAGCCCGAGGCGACGCAATCGAGCACGAACAGCCCGCCCGCGCGGTGGACCGCTTCGGCCACTGCGGCAATATAGGCGTCGGGCAGGATGATCCCGCTGGCAGTCTCGACGTGCGGGGCGAAGACCACCTCAGGCTTTTCAGCCTCGATCGCGGCGATCACTTCCTCCAGCGGCGCGGGCGCGAAGGGGGCGGTCGGCCCCTCGCCAACCCGGCGGGCCTTGAGCACGGTTTCGCTGGCCGGAATGCTGCCCGCCTCGAAGATCTGGGTCCAGCGATAGGAGAAGAAGCCGTTGCGGATCACCATCACGCGTTTACCGGTGGCGAACTGGCGCGCGACGCTTTCCATTGCATAGGAGCCGCCGCCCGGCACCACCACCGCGCGGCTGGCCTTGTAGACATCGGTCAGGCCAGCGTGAATGTCGCGCATCACCTGCTGGAACGCCGCGCTCATGTGGTTAAGCGAGCGGTCGGTGAAGACCACCGAGAATTCGAGCAGGCCGTCGGGGTCGATCGCGGGATTGAGGCCGGGCATTGGCAGGCTCCTGAAGGTCAGATCCAGCCGCCGAGTTCGCGGCGGACGAGGGTTTCGAGCATGGCCATTCCGGCCGGGGACGTGTTGAGGCAGGTGAGCGCGGCAAAGTCCGTGCCCCCGCCCTCGACGAACTGTTCCTTGCCCCGGATCGCCAGCTCTTCCAGCGTTTCCAGGCAATCGGCGGAAAAACCGGGTGCCGCAATCGCCATGCGGCGCGTGCCCTTGGCGGCCTCGGCGGCGATCACCGCGTCGGTCGCGGGTTCCAGCCACTTGGCGCGGCCGAAGCGGGACTGGAAGGTAACTTCGACGCGCAGGTCAGGGAACTCGCCCGCCAGCGCCTCGCCCAGCAGCCGCGCGGTCTTGCGGCACTGGCAGTGGTAGGGATCGCCCAGCTGCAGGGTGCGCTCCGGCATGCCGTGGAACGACAGCAGCAGCACTTCCGGCACGAAGGGCAGCGCGGCCAGCTGGCGCGCGGTATCCTGCCGCAGCGCCTCGATATGGACCGGATCGTCGTAATAGGGCGGCAGAGTGCGCACTGCGGGCTGCCAGCGCATCGCCGCCAGCTGCGCGCCCAGCGCATCGAGCGAGGAAGCCGTGGTCGCGCCCGAATACTGCGGATAGAGCGGCGCGACCAGGATCCGCTCGCAGCCCGCGTCCTTCAGCGCCTGGACTTCGGCCCCCAGTGCCGGATTGCCATAGCGCATCGCCCAGCGCACCGTCGCGGCATCGCCCAGACGCTCCTGCAGGGCCTCCGCCTGCGCGCGGGTGATCGCGGCGAGCGGCGAGCCATGCTCGGTCCAGACCTGCTGATAGGCGTGCGCGCTCTTTTTCGGGCGGGTGTTGAGGATGATCCCGTTGAGGATCGGCCACCATACCAGCCGCGGAATTTCCACCACGCGGGGATCGGAGAGGAACTGCTTGAGATAGCGCCGCACCGCCGCCGGAGTGGGCGCGTCGGGCGTGCCCAGGTTGACCAGCAGCACGCCCACGCGGGGACGCAGGACGGGGGGATGACCGGCAGGCAGCACGGCGGGCATGATCTCAGACTTCTCCTGCACCAAGGGGGAGCGAATGGAGCCGGGTTCCCCCGGCGGAATAGAGCGCGTTGGCAATCGCCGGCGGCGCGATCACCGCGCCCAGTTCGCCCGGATCGAAAGGATCGGCCGGGCTGTCGATGAACTCCACCTCGATCTCCGGGCAGTCCGCCAGCAGCGGCAGGCCGAGCAGGCCGATCCGCCCCGTCAGCGGCAGGCCATTGCTGTAGGCGGTGGACGACCCGCGCGCGAGGCCCATGCCGAAAATCAGCCCGCCCTCGATCTGCTGGCGGGCGATGTCGACGTTGACGATCCGGCCCACGTCGGCGACCGCCGTCAGCTTGTCCACCCGGATACCGCGTTCGTCGCGCCGGGCCGAGGCAACCAGCGCGATCCGCCCTTCGCGCCCGTTCAGGCTCATCCGGTGGCAGGCGATCCCCTGCCCGCTCCCGCCCGCGCCGCCGCCCCATTCGGCCAGACTCGCCGCGCGCTGAAGGCACTGGGCGAGCCTCAGGTCCTGGCCCAGCATGGCCATGCGATAGGACATCGGCTCGCGCCCTGAACGCTGGGCCAGCTCGTCGATGAAAGTCTCGATCAGGAAGCAGCCGATGCCGTGCGAATTGCCGCGCAGGCGGCCTGTGGGCAGCCCGATGGCGACCGGCACGTGCTCGACCACCAGATGCTCGATGCCGTAGACCGGGACCATGCCTTCCATCGCCAGCGGATCAGGCGCGTCCTGCGCGGAGAGCGCCTCGTGCCGCCCCTCGCCCCCAAACAGCCGCGCGGCGAATTCGCGGGTGGCGGCAGGCATGGCGACCCGCACTTTCAGCGCGGTCAGCGAGCCTTCCGGCCCGGTCCGCGCCGCCAGCACCGCGCGCGCCGGAGTGCGCGGCAGGCCCGCAACATGTTCCTGCCAGCGCGACCAGACGAGCTGCACCGGGCGGCCCACCTCGCGCGCGATCCGGGCGGCCTCTGCGGCGTGGGGATGCTCCAGCCGGGCATCGAAGCTGCCCCCGGCGGGCATCGGATAGAGCACCACGTCGTCGATCCCGATCCCCAGCGCATCGGCGGCGGCGCGGCGCGCGGCCTGCGGGGCCTGGCTGGCGATCCACAGCTCCAGCCTGCCATCGGCGTAGCGCGCGGTGGCGCTGGTGGTTTCGAGAGTGCCGTGGAGTGCGGGGAACACGCCGTAATTGGCGACGTGTTCGAACTTGCTGGACAGCCAGGCGTCAGGATCGCCCGCCTCGGCAATTCGCTTCGCATCGCCGCGCCGCAGCGCCTCTTCCAGCCGCTGGGCGACAGTGCCGCTTTCGGCCCGCTGCCCGGCGGCAAAGCGCGGCGCAATCCGTTTCAGCGCCTGTTCGGCGGCCCACCAGTTGGGCGCCACGGCGGCCAGCCAGTCCGGCCCCTTGACCATGGCCACCAGCCCGAGCGAGCGCAGGCGGGCATCGCCAAGGTCGAGGTCTTCGCCCGGCCGCGTCTCGCCATGCGGGCCGTGGCGGATCGCGGCAAACACCATGTCGGGCAGGCGTACGTCGCCAGCAAAGGCGAACGAGCCGTCGACCTTGGCCGGCAGGTCGAGCCGGGGAAAGCGCAGCGGCGCTCCGGCCGGGAACTGCGCAGGCCGTTCGGCCGGGGCTTCGGGGCGCAGCACGGCCGGTTTGGGCGGCGTGAAATCCGCAGCAGCCTCGACCAGTTCGCCAAAGGCGGCGCGGTTCTTGCCGTGGGTGACGAAGCCGCCCTGCACTTGGCATTCCTCCCAGGCCACGCCCCAGCGGTCAGCGGCGGCCTGGGCCAGCATCGCCCGGGCGCTGGCGGCGGCGATCCGCGCGGGCAGCTCGTGCGCGGCCAGCGCGGTGCCATCGGCGCTGACGGTAAAGGCCTCGCGCTCGGCAAAGCGGCGGGCGAGCAGGCTGTCCTCGCCCTCGGCCAGGCCGGAAAACAGCGGCATCCACAGCGGCGCCCAGCGCGCGGCGAGCGGAACGTTGGCATAGGCCCCGCTGACCGGGGCCGGCTCCACCGCCACCTGCCGCCAGTCCGCGCCCAGTTCCATCGCGACGATCTGCGGGATCAGGGTGGAAATGCCCTGCCCCGCCTCCAGTTCCGGCACGGCGACCGTCACCACCCCGTCGCGCCCGATCTTGAGCCAGGCGTTGAAGGCGTGCTCATCCGCGCCCGCCACCAGCGGCGGGTCGAAGCGCCGGGGGGTCAGCGCCCAGGCGACCAGCAGACCGCCCGCAGCCCCGGTGCCCAGCAGCACGCCCCGGCGCGAAATGTGCATGGCCCCCGCCCGCTCCTACTGGTTGTCGAGCCAGGTGGCGATGCGGCGAGCGACGGCGGCAAAAGCCTCTGCCCCCTCGCCCTCGCCAGCGGCAGGCGGTTGCCCGGCATCGCTCGCCTCGCGGATCGCCAGTTGCAGCGGGATCCGGCCCAGGAACGGCAGCCCCAGTTCCTTTGCCGCTGCTTCCGTGCCGCCCGAACCGAACGGATCGCTGATCTTGCCGCAATGCGGGCAGGCATAGCCGGCCATGTTCTCGACCATGCCGATCACCGGCACTTCGCCCACCTCGAACAGCTGGATCGCGCGGCGCGCGTCGATCAGGGCGAGGTCCTGCGGGGTGGAGACGATCACCGCGCCCGCCGGCTTGTGGCGCTGCAGCATGGTCAGCTGCACGTCGCCCGTGCCCGGCGGCAGATCGACGATCAGGGTATCGACCGCGCCCCAATCGGCATCGATCAGCTGACCCAGCGCATTGCTGGCCATCGGCCCGCGCCAGGCGATCGCCTTGCCGGGTTCGATCAGCTGGCCCATCGACAGCAGCGGCACGCCCCATTCGCTGGGCACCGGGATCAGCTTGTTGTCACGCGCCTGCGGCTTCACGCCTTCATTGCCGAGCAGGCGCGGCTGCGAGGGGCCGTAAATGTCTGCATCGACCAGCCCGACCTTGCGGCCCATCCGCGCCAGGGCGACCGCGATGTTGGTGGAAACGGTCGACTTGCCGACCCCGCCCTTGCCCGATCCGACCGCGATGATCCGGCGGCGCACCTTGTCCGCCATCATGGCGACGCGGACCGTGCTGACGCCGCTCTGGCCGGACAGGGTTTCGGTGATGGCCGCTTCCAGCCGCTCCCGCTCGATCCCGTCAAGGCCCGCCGCGTCGAGCACGACGATCGCCGTGCCGCCATCGGCCAGCCGCAGCGATTGCAGCCGCGCGCGCGCCAGCGGGGGCAGCGCCGCCTTCAGCCGTTCGATCACCGCGTCCGCTTCGCTCACTTCATCATGCTCCTTGTTCCTTCTCGCCCCCTAGCAAGGAAAAAGCGGGGCGAGACACTGTTTTTGTGCGCGCCATTCCCTATAGTGCAGGGCATGGATCGAAAAGGCAGCGGCGATGATGGCCAGACCATGGCGATGAGCGGCGACAAGAACCCGTGGGGCGGGCGCATCGGCGCGGCGGGAGAGCAGGACACGGCCGATCCGGCGCCGCCGATCGTGGGCGAGACAAGCAGCGGCAGCCCATGGCTCCCCCCGGCGAAGGACGAAGCGGCACGCCGCTCTGCCGGGCTCGACGATATCCTGCGCCAGCGGCGCGGCGGCGGCAAAGGTGGCGGCGACCCGCTGCGGAGCCTGCCCGGGCGCGCGGTTCAGGGCGCATGGTGGCGCTGGGCCCTGGCCGGTTCGCTCTGCGCGTGGCTGGTAACCACCACGGTCCACGTTGTCGGCCAGGGCGAGAAAGGCGTGGTCACGACCATGGGCCGCTTCTCGCACCTGGCTGATCCGGGGGTGACCCTGACCCTGCCCTGGCCGGTCCAGGCGATCGCCCTGCGCACCGCCGGAAAGGTCGAACAGATGGCCGTGCCGGAAGGCGCGGGCGAGAACCTGCTGGTCACGCGCGACGGCCAGTTGATCGACCTGACATTCCAGCTTCGCTGGAAAGTCAGCGACCTGCGCCAGTTCGAATACCAGGTAAGCGATCCCGAGGCCGCGCTGCGCAGCCTCGCCGCCGCGCAGATGCGCGCCGCCGTGGCCGAACTGCCGTTCAACCCGCTGTGGGACGGATCGCGCCAGGGTGAATTGCAGGCCCGCGTGCTGGCCCGCACCCAGGCGGTGGTCGACAGCTGGCGGATGGGGGTGCGGCTTGAAGGGATCGACATTACCCGCGCCAATCCGCCGGCGCGGCTTGGCCCCGCCTTCAGCCGGATCACCGAGGCTCGCGAAGAAGCGCGCAAGGCGCAGGAGCGCGCCCAGGAATGGGCTGCATCCGCGCTGGAAGGCGCCCGGGCAGAGGCCGATGCCTATGACGCGGTCTATGCCCAGTACAAGATCTCGCCCGAGGTCACGCGCCAGCGCATGTATTACGAAACGATGGAACGCGTGCTCGCCAACAATCCGAAGATCATTGCCGAGGGCGGCGCGGTCAACCTGAACCTGCCCGATGGCGGCAAGACCCCGACCCCGCCCGCTGCGGCCCCGGCGCCCCCCGCCGCCCCGGCAGGAGGGAAAACGGAATGACCGCGATCCTGCGTGAAAGCCGGAACCTGCTGTTCGCGCTCGGCGTGATCCTGCTGCTGCTGGGTGCCAGCGTGGTGGTGGTGCCCGAAACCCGCCAGCTGGTGGTGATGCGCGAAGGCGCGGCAGTGCGGGTGGTCAACCGCTTCGTGCCCGGCGCCGCGCCCGGCAGCGGCGGCGCGGGGCTGCTGCTGCATATCCCGCTGGTCGAACAGCTCGTCTGGGCCGAGCGCGGGCTGCAAGCCCTGACAGCGCAGCGCCAGCAGGTGCGGACCGTGGACGGGCAGTTGCTCGATCTGGACATCGAGCTGCGCTACCGGGTCTACGATCCGGTCCGCATGGCGACCACCCAGGGGTCCGAAGACCGGCTCGACAGCCAGCTGAGCGCCGCCCTGCCCGGATTGCTCGCCGCCGAACTGGCAAAGCTCGATGCGCGGCAGGTGATGCTGCCCGGCGCGGGCGGCGCGCTTGGCCGGGTGCGCGCCGAACTGGACGCCAAGGCGCGCGAATCCGGCGCCCAGGTGGTCGATCTCAGGATCGCGCGGGCCGGACTGTCCGATCAGGCGCGGCAGGAAGTGCTGACCCGGATGCAGGAAGAGCGCGAGCGCATGGTCAGCGGCATCGAGGCCGATGGCGTGCGCGAGGCCCAGTTGATCACTGCCGCCGCCCAGGCCGAAGCGGCCCGCATCCTGGGCGAAAGCGCCGGACGCGACCCCGAATTCTACCGCTTCTACCGGGCGATGCGCAGCTACGACACGATCCTTGCCGACCCGGAGGCGAAGAACAGGACGACCATCGTGCTGGGGCCGGGCAGCGGCTATCTCAAGTACTTCCGTAGCGAATAGCGCCATTCAATCTGCGTTCAGGCGAACCGGCGTGAATCCGGCAGGGGAACACCGGGGGCAAACCCTCCGCACTATTTGATAAAGAGGAAACCAAGACCGTGCGATATGCCTATGGAGTGACGACCGCCCTGCTGCTGGGCGGGGCTGCCCTTTCGCTGGCAACCGGCCTGACCGCCGGCGCGCAGGTGGCCCAGAACGACGCGCAGCACATGCAGACCATGGCTCCGCGCGCTGGCGCCCCGGCCAGCTTCTCCGACCTGGTGCAGCAGTTGCAGCCGGCGGTGGTCAACATCTCGACCCGCCAGAAGATCCAGGTCCGCACCGGCAATCCCTTTGCCGGCACGCCCTTCGCCGACCTGTTCGGCGATCAGGGCGGCGGTCAGGCCACGCGCGAGGCGCAGTCGCTGGGTTCGGGCTTCGTGGTTTCGGCCGACGGCTATGTCGTGACCAACAATCACGTTGTTACTGCCGACGGGCGCGGGCAGATCGAATCGATCACCGTAACCATGGCCGATGGCACCGAATATCCCGCCAAGGTGGTGGGCCGCGATGCGCCGTCCGATATCGCCGTGCTCAAGATCACTTCGGCCAAGCCCCTGCCCTTCGTGACTTTCGGCGATTCGCGCAGCGCGCGGGTGGGCGATTGGGTGATCGCCATCGGCAACCCGTTCGGGCTGGGCGGCACGGTAACGGCGGGGATCGTTTCGGCGGTTTATCGCAACACAGGCGCCGGCGGCGCCTATGACCGCTACCTGCAGACCGACGCCTCGATCAACCGGGGCAATTCGGGCGGGCCGATGTTCGACCTGAAGGGCCAGGTGATCGGCATCAACAACGCGATCTTCTCGCCCACCGGCGGCAGCGTCGGCATCGGCTTCGCGATTCCCGCCGAAACCGCCGCGCCGATCGTCACCAAGCTGATCAAGGGCGAGACGATCGATCGCGGCTACCTGGGCGTCCAGATCCAGCCGGTGACCGAGGATGTCGCGGATTCGCTGGGCCTGCCGCACAACCGCGGCGAACTGGTCCAGACCGTCCAGCCGAACCAGCCCGCCGCCAACGCCGGAATCCAGCCGGGCGACATCGTGCTGAAGGTGGATGGCAAGGACGTCAGCCGCGACCAGACCCTGTCGTTCATCGTCGCCAACACGGCGCCCGGCAAGCGCATCCCGATCGAACTGATCCGCAACGGCAAGCGCATGACCCTGACCGCGACCGTGGCCAAGCGCCCCGGCGAGGAGGAACTGGCCGCGCAGCAGTTCAACCCGAACCAGCCGCAGGACGATGACCAGTTCAACCAGCCCCAGCGCCAGGGCGAAGGGTTGGTCGAAAAATCGCTGGGTCTGTCGGTCCTGCCGATGAACCCGCAGATCGCGCGCCAGCTGGGCGTTCCCGATGGCACCGGCGGGCTGGTGATCTCGGTGGTGGACCAGTCGTCCGATGCCGGTTCCAAGGGTCTCCAGCGCGGAGATATCGTGCTGTCGGCCAATTATACCGACGTGAAGACCGTGGCCGAGCTGGAAACCATCGTCCGGGCCGCCAAGGCCGATGGCCGCGCGGCCGTGCTGCTGCGGATCCAGCGCCGCGGCCAGCCCGCCGCCTACCTGCCGGTGCGGCTGCGCTGAGCCGCCTTGCCGCGATGCACCAGAGGGGCCTCCGTCCAGCCGGACGGAGGCCCCTTCGTTTGCGGTTGCCCTGTCCGATAATCAGCCGGGGCCCTGGCCCCCGGTTGCCTCGTTGAGGAAATCGTCGTTGGCCGCCGGCGGCGGGGCAACCGGGACGAGGCCGCCCTGAGCGGGAGCAGGGGCTTCCGCAGGTGGCGGCGCCGCATCGCCACGCGGGGTCACCAGGTTGCCCTGTTCGTCGATGTAGGAATAGTCGGCCGGGCTGCCGCTCATCAGGGCCTCGTCATCCGGTTCGATCTGCCAGGTCGGCAGCACGGCTTCGGTCTGGAACTTCTCGATCGGACGCGAGGCAACGGCGCTGCGCATATAGGTGGCAAAGGCCCGCGCCGGGGCCGTGCCGCCCTGCAGGCCGGGCACCGCGCGATTGTCGTCGCGGCCCATCCACACGCCGGTGGTGATCCCGCTGGAAAAGCCCAGGAACCAGCCGTCCTTGTTGGACGTGGTCGTGCCGGTCTTGCCCGCCACCGGACGGCCGATCTGCGCCGCGCGGCCCGTGCCGATGCTCACCGCGCTTTGCAGCAGGTCGGTGATCCCGGCCGAAACGTGGGCCGCCAGCAGCGTCGGCGGCTGCTGCGCATCGCGCTTGTAGAGCACCTGGCCGTCATTGGTGGTGATCCTGGAAATGCCGTAGGGCTCGATCGCGGCACCGCGCGCGGATACCACCGCGAAGGCGCGGGTCAGGTCGATCAGCCGCACCTCGTTGGAGCCCAGCACCATCGACGGCACGGTGGAGATCGGGGTGGTGATCCCCAGCCGCCGGGCCATGCCCGCCACCGCGCTGAAGCCGACCTCGTTGCCAAGCTGCGCCGCGACGGTGTTCTTGGAATAGGCAAAGGCCGTGCGCACGTCGATCTTGCCGGCATAGGTGCCACCGGAATTGCGCGGGCTCCAGCCCTCGATCGTCACCGGCTCGTCCACCACTTCGGCATTGGGGGTATAGCCCGCCTCCAGCGCGGCGAGATAGACGAACAGCTTCCAGGCAGAGCCCGGCTGGCGCACCGCCTTGGTCGCGCGGTTGTAGTTCGACGTGACGTAATCGGTGCCGCCGATCATCGCCAGCACCGCCCCGTCGCGGTCCAGGCTGACCAGTGCGCCTTGCGCGCCGCCGGGCGCATTGCGCAGGATCGCATCGGTCGCGGCGCGCTGCAGCGCCGGATCGAGCGTGGTCCAGACCTCGATCGGGGCGCTGTTTTCGGGCAGCAGCAGATCAAGCTGGTCAAGCACCCAGTCGGTGAAATAGCGCACAGAGTTCTGCGGGCTCTCCTTCGCGAACTCGAGCGTTTCGAAATCGGCGGCGTCGGCCTGGGCCGGCGTGATCGCCTCATTCTCCTGCATCACTCCCAGCACCACCTTGGCGCGGCCGATCGCCGCCTCGCGGTCGGCGGTGGGCGAATAGTGCGACGGAGCCTTGACCATGCCCGCGATCATCGCCGCCTCGGGCAGCGACAGAGTGGTGCCGGGATGGCCGAAGAACTTGCGGCTGGCGGCATCGACGCCGTAGGCCCCGCCGCCAAAATAGACCTTGTTGAGATAAAGCTCGAGGATCTCCGCCTTGGAGAACTTCCATTCGAGCGCCATCGCGAGGATCGCCTCGCGCGCCTTGCGGGTCAGGCTGCGGCTGTTGTTGAGGAACACCGTGCGCGCCAGCTGCTGGGTGATGGTCGAGGTCGCCCGCACCGACTTGCCGCTGGTGGCCGCGACGAACCCCGCACGGGCCAAGCCGAGCGGATCGATCCCGAAATGCGAATAATAGCGGCGGTCCTCGACCGAGACCATCGCGGTGCGCATCACCTGCGGGATCTCGTTCGAGGCCAGCCAGCGGCCATAGCTTGGCCCGAGCGAAACCAGCTCCGTCCCGTCGCGCGCGCGCACGACGATGGTCTGGCCGACCTGGCTGCCCTTGAGTTCGGAAAAGCTCGGCAGCGAGCGTGCGGTAAGACCGACGGCCGCGCCCAGCGCCATCGCCCCCAGCAGCGCCAGGGCGAAACCCCACACGAACAGGCGCCCCACGAAGCGGCGCAGGCGCGATGGCTGGGGCTTGTCGCCACGGCTGGACTTGGTCGGCGGCGCGCGCCGGATATCATTTCTGGCCATGTGGCTCGGCTGGTCCTTCCGCCCGGCGGATCGCCGGACGCTGCCGTCTATGCATAGGCGAAATGCAACAGGCGGTTAACGATGATTTTCGTTGGCATCCTGTGCAGGAACGGTGAATGCCGCCCCTGCCCGCCAGCCTCAGGGTCAGGACTCTAGGCCGCGCCGTCTTCCGGTTCGAACTGCAGCGAGGCCGAATTGATGCAGTAACGCAGGCCGTCCGGCCCCGGTCCGTCAGGGAAGACGTGGCCGAGATGGCCTTCGCAGCGCGCGCAGCGCACTTCGGTGCGGACCATGCCGTGGCTGGCATCGCGGAATTCCTCGACCGCATCGGTATCGACCGGCGCGGTATAGCTCGGCCAGCCGGACCCGGAATTGTACTTGGTTTCGGATGCGAACAGCGGCGTGCCGCAACCCGCGCAGCGATAGAGCCCGCTTGCCTTGTTGCCTTCATACTCGCCGGTGAAGGCCCGCTCGGTGCCATGTTCGCGCAGCACGTGGTACTGCATCGGGCTCAGCCGCTCGCGCCATTCCGCTTCGCTGAGCTTGATCTTGTCGGTCATCGCAGGTTCTCCGGAAGCTGTCGGCGCCTAGATGGGGAACGCGCGTCGCGATGGCAAGCCGGAGGAGGCCGGTGGCAGGAGGGGACGCCCGCAAGCGCGGACGCCCCCCCTGAACCTACTTCTTATCGTTCGCCATGGAGTTGAACTGGAACAGGACGGTGATGTCTTCCTTGTTCGCCCCGTCCATGCACTTGGAACGGTTTTCGCCGACCTGGGCATCGGACATGCCGTCAAGCTGGCTGGTGCCGCGCTTCATCGCCGCCAGGGTATCGCCGGTGCTGCCCAGCCGCCCGCGGACCTTGCCCGCGTAATAGCTTTCGAACATCAGCGAGACCGACTTCGCGCCGGCTTCGGTCATCCGGGAATGCGCTTCGGCCATCAGCACCAGGCACAGTTCGTCGCTGGGCGCGGCGGTTTGCGCCACGGCCGGCGCTGCGGCGGTCATGGCCATGGCCGCGACGAGCGGTGCCTTCATCATCATTCGCATATTCGCATTTACCCCTGTTGGTGATGGCCTGTCGGTAATGGCCGGTTGGTGACTAATCGTGTCAGTTGAGATGCTCCACGACGAGGATCACGCCGTCCGCCCCAACCACGCGCATCCGCGTGCCCGCCCCGGCATCGGGACCGCGCGCCAGCCATTCGCTGTCGCCCAGCTTGACCCGGCCCGAGCCGGCCTCGATCGCCTGGGTGACCATCACGGTCGCCCCCACGGCGCGCGCGCCGCGATCGTTCATCTTGGGATCGGCCGGCTCGATCGGGTTGTCCGCGAGATAGCGCTTGCCGAGGAACACCGAGGTCAGCGACAGCACGACAAACAGCACGATCTGCACCGGCATGCCGATCGGCAGAACCCAGGCGACCAGCCCGGTGACGATCGCCGAACCCGCCAGCCAGATCAGGAAGACCCCTGGGATGAGCATCTCCCCGATCGCCAGGACCAGCCCCAGCGCCAGCCAGAACCAGTGCGGATCGAGCGTGTCGAGCCAGTCCATCAGCGCGGCGCCTTATCCGCAGCCAGCGCATCCTTCACCAGTTCGCCAATCCCGCCGACCGTGCCGATCAACTGGGTCGCCTCGACCGGGAACAGGATGGTCTTGGCATTGGGCGAAGTGGCGAAGCCGGCCACCGCCTCGGTATATTTCTGCGCGATGAAGTAGTTGAGCGCCTGGCTGCCCGATCCGGCAATCGCCTCGGACACCAGCCGGGTCGCCTCGGCTTCGGCGGCGGCGGAGCGTTCACGCGCCTCGGCATCGCGAAATGCGGCTTCCTTGCGGCCTTCCGCGGACAGGATCGCGCCCTGCTTCTCACCCTCGGCGCGCAGGATTTCCGCCGCGCGCATGCCCTCGGCCTCAAGGATCTGGGCGCGCTTCTCACGCTCGGCCTTCATCTGGCGGGCCATGGCATTGGAAATGTCGGTCGGCGGGCGGATATCCTTGATCTCGACGCGGGTGATCTTGATCCCCCAGGGCTCGGTCGCCGCATCGACCACCACCAGCAGCCGGGCGTTGATCTCGTCGCGCTTGGACAGGGTCTCGTCGAGGTCCATCGAACCCATGACGGTGCGCAGGTTGGTCGTGGTCAGTTGCATGATCGCGACATAAAGGTTCGCCACCTCGTAGGCCGACTTGCCGGGATCGAGCACCTGGAAGAACACGATCGCGTCCACGCCCACCATCGCATTGTCGCGGGTGATGATCTCCTGCCCCGGGATGTCGAGCACCTGCTCCATCATGTTGACCTTGTGACCCACCCGGTCGACGAACGGGATGATCAGGTGCAGGCCGGGCTGCGCGGCCAGCGTGTATTTGCCCAGCCGTTCGATGGTGTAGACATAGCCCTGGCGGACGACCCGCACCCCCATCAGCAGGAAGATCGCCGCGAAAGCCAGCAGGGCAACCAGAAACCCGCCCATTTTGTATCCCCTTAGACGATAAAACAGACGCTTATGTTAGCGGCATGGCGCGGGGCGGCAAGCGAAAGCGGCATCCCGTTTAACTGCGCCGTAACCACGCACGGCTAGACCGTGGTCCATGATTCAGGACAATCCATCCAACTGGAGCCAGGGCTTCTGGGGCTCCGAACATCCGCAGACCGCCGCGCTGCGGGTCAAGAAGGACTATGTCGACACCATGATCGCGCTCAAGCGCGAGAACATGGACCGGGTCTACCTCTACCTGACCGGGCTGCTCGACAAGGCCAAGGAGGAACTGGGTCACGCGCGCAGCGGATCGAACGACCTGCGCCGCGCCGCCCTGCGCCAGCACGTGGACGAGATCGTCGCCTACCTGAAGGGCCAGGCGCTCGATGTCGCACCGCCCTCGCGCTATGGCGACGATGTCGCGCCGGGTCTGCGCGGCACCTATGTGCTGGACGAGGTGTCGGCCTTCTTCGGGCGCGTCAAATGCGTGCTCGACCAGTGGTACGACAGCCACTTGATCGCCCTTTACGACGAGATGGTGACACTGATGAACCTCAAGAAACCGCCGCCGGCCTGACCTGACCTTTCGCAACGGGGCTTTCCTGCCGCCCGGATCGCGCTAATGCGACCGGAAAGAACAGCGAGAGGAACCCCGAACATGGCCTTCAATCCCTTCGATCTCAGCGGCAAGGTCGCGCTCGTCACCGGCGGCAACGGCGGGATCGGGCTTGGCATGGCCGAAGGGCTGGCCGCCGCCGGCGCGAAGGTCGCGATCTGGGGGCAGAATCCGGAAAAGAACGCCGCTGCCGAGGCCGCGCTGAAGGCGCACGGCGGCGAAGTGCTGGTCAGCCGCGTCGACGTGGGCAGCGAGGACGCGGTCAGGGCGGGCATTGCCGAAGTCGTCGCGCGGTTCGGCCGGCTTGATTTCTGCGCGGCCAATGCGGGGATCGGCGGCGGGGGCGCGGGGCCGTTCCACGAAACCACCACCGAGGACTGGCGCCGGGTCATGGCGATCAACCTCGATGCCGTGTTCTGGACCCTGCGCGAAGCGGCGAAGCACATGCTGGAGCGCGCCCAGGCCGGCGATCCGGGCGGCTCGCTGCTGGTCACTTCCTCCACCTCCGCGATCGACGGCGCCCCCGCGAACGAGGCCTATTCCTCCAGCAAGACCGCCTTGCTCGGCCTGATCCGGGGGCTGGCGGTGGAATATGCCCGCTATGGCATCCGCGCCAATGCCGTGCTGCCGGGCTGGATCCGCTCCGACATGACCGGGAAGCTGCAAGCCTGGGACAAGTTCAACGACAAGGTGATCGGCCGCGTGCCGATGCGCCGCTGGGGCGAGGGTGAGGACTTTGCGGGGATCGCGGTCTACCTCGCCTCGGACGCCTCGCGCTTCCATACCGGCGACAGCATCGTGATCGACGGGGGCTACACGATCTTCTGACGGCCCGCCGGGGCATGGCGGCAGGCATAAATATTTGCTAATGACGCGGGCGATGATGGATCGCCCGCCGAATATACGCCACTTCGCCGCGCTCGCCGCGACCGTGCGGCATGGCAGCCTCAGCCGTGCGGCGCGGGCCGTCAACCTGTCGCAGCCGGCGCTGACCCAGGCGATCACCGGGCTGGAAGCGAGCCTGGGCGCGACCCTGTTCGAGCGCGGCCCGCAGGGCATGACGCCGACCGAGGCGGCGCTGCTGCTGGCGCCGCGCGCCGAGGCCGCGATCGAGCACATCGGCAGCTCGCGCGTGACCGGCACCCAGCTGCGTGCCTTCCTGGCGGTGGTGCGCGCGGGCAGCTATTCCGCCGCGGCCGAGGCGACGGGGATCTCCGCCGCCTCGCTCCATCGCGCGGTCGCCGACCTGTCGGTCGCGCTGGGCCAGCGGCTGATCGACCGGCGCGGGCGCACCCTGGTGCTGACCCCGGCGGGCGAGCGCCGCGCGCGCGGGTTTGGCCTCGCCACGGCGGAACTGCGCGCGGGGCTGGCCGAAGTCGCCGCGCTGCAGGGCAAGGCGGGCGGTCGGATCGCGGTCGGGGCCATGCCGCTCAGCCGCGCGCGCTGGCTACCCGAGGTGATCGCGCGCTTCATCCCCGCCCATCCCGGGGTCGACGTGGCGGTCCACGAGGGCAGCCACGTCGAACTCGTCGGCCCGCTGCGCGATGGCGAGATCGACCTGATGCTGGGCGCATTGCGCGAAGGCGCGCGGGCCGACGACCTTGAGCAGGAAGCCGTGTTCGAGGACCGCCCGGCGCTGGTGATGCGCGCGGGCCATCCGCTGCTGACCGCCGCCGATCCGGCCTCGGCCATGTTCGCCTATCCCTGGCTGCTGCCCAGCGCGGAAACGCCGCTGCGCCGCTATTGGCAGGACATGGTCCAAGGCCTCGGCCGCGAGGTGCCGCACGTTCAGGTGGAATGCGGCTCGGTAATGATGGTCCGCCAGCTGCTGCTGGGCAGCGACGCGCTGTCGCTGCTTTCGCCCGCGCAGGTTTCGGTCGAGCTGGAGGCTGGAATGCTGGCCGCCATGCCCACGCCCGTCCCCGTGGCCCGGACCATCGGCATCATCACCCGCCCCGGCTGGCGGCCCACGGCGGCGCAGGCAGACTTCCTGACCCTGCTGCGCGAGGTGGGCCGGCAGCAGGCCGACGAGTGATTCGCAAAAAGCGATAACCCGGCGCTTCATTCGATTTGCGGGCGGCGGGCCCGCGCGCGAGGGCAAGTGGCGATGACCTGCGACATTGCCCTGATCGGATTCGGCGAGGCCGGATCGACCTTTGCCAAGGCTGGCGACTGGCGCGCGCGTGCACGCGGGTGGGACCGGCTTTCCCCGCGCACAGCGGCGATGGCGGAGGCCGGGATCGCCCCTGCGACCAATCCGGGGGAGGCGCTGGCAGGCGCGCCGCTGGTGCTGTCTCTGGTCACCGCCGACCAGGCGCTGGCGGCAGCCAAGGACTATGCCCCCCTGCTCGCCCCCGGCGCGCTGTGGTGCGATGGCAATTCGGTGGCTCCCGAAACCAAGCGCGCGGCGGCCCGTGCGGTCGAGGCGGCGGGCGCTCGCTATGTCGACCTCGCGATCCTTGCGCCCGTCAATCCGGCGCGGATGGCCGTGCCGCTGCTGCTGGCCGGCGCGGCGGCGGGTGATGCGGCAGAGCAGCTGAGGGCACTGGGCTTCACCAACCTGCGCATTGTCGGCGGGGAAGTCGGCCGGGCCAGTGCGATCAAGATGATCCGCTCGGTCATGGTCAAGGGGATCGAGGCGCTGACTGACGAGATGATGGCGGCGGCAGAGGCGGCGGGCGTGGCAGACGAGGTGCTGTCCTCGCTCGACGCCAGCGAGAAGGCCATGCCCTGGGCGCAGAAAGCGGCCTACAACCTTGAGCGCATGCACACGCATGGACTGCGCCGCGCCGCCGAAATGGAAGAAAGCGCGAAGACGCTGCAGGCGCTGGGGGTTGCCCCGGTGATGACGCGCGGCACCGTCTATCGCGAGAGAGAAGCTGCAGGGAAAGGATCTGCGCAGTGACCATGATCATCGATTGCCACGGCCACTACACCGTGCTGCCCAAGGCCCACGACGAGTGGCGCGAGGCGCAGAAGGCCGCGTTCAAGGCCGGAACCGAGTGCCCGCCCTACCCCGCAATCTCCGACGACGAGATCCGCGAGACGATCGAGAGCAACCAGCTGCGCCTGATCAGGGAACGCGGCGCGGACATGACGATCTTCTCCCCCCGCGCCAGCGCCATGGCCCCGCACGTCGGCGACCAGACCGTCGCGGTGAAGTGGGCGCAGGTCTGTAACGACCTGATCGCGCGCGTTGTCGGGCTTTATCCGGACGTCTTCGCCGGCGTTTGCATGCTGCCGCAGTCGCCCGAGGCGGACATGTCCAGCTCCATCGCCGAGCTGAAGCGCTGCGTGGACAAGGGCTTCATCGGCTGCAATCTCAATCCCGATCCGGGCGGTGGCCACTTCAGGCATCCGCCGCTGACCGACGAATACTGGTTCCCGTTCTACGAGACCATGTGCGAGCTCGACGTCCCCGCGATGATCCACGTTTCGGGCAGCTGCAACCCGGCGATGCACGCCACCGGCGCCTATTACATCGCGGCCGACACCATCGCCTTCATGCAGCTGCTGGAAGGCGACCTGTTCAGCCGTTTCCCCACCCTGCGCTTCATCATCCCGCATGGCGGCGGCGCGGTGCCCTATCACTGGGGCCGCTACCGGGGGCTGGCCGACATGCTGAAGAAGCCGGACCTGTCGGGCCACCTGATGAACAACGTGTTCTTCGACACCTGCGTCTATCACCAGCCGGGAATCAACCTGCTGGCCGACGTGATCGACAACAAGAACATCCTGTTCGGCAGCGAGATGGTCGGCGCGGTGCGCGGGATCGATCCCACCACCGGGCACTATTTCGACGACACCAAGCGCTATGTCGACGCGCTCGACATCCCGGACGCAGAGCGCCACGCGATCTTCGAAGGCAACGCCCGCCGCGTCTTCCCGCGCCTCGACGCCCAGCTCAAGGAGCGCGGCCTGTGACCCAGAACATCCACGAATACCTTGCCGAGTTCGAGGACATCCCCGGCACCCGCGTCTACACGGCGACGCGCGCGCGCAAGGGCTACTGGATCAACCAGTTCGCGATGAGCCTGATGAAGGCGGAAAACCGCGAACGCTTCAAGGCCGACGAGCAGGCCTATCTCGACGAGTGGAAGCTGTCGGACGAGGCCAAGGAAGCGCTGCTGGCGCGCGATTACAACCGACTGCTGGATCTGGGTGGCAACGTCTATTTCCTCTCCAAGCTGTTCAGCACCGATGGGCTGAGCTTTGCCGAGGCGGTCAGCACCATGACCGACATGACCTTCCCCGAATACCGCGAGATGATGAACAAGGGCGGCCGCTCGCCAATCGGCAACCGCTCGATCAAGGGAGGCTACTGATGCGCGGCGCCTCCCACTCGCCGTTTTTGAACCAATCTTCTCCGTTCGTGTCGAGCGTAGTCGAGACACGTCGCGCGCGGCATCTCGACTGCGCTCGATGCGAACGGGTCCTGGCTTTGAAGGAAGGAATCTAGGCATGGCCCGCATTACCGCCGGCGTCGCCTCCAGCCACGTGCCCTTGCTGGGCGTGGCGGTCGACCAGGGCAAGACCCGCGACGACTATTTCGGCCCGATCTTTGCCGGTTACGACTGGACGAAGAAGTGGGAGGAAGAGCAGAAGCCCGACGTGGTGATCCTGGTCTACAACGACCACGCATCGGCCTTTGACGCCAATATCATCCCGACCTTCGCGATCGGCTGCGGCGAGCTGTACAAGCCCGCCGACGAAGGCTGGGGTCCGCGCCCCGTGCCCGACGTGGAGGGCCACGCGGACCTTGCCTGGCACATCGCGCAGAGCCTGATCCTGGAAGAATTCGACATGACCATCATCAACGAGATGGACGTCGACCATGGCCTGACCGTGCCGCTGTCGATGATGTTCGGCCAGCCCGACAAGTGGCCGTGCAAGGTCGTGCCGCTGGCGGTCAACGTCGTTACCTACCCGGTCCCTTCAGGCAACCGCTGCTGGGCGCTGGGCGAGGCGATTGCCCGCGCGGTGGAAAGCTTCCCGGAAGACCTCAACGTGCAGATCTGGGGCACAGGCGGCATGAGCCACCAGCTCCAGGGCCCGCGCGCCGGCCTGCTCAACCGCGAGTGGGACAACAAATTCCTCGACCTGCTGGAAGCGGAAGGCGACGCGGCGCGGCACATCCCGCACATCGAATACCTGCGCGAAACCGGCAGCGAAGGCATCGAGATGGTGATGTGGCTGATCATGCGCGGCGCGCTGGGCCGCAAGGTCAAGCGCCTGCACCGCCACTACCACATTCCCTGCAGCAACACGGCCATCGGCCACCTTGTACTGGAACCCGCACAATGACCCAACCTGTCCGTATCGCGCTCGCCGGTGCCGGCGCCTTTGGCGAGAAGCACCTCGACGGCCTGAAGAACATCCCCGGCGTCGAGATCGTCTCGATCATCAGCCGCACCGCCGAACAGGCCGCCGCCGTGGCGGAAAAGTATGGCGCGAAGCATAGCTCAACCGAACTTGAGGATGCGCTCGCGCGTGACGACGTCGATGCGGTGATCCTGTGCACCCCCACCCAGATGCACGCTTCCCAGGCCATCGCCTGCATGAACGCGGGCAAGCACGTGCAGGTGGAAATCCCGCTGGCCGACAGCTGGGCCGACAGCGAGGCGGTGCTGGCGAAGCAACAGGAAACCGGCCTTGTCTGCATGGTCGGCCACACCCGCCGCTTCAACCCGTCGCACCAGTACGTGCACAACCGGATCAAGGCGGGCGAGCTGAACATCCAGCAGATGGACGTCCAGACCTATTTCTTCCGCCGCCGCAACATCAACGCCAAGGGCGAGCCGCGCAGCTGGACCGACCACCTGCTGTGGCACCACGCCGCGCACACGGTGGACCTGTTCGCCTATCAGGCGGGCCGGATCGTCCAGGCCAACGCCATCGAAGGCCCGATCCATCCGGAACTGGGCATCGCGATGGACATGTCGATCCAGCTGAAGAGCGAGAGCGGCGCGATCTGCACCCTGTCGCTGTCGTTCAACAACGACGGGCCGCTCGGCACCTTCTTCCGCTACATTGGTGACACGGCCACCTATATCGCCCGCTACGACGATCTGGTGAACGGCAAGGAAGAGCCGATCGACGTCAGCAAGGTCGATGTTTCCATGAACGGCATCGAATTGCAGGACCGCGAATTCATCGCCGCGATCCGCGAAGGGCGCGAGCCGAACTCGTCAGTCGGCAAGGTGTTCGATTGCTACCGCGTGCTGGGCGAGCTGGAAAAGCAGCTGGAAGCGGCGCGCTGAGCCAGACTCCGCCAACTGGCTTCGTCATTGCGAGCGGCGAAGCCGCGCG
>CALMJG010000177.1 GCA_937864195.1 uncultured Novosphingobium sp.
CGCGCGAGCAATGGTTCCCGGCGCTGGTGGTGGTGGACGAGGCGCAGATGTTCGCGCCAGCCGCCGCGGGCGAGGTCAGCGACGAGGTGCGGCGTCTCTCCCTCGCGGCGATGACCAACCTCATGTGCCGGGGCCGCAAGCGCGGGCTGGCCGGGATCGTCGCCACCCAGCGGCTGGCGAAGCTGGCAAAGAACGTCGCGGCGGAAGCCTCGAACTTCCTGATGGGGCGGACCTTCCTCGATATCGACATGGCGCGCGCGGCGGACCTGCTGGGCATGGAGCGCCGTCAGGCCGAGCAGATCCGCGATCTGGGGCGCGGGCAGTTCCTGGGCCTTGGCCCGGCGATCAGCCGCCGCCCGGTGGCGGTGCGGGTCGGTGGGGTTCGCACCGGTGCGCGGGTGATGGTGCAGAAATTCGCGCCCCCGCCCACCGCCTCGCCGGATGCGCTCCACGCACTGCTGCACGAGGATCTCCACCTTGATGAGGGCGCGCCGCCTCCGCCGCCGCCCGCGCCTGCGGTTCCCGCCGCCGACGAGCTGCTGGAACAGATCGCCGCCGTTCCGCTCGATGCGGGCGAGCCGGTCGAGCAGCCGGAGCTGTTCGCGCCGACGCAGGCGGAAATCGACGCGGCGGTGAACCTGATCCTCGCCGACATGGTGGCCGAGGAAGGGTGCACCTATCAGCCGCCAGCCAAGCTGTTCCAGGATTTCGCGGTGCGCTGCCGGATGCAGCGGCTCACCGCCGGCCACGTCGACATGGCGGTGTTCCGCCGCCGCTTCGCCATGGCCGTGGCCGGTATCACGGACGAGCCGGGCGGGCCGTGGGCCGACATCCTGCGCGTCGCCCAGCCGCTGGCCGACGATCTGCTCGCGCCGTTCCTGGTGATCGCCCGCGCCGCGCAGGAAGGCCTGCCATGCCCGGATGATGACGAACTGGCCCGTGTCTATGGCACCAGCTCACCGGGGCGCATCCGCCGCCTGATCGAGCATTACGAACGCAGCGGGCTGATCGTGGTGCGCACAGATTTCAGCGGGCGGCGCTCGGTCTCGATCCCCGAGCTTGGCCTCGCGACCGAGCCGCTGGAGGCCTGACGCCTCAGCCCGGTTTGCCGTCGAGCCGTGCGCGCAGGTAGATGCCGAAGTTGACGAGGCACCACGGGGCCAGCCCCAGCAGGAACAGCGCGGCGGTGACGAGCAGCAGGCTGCCCGCCTCAAGCTCCAGCGCGGCGGTGATGCGCAGCAGGGCGGCAAGCTGCAACGCCGCGAAGGCGAACCACGCGCTGCGCGACATTTCCAGCGGCCTGCCCGAATGCCCGTGCGAGACGCGGGTGACCATGGCGACCAGCAGCGAGGCGCAGAACCCGATCAACAGCGCATGGTCGGCGGCGCGGCCATGCACGGGTTGCAGTGCCGCCAGCGCCAGCAGGGCAAAGCCGGGAGGAGTCCAGGCGAGGCTCCAGAACAGAACTTTCAGCAGGCCCGGCGCAGGCCCGCGCGGCCACCATTTCCACAGCAGCCCCGCGCAGGTGATCGCCATGCCCGAATTGGCAATCGCGGCGAGCAGGGGGAGGGGGAGCAAGGCTCCGCCAAGGCTGGCCAGCAGCAGCGCCCAGATCAGCACCAGCAGCCAGTCCGGTCGCCAGCGGACATAACCTTGCACGACATTGCCCGCGAAGAAGGGCACCATGCGGTGGGCGACGGTCAGGAACACGGGCAACAGGAAGCCGAGGATGGTCATCCGCATCGCCGCGACCAGCAGCGCCCCGTCCATCGCGTGGAGCGCGAAAGCCGCCATCAGCAGTCCGGCGAAGCCCAGCGTCAGCGCCAGCAGCGCGGACCAGGCGTGCCACACGCGCGGCTTGCCGTCGGTCTCGCAGCGCAGCGTGACGCGCAGGAGCGCGATCAGGCCCGCCGCCCATGCGGCGGCTTCGACCGCGAAGCCCGCGACCAGCATTTCGGGCCGCGCCATCACCAATCCCGCAAGTGCGATGGCCGATCCCGCCGCCAGCAGGGCGCCGACCGGGCCATAGGTTCGCGCGGTCAGGTCGGGATAGCCCATCCAGCGCGGGAAAGTCGTCAGCAGGAAGCCGAACACGAAGGGCGCAAAGACCAGGTTGAGCATGGCCGGGCCATGCAGCAGTCCGGCGGGAACATCGCCTGGGGGAAGCAGAGCCACTCCGGCGTGGAGTTCCGTCAGCCGCAGCAGCCACCACAGCGCGAGCAACAGCAAGTTGGCAGTGCCGACCAGAAAGGGCAGGCGGTGCGGTGCGGCGAGAAGGATCGGCCGGGTCATGGCGGCAGGCTAGCACAGCCCGGCCGCCACGGCCATCGCGCGCGCGTCAGGCGGTGGCGCTGGCGCTCGCCACCTGACGGCCATCCGCGGCGAAGGCACCGAGTTCGTAGCCGGTTTCGGTTTTGCGCATCGCGAGGTTCAGCTCCTCGCCGCACATGCCGGGGGACACGCCACGGAAGGCGAAGGTCTTGAGCGCATTGTCGCCCAGTTCGCGCTGGGCGAGGGCGAGCAGCAGGGTGGAGGTCAGCGGCCCGTGCACCACTAGCGCGCGGTAGCGCTCGACATCGCGCGCATAGGGCAGGTCGTAGTGGATGCGGTGGCTGTTGAAGGTCAGCGCCGAATAGCGGAACAGCAGCGGCTCTGACGGGACCACGATGCGGTGCGCGTCCCAGGCCGAGGCGTCGAAGCTGCCTTCGCCCAGCGCGGGCGGGCTGAGCGGGGCATCGGCGGGGGCGGCATCGCGGTAGACCAGCGACTGGACCTCGCGCACGGCCAGCGCGTCTTCACCAAAGGTTTCGTGCGCCACGTCGACGAAGACCAGCGAGCCGGAGCCGCCCTGCTTGGCCGTGACCGAGGCCACGCGCGACACACGCTTCACCGCCTGTCCGCTGCGCAGCGGGGCGAGGAACTCGACCTTGCTCGATGCCCACATCCGGCGGGGGAGGGGAACGGGCGGCAGGAAGCTGTCCGGGCTGTCATCGCGCAGCGGGTGGCCATCGGGGCCAAGCTGCGCGGTTGCCGCGTCGGGTGTGCACAGGCACCAGTGGAAGCCCTGGGGCACCGTGCCATCGGCGGGCGCGGCGCGGTCAAAGGTTGCCAGCCAGCGGGCGAGCAGGCCCTCGTCGATCCGGTCATGGCGCGCTTCCTCGCGCCCGATCCATGCGTTCCACTCGCTCA
>CALMJG010000178.1 GCA_937864195.1 uncultured Novosphingobium sp.
TGACCGAGCCGGAAGCGACCTTCTCCACCTGCTTCGGCGCGCCGTTCATGCCGCGCCACCCGTCGGTCTACGGCAACCTGCTCAAGGAGCGGATCGCCAAGGGCGGGGTGAAGTGCTGGCTGGTCAACACCGGCTGGTCGGGCGGCAAGGCGACCATGGAAGGCATCAAGCGCATGCCGATCAAGGCGACCCGCGCGCTGCTCAATGCCGCGCTCGACGGCAGCCTGAACGAGGCCGAATTCACCCGCGATCCCCACTTCGGCTTTGAAGTGCCGGTGGCCGTGGCGGGCGTCGACAGCAAGCTGCTCGACCCGCGCGGCGCCTGGGCCGACGGCGCCGAGTACGACAAGACCGCGCGCGACCTGGTGACCAAGTTCATCGAGAACTTCGCCCAGTTCGCCGACCATGTCGACGAAAGCGTGCTGCAGGCGGCCCCCACCGCCGCCTG
This sequence comes from uncultured Novosphingobium sp., assembly GCA_937864195.1. GTDB lineage: Bacteria > Pseudomonadota > Alphaproteobacteria > Sphingomonadales > Sphingomonadaceae > Novosphingobium. The sequence goes on from CALMJG010000178.1 coordinate 449, forward strand.
ATCCGGTCAGGGACTATCCGGGCCATGCGAGTGGCCCGGACCTTCCCCGAAGCGAGCGGGCTTCGGGACCAATACCTTCCCAGCGCCGATGCGGTCCGCCGCGTCGGCGCTGCGGCGTTGGGGGCGGGGATGTTCGTCAGGTCTTGAGCGTGCGGTGGATATAGGCCGCGACATTCTGGCCCAGCACGTCCAGCGGCACGTTGCCGCCGGTCACTACCGCATCATTGAAATCGCGCAGGTCGTATTTCGGCCCCAATGCCGCCTTGGCCCGTTCCCGCTGGGCGAGGATTTCGCTGTGGCCCATCTTGTAGCCGCAGGCCTGGCCCGGCCACGAGCAATAGCGGTCCACTTCGGGCGCGACTTCGGTCACGCTGGAGCCATTGGTGCTGGAAAACCACTCCACAGCCTGCTCGCGGGTCCAGCGCTTGGCGTGCAGCCCGGTGTCGACCACCATCCGGCAGGCGCGGAAAGCGATGGATTGCAGATAGCCCAGCTGCCCCACCGGATCGCCGTCATAGGCGCCCAGCTCGTCGCCCAGCGTCTCGCCATAGAGCGCCCAGCCTTCGGAATAGGCGTTGAAGGCCAGGATCGAGCGGATCAGCGGCAGGCGGTTGGCGTATTCGCCCTGCCAGACGTGGCCGGGGATCCCTTCGTGGAAGGCCAGCGTGGCCAGGCTGTAGCGGCTGTGCAGCGCGGTGTTGCCAAGGTTGATCCAGATCTTGCCGGGGATCGTCCCGTCGATCGATCCGGCCCCGCCATAGGCGCCGGGCGCTCCGGCCTCTTCAGCGGGGGGCAGGCGGCGGATCTCCAGCTTGCCGGGCACCAGGGTGCGGAAGGCATCGGGCATGCGGGTGCGGATATAATCGACCTTGGACTGCATCAGGGCGATGATCTCGGCCCGGCCCTTGTCGTCGTTGCTGAACTGGAAGCGCTTGTCCTCGCCCAGCGCGGTCATGCGTTCGCCCACGGTGCCGCTGGTGAAGCCCAGCTTGCGCAGGATCGGGTCCATCCGCGCATGCAACTGCGCCAGCTGGTCCAGCCCCATGGCGTGGACCTCGTCCGGCGTGTGGCGGGTAGTCGTGCTGGCGCGCAGGCCCCAGGCATACCATTCGTCGCCGCGCGGGCGCGCCCACAGGCCGGCATGGTCGCTCGCCCGCGCGCGCTGGGCCTTGAGTTCGGCCAGCTGCCGCTCCAGCGCCGTGGCGACGGGGCCGGTCGCGATGGTCCTGGCCCGTCCCTCCCAGTCACCCGGGATTGCGCCGGTGCGGCGGACCAGCGACTGCACCAGTCCGCCGCCCTGCCGGGCATCGGCAAGGCTCATCTCCATCTGCCGGATCGCCTTGTCGAGCAGGAACGACGGGGCAATCGCGCCGATCCGCCCCGCGCCTGCCAGCCGTTCCAGCTCGCCATCAAGCTGCGCGGGCATCTGGGCCAGCCGCGCCAGATAGGCCTCGGCATCGGCCCCGTCACGGACCGGGTGGTCGCCGTCCAGGAAGCGCGGCGTATCAAGGTAGGCACCGACGTTCTGGATCACCACATAAGGCGTGTTGCGCCAGCCGCCCACCGCGACATCGCCATAGGGCAGGGCAAAGCCATCGAGCGCGGCGGCGAAGGCGCTTTTGACCACGGCGAGCGAAACGGCAGTTGTGCCGTCCAGCCCGGCAGGGTCAATCGCGCTGGCCCGGGCCAGTCCCTTGCGCAGCACCTGGGCAAGGGCGCGCTGGCCAGCCGCGGAGCGGTCCTTCAGCCGGCTGCGCAGCGCCGCATGGGCGCCGGTATCGACGCCGAGCGAGGTGGCCTGTTCGGGGTCCGCCTCGATCAGTTGCCAGGCCAGCGTGTCGAGCAGCGCCTTGGCCGCCGAAGGCGCGGTGCCCGCGGGCTGGGCCAGGGTGCGGCACCCGGGCAGGGCGAGCGCGGCGCCCGAGGCACCGAGCAGCGAGAGCGCCCAGCGGCGCGAAATCTGGTTGGTGATTGTCATGCCGGGTTTGTGGCGCGGCATTGAAATCGTGTCAAATTTGGACAGAAGGGCATGAATGGTCCAAAATGGACTGGTATTGGCTGCCGCTGCTGCGGTAGGCAGATGGTCAAGGTCTGAAGGGTCGCGCCTCAGGAGTGCCAGAGAATGGCGGATGCAAATCTGCTCGACATGTTGCGCCGCAGTGGTGGCATCGAAGCCGTGTCCAAGCAATTGGGATTGGCCCCCGGCGTTGCCGCCCAGGGGGTAGAGGCGCTGCTGCCCGCGCTGGTCGGCGGCTTTGCCAAGCGCGGCGAGGCGGCTGGCGGAGGTGAGGCGGGGCTGGGCGCGCTGGTCGGCGTGCTGGGCGGGCTTGGCGGCGGCGCGCTGGCGGCCAATGTCCTTGGCCCGGACGAGACCGATCCCGGGCGCGGCAACGCCGTGCTGGGCGAAGTCTTCGGATCGAAGGAAGTCAGCCGGTCGGTCGCGGCGGATGCGGCGGCGCGCACCGGGATCGACGCGCAGGTGCTGAAGCGGATGCTGCCGCTGCTGGCCATGCTGGTCGGCGGTTACCTGTCGGCGCGGGCCGGGGGCAGCGGCGCGCAGGGCAGCGGCGGGCTGGGTGGGCTTGGCTCGCTGCTCGGCTCGGTACTGGGCGACAAGCAGGGCGGCGGCTTGGGGGGGATAGGCTCGCTGCTCGACATGGACGGGGACGGCAACCCGCTCGATGACATCATCGGCCTGGGCCGCAAGTTCATCGCCTGATGTCGACGGTCCTGTCGATCCTGGTCCTTGCGGCGATCGCCATGCTGCTGGGCGCGGCAATGATGTGGCGCAAAGGCGATCGCAAGCGGGCCATGCTGATGGTCCTGCTGGCGATTATCGCTGCAACCAATGTCGCGATCTGGACCTTGCCCGACGCCTCGGGCGAGGCGCCGGTCAGCAAGGACGTCCGCTAGCTCAGCGGATCGGACAATCGGGCGAGAGGCGCATGTCGAGGTAATTGTCGACCGAGCGCATCAGGTCGTCCATTTCCGTTTCGTAGAAATGGTTGGCCCGGGGAATTTCCTCGTGGTGAATGGTGATGTGCTTCTGCGTGCGCAGCTTGTCGACCAGCTTCTGCACCGC
>CALMJG010000179.1 GCA_937864195.1 uncultured Novosphingobium sp.
TCCTATCAGCGCGTTTCAAAGCGAAAGCGAGTGCAACTTATGAAACTGAATGACATCCGCGACAACGATGGTGCCCGCAAGTCCCGCATGCGCGTGGGCCGGGGCATCGGCTCGGGCAAGGGCAAGACCGCCGGGCGCGGCCAGAAGGGCGCCAAGGCGCGTTCGGGCGTCAGCGTCAACGGCTTCGAAGGCGGCCAGATGCCGCTGCACATGCGCATCCCGAAGCGCGGCTTCAACAACATCTTCGCCAAGGACTATGCCGAGGTGAACCTGGGTCTCGTCCAGAAGGCGATCGACGCGGGCAAGCTCGATGCCAAGGCGGTGGTCGATCACGCCGCGCTCAAGGCGGCAGGTCTGGCCCGCGGCGGCAAGGATGGCGTGCGCCTGCTCGCCAAGGGTGAGCTTTCGACCAAGGTCAGCTTCGTGGTTGCCGGCGTGTCGAAGGGCGCGCGCGAGGCGGTCGAGAAGCTGGGCGGCACGGTTGAAGTGCCTGCTGCCAAGGCTGAAGCAGCCGAATAATTCCGGAAAAGGCCGGGCGGGGGTTACCGATCTCCGCCCGTGCCCTATATGGGCTCCTCCTGATCATGGGGGGAAGGGCCGGTCCGGCGATCGGCGCCCAAGCGAAGGCTCAGTACCGCAATGGCATCACGCGCCGATAATATCGCGAGCAATCTCAGTCTCGCCAACTTCTCGAAGGCGACCGAACTCAAGAACCGCATCTGGTTCACGATCGGCGCCCTGATCATTTTCCGGTTCCTGAGCTTCGTTCCGCTGCCGGGCGTGAATCCGCTGATCCTGCAGGATCTCTACAGCCAGACCCGGGGCGGCATCCTCGACCTGTTCAACACCTTCTCGGGCGGCAGCCTTGAGCGGATGAGCATCATCGCGCTCGGCGTCATGCCCTACATCACCGCCTCGATCGTGGTCCAGCTGGCCGCTTCGCTGCATCCGGCGCTGGCCGCGCTGAAGAAGGAAGGCGAAAGCGGGCGCAAGAAGCTCAACCAGTATACCCGCTATGGCGCGGTCGTGCTGACCGCGATCCAGGGCTGGTTCATCGCCTCTGGCCTGGAGGCCTATGGCGCGTCGAGCGGTATCCAGGCGGTGGTCATGCCTGGCCTGATGTTCCGCGTCGGCGCCGTCATCAGCATGATCGGCGGCACGATGTTCCTGCTGTGGCTGGGTGAGCAGATCACCTCGCGCGGGATTGGCAACGGTACATCGCTGATCATCATGGCCGGCATCGTTGCCCAGATGCCGAAGTTCATCGCGAACCTGTTCGAAGGGGGGCGTTCGGGTTCGGTTTCGGCCTTCACGATCGTGACGCTGATCGTCCTGCTGGTCGGCATGGTCCTGATGATCTGCTTCATGGAGCGCGCGACGCGCCGTCTCCTGATCCAGTATCCCAAGCGCGCGAGCCAGCACGGCATGATGCAGGCCGACCGCAGCCACCTGCCGCTCAAGCTCAACACTGCCGGCGTCATCCCGCCGATCTTCGCCAGCTCGCTGCTGCTGCTGCCGCTGACCATCAGCCAGTTTGCCGGCAACTCGATCTCGCCCGACACGGCGATGGGCAGCTTCGTGGTGACCCTGAACCAGTACCTGGCCCATGGTCAGCCGGTCTATATGCTGCTCTACGCGGCGGGGATCATCTTCTTCAGCTTCTTTTACACCGCGGTGGTGTTCAATCCCGAGGAAACGTCGGAGAACCTGAAGCGTAACGGCGGGTTCATTCCGGGCATCCGGCCGGGCAAGAACACTGCGACTTATCTCGACTATGTCCTGACCCGCATCACCGTGATCGGGGCGATCTATCTCACCGTGGTTTGCGTGTTTCCCGAATGGGTCATGGCGACGACCGGCATGACGATGTTCTTCCTTGGCGGCACCAGCCTGCTGATCGTCGTCAATGTCACGGTCGATACGATAACGCAGATCCAGTCGCACCTGCTGGCCCACCAGTATGGCGACCTGATCAAGAAGGCCAAGCTCAAGGGCAAAATGCGCTGAGGGCGCAATTTCCAGAGAGGGAGTGCGACGTGAACATCATCCTGTTGGGGCCTCCGGGCGCAGGCAAGGGCACCCAGGCCCAGCGACTGGTTGAGCGCCATGGCATGCGCCAGCTTTCGACCGGCGACATGCTGCGCGCCGCGGTCAAGGCCGGTACTCCGGTCGGGCTCCAGGCCAAGGCGGTGATGGAGCGCGGCGAGCTGGTGTCGGATGCGATCGTTTCGGCGCTGATCGGGGAAGAGCTTGACCAGATGGGGCTGCAGGCCGGCGCGATCTTCGATGGCTATCCCCGTACTGCCGCGCAGGCGGAGTCGCTCGACGAGATCCTCGCGGCTCGCGGTCGCAAGCTCGATCACGTGATCGAACTCGATGTCGACGAGGACGCCCTGGTCGAACGCATCACCGGACGTTTCACCTGCGCCAACTGCGGCAAGGGTTACCATGACACCTTCGAGCAACCGCGCGAAGCGGGCGTCTGCGACAAGTGTGGGAGCCGGGAATTCAAGCGTCGTCCGGATGACAATGCGGAGACCGTCCGCACCCGCATGGCCGAGTACCGCGCGAAGACTGCGCCGATCCTGCCGATCTACGAAGCGCGCGGCATTGTCAGCCGGGTCAACGGCATGGCCGAACTGGACGGGGTGACTGCGGCAATCGAACGGATTATTGCGGGCTGATCCTTCGGGGAGGTTCCGTGCCATGCACCGTTTGATTCCTGCCGCATTGTTCGCACTGAGCGCCGCTCCCGCCCTTGGGGAAGTGGCCGCTCTGTCCGACACCGGGTTTGTGATCACGCATTCGGCGCAGGCCTCGGCCGGCAAGTCCGAAACGTGGAAAGTCCTGACCGCGCCGTCGCGCTGGTGGTCGGGCGATCACACCTATAGCGGCGATGCGGCCAATCTGTGGCTCGATGCGCAGGCAACCGGATGCTTCTGCGAGAAGCTGCCGCGCCCCAAGGGTGCGCCCGAGACGCAGCGGATCGGCAGTATCGAGCACATGCACGTCGTCTACGCCGATCCCCAGGCGGGCGTCCTGCGGATGACGGGCGGATTGGGGCCGTTGCAGCAGGATGCCGCCGGCGGGACCCTGACCGTGACTCTCTCGCCGGCTGGCACGCCAGCGGGTGAGGGTACCCGGATCGATTGGACCTATGTGGTGAGCGGCCTGGTCGTGCTGAAGCCGCAGGAGATTGCGCCGCTGGTCGACAAGGTGCTGGGCGAGCAGTTTGAGCGTCTTGCCGCGCGGTCTGCCGCGCCAGCACAAACGGACGATCCGGCGAATTTGCGGGATTGACGGCAGGCAACTGGCGTTGACAGCGGCGCCGAATCGCCTTAAGCGCGCCCTTCAACCGAAAAGCGGGTCCAGTCCGGACGGCGTAGGCCTTTGCGCTCGCCAGCCGGACCTTTTGCCGTTTGATGGTTGAAGCGTTGAGATGGGATGTGGCCTGTGCCGCTTCCTGTGGAGCATGGAGAACTAAGTGGCTCGTATTGCCGGGGTCAATATCCCCACCAACAAGCGCGTGATCATCGCGCTCACCTACATCCATGGTATCGGCCCGTTCAAGGCCCGCCAGATTGCTGACAAGCTGGGTATCGACCATACCCGCCGGGTTGCGGACCTGTCCGATCAGGAAGTCCTGCACATTCGTGAGGCGATCGACGCGGAGCACACGGTGGAAGGCGATCTTCGCCGGGAAACCGCGATGAACATCAAGCGCCTGATGGACCTCGCCTGCTATCGCGGCCTGCGTCATCGCAAGGGTCTGCCGGTGCGCGGCCAGCGCACCCACACCAACGCCCGTACCCGCAAGGGCAAGGCCAAGCCCATCGCCGGCAAGAAGAAGTAAGCTCCGGTCCTCTGGACCAGCGCTTTTCCTTCCCGATACTCGACAGGATAACGAACCATGGCACGCGAACCCCAGCGCATTAAGCGCCGCGAGCGTAAGAACATCAGCAGCGGCATCGCGCATGTGAACGCCAGCTTCAACAACACGATGATCACCATCACCGATGCCCAGGGCAATGCGATCAGCTGGTCCTCGGCCGGCATGATGGGCTTCAAGGGCAGCCGCAAGTCGACCCCCTATGCCGCTC
>CALMJG010000180.1 GCA_937864195.1 uncultured Novosphingobium sp.
TCATCGTCGAGGCGCTGACCGACAACCGCAACCGCACCGCCACCAACGTGCGCACCGCCTTTGCCAAGAACGGCGGCAACCTGGGCGCCAGCGGCGCGGTGAGCCACGGTTTCGAACGGCTGGGCCTGATCGAATATCCCGCCAGCGCGGGCGACGAGGACAAGGTACTCGAAGCCGCGATCGAGGCGGGCGCCGATGACGTCGAAAGCGACGAGGACGGCCACGCGATCTGGGTCGCGATGGAAAACCTCCACCCCGTCGCGCGCGAACTGGAAAAGACGCTGGGCGAGGCCGAGGGCGTGAAGCTCGCCTGGAAACCCAGCCTCAAGGCCGAAGTGGGCGAGGCCGATGCCGCCACCCTGCTCAAGCTGATCGACGTGCTCGACGATGATGACGATGTCCAGACCGTCTGGGGCAATTACGAGATCCCCGACGAGGTGATGGCGAAGCTGGGCTGATGGCAGGCTGGGAGGCGCTCTGATGTGGCAGCTTGCCGCCAAGGCGCTGCTGTCGGGCGCCCTGATCGTCGCGATTGCCGAGATCGGCAAGCGTCTGCCCACGCTGGGCGCGCTGATTGCCTCGCTGCCGCTGGTCTCGGTGCTGGGGATGATGTTCCTGTGGCACGCCCGCCCCGATGCCGAGAACATGGCCGTCCATGCCGAGGCGACCTTCTGGTACGTCCTGCCCAGCCTGCCGATGTTCCTCGCCATTCCGGCCATGCTGCGCCACGGCGTGCCGTTCTGGCTGGCGCTGGCGCTGGGCTGCGCGCTCACCGTGGTGCTCTACCTCGCCATGATGCAGATCGGCCCGCGACTGGGGCTGAAGCTGTGACATGCTGATCATCGGCATCGATCCCTCGCTGACCTGCACCGGCTGGGGGATCGTGGCGAAAAGCGGCAACCGGCTGACCCATGTCGCCAACGGCCAGGTCAAGACCGACGCGGCCCTGCCGCTGGCCGACCGGCTGGTTACGCTCGACCGCGAACTGACTGATGTGATCCTGCGCCACCGCCCCGATAGCGGCGCGGTGGAGGAAGTGTTCGTCAACAAGAACCCGCAGTCGACGCTCAAGCTGGGGCACGCGCGCGGGGTCTGCCTGCTGGCGCTGGCCCGTGCGGGGCTGCCGGTCCACGAATATGCCACGCGCCTCGTCAAGAAGGCGATCGTCGGCACCGGCGCGGCCGAAAAGGCGCAGGTCCAGGCGATGCTGAAGGTGCTGCTGCCCGGCGTGAAGCTGGCCGGGGCAGACGCGGCTGACGCGCTTGCTGTCGCCATCGCCCATGCGCACCTTGCGGGAACCGCCGCCGCCATGGCACGTTGATGCTCCAGTAACAGGAGGAGGGAGCCATGCCCCGTATCAACCCGTTGGTCCTTGCCGCGCTCGCCGGGCTTGCCCTGTCGGGCTGCATGGCTTCGCGCTATCGGATTTCCGATGCCCTCACGCGCTATGGCCTGACGCCGAACCAGGCGAGCTGCGCGGCGGAATTTCTCGAGGGCCACCTCACCAACCGGCAGGTCGACCGGCTGGCCCGCGCGGCCCGTGACTATCGGGGCGATAGCCGCCTGACCTTCGGCGATCTGGTCCGCGTCGCCGGGGCGCTCGACGATCCCAAGGTCGCGCTGGAAGTGGGCGCGGCAGCGCTCGCCTGCCGGGTGGCGGCGGATATTCCGATCGGTCTCTAGTCCCCGGCGTCACTTGGGATAATCGCGCGGGCCGGATTGCCAGCGAGCGCGGATTGCGGCATGGAACAAACCATGATCGCACGGCTGACCGGCACTTTCGAGGATTTCGGCCCCGACTGGGCGGTGATCGACGTGAACGGCGTGGGCTATCTGGTCCATTGCAGCGCCAGGACGCTCGACGCGCTGGGCGTGCGGGGCGACCGGGTAACGCTCCACACCGAACTCCAGGTCTCTGAAAACGACATGCGCCTGATCGGCTTCGGATCGGCGGGGGAACGCGAATGGTTCCGCCTGCTGACCGGCCTGCAGGGGGTGGGCAGCAAGATGGCGCTGGCCGTACTTTCCGCCCTGTCGGTGGACGATCTGCAACGCGCCTGCGCGGGCGGCGATGTCGCCATGGTCTCGCGCGCGCAGGGTGTCGGCACCAAGATCGCCACCCGGATCGTCAACGAACTGAAGGAGAAGGCCGGCGCGCTGCCCTCTCCGGCTGGCGCGGCCCTCGCGGCGGCTCCCGCCGGCTCCGCCAGCCAGGACGCCGTCTCTGCGCTCCAGAACCTCGGCTTCAAGCCCCAGGTCGCGGTCGAGGCCGTGGCCCGCGCGCTTGAGGAACTGGGCGAGGGGGCAGGGCTGAATGACCTGATCCGGGTTGGTTTGAAGAGAGCTGCGGGGTGAGCGCTCCCTCCGCCCGCCTTAATCGTCATGCTGAACTTGTTTCAGCATCCATCCCTCGTTTTCCCCCGCCCCAGCGGCGGCAAACCCAGCCCCACCGCAAGGTCCACCCACTGCGGATTTTCGCTCTCGATCAGGTTGATCTTCCACTGCCGGTGCCAGCGCTTGAGCTGCTTCTCGCGCAGGATGGCGTTCTCCATGTCGCCCAGCATCTCGAAGCGGACGAGGCTGTGGACGTGGTGTTTGGCAGTGAAGCCGGGGGCCGTATTGTTGCGATGCTGCCAGAGGCGGCCGATCAGGTCAGACGTGACGCCGATGTAAAGCGTGCCGCGCGGCTGGCTGGCGAGGATGTAGACGCAGGGGTTGCGTTCTTGCCGCATGGTCCAGGGTGTGAGGCGAAATGGACCCTGAAACAAGTTCAGGGCGACGATTTCCGTGAGATCGGAGGTATTTCCATCAACACCAGAACCCGTCACCCTGAACTTGTTTCAGGGTCCATCGTGCAGCATCACACCGTCCAATGACCGATAACCCCCTCCTCACCCCGCAGCGCCAGGTGGAAGACGCCGACGCGGCCTTGCGGCCCAAGAGCCTCGCCGAATTCGTCGGGCAGGCGGCGGCGAAGGACAACCTGCGGGTGTTCATCGAAAGCGCCAAGTCGCGGCGCGAGGCGATGGATCATGTGCTGTTCTTCGGCCCGCCGGGGCTGGGCAAGACCACGCTGGCGCAGATCGTCGCCAAGGAACTGGGGGTGGGCTTTCGCGCCACGTCCGGGCCGGTGATCGCCAAGGCGGGCGATCTTGCCGCGCTGCTGACCAATCTGGAACACGGCGATGTCCTGTTCATCGACGAGATCCACCGCCTCAACCCGCAGGTCGAGGAAGTGCTCTATCCGGCGATGGAGGACCGCGCGCTCGACCTTATCATCGGCGAGGGGCCTTCGGCGCGCTCGGTGCGGATCGACCTGCCGCCCTTTACGCTGGTCGGCGCGACCACCCGCGCGGGGCTGCTGACCACCCCCTTGCGCGACCGGTTCGGCATTCCGGTGCGGCTGGCCTTCTATACCATCGACGAACTGGAGCGCGTGGTGACGCGCGGCGCCGGGCTGCTGGGCATCGGCATCGATGCGCCGGGCGCGCGTGAGATCGCGCGGCGCGCGCGCGGCACGCCGCGCGTGGCGGGGCGGCTGCTGCGGCGCGTGCGCGACTTCGCCCATGTCGGCGGGGATGCCGTGATCACCCAGAGCCTGGCCGATGGCGCGCTGACCCGGCTGGAGGTCGATTCGCTGGGTCTCGATGCGATGGACCGGCGCTATCTCACCATGATCGCCGGCATCTACAAGGGCGGCCCGGTAGGCGTGGAAACGCTGGCTGCCGGCCTGTCGGAGCCACGCGACACGATCGAGGACGTGATCGAGCCCTACCTGATCCAGCTGGGCCTGGTCGCCCGCACCGCGCGCGGCCGCTGCCTTAACGAATCTGGCTGGAAGCACCTCGGGCTGACCCCTCCAGCCGGGCAGGGCACCCTGTTCGACAGGGACGATTCGGAAGCGGATTAACCATTTGCGTCGGCGCGGCGTTGGCAATTGCCGCGCCTTCGGTTCCAGAATGGGACAGAACCCCAAGAGGGGTGCCGTAAAACGCCTAAATCCCGAATCCGGAGGGCAAAAACAGGGTTAACGCGATTGAGGCCTTAACCTCTCTCTGGCCTTTTGCACCTACAGGGGCGTGCTGGCGGCAGGAATTGCCGACCCGGAACGGCCCGCAGGTATAGAAAGCAGAGCTTATGTCGGTTCGGATGGCCCTTGCAAAACTGTCGGCCTTTGCTGCTGGCGGCGCGATCATCGGTGGCGGGGCGGTGCATGTTGCCGAAGCCCCGGCCTCGCAGGTCCAGTACGTCAAGCACGCCAAGCCGGCCAAGCGCGTCGCCGTGGCCAAGCCGGTCAAGCGCAAGATCACCCGCGTTGCCGCCGCGCAGCCCAGGGCGCGCAAGATCCGCCGCGTGATCACCAAGAGCTACAGCTGCGAGGCGCCGCCCCCGGCGATGGCCATGGCCGTGCCCTTCATGCCGCAGCTGCCGCCCCAGCCGATGCCGGAAAGCGGCGGCGGCGGGCAGACCATCGTCGTCGGCGGTTCGGGCGGCATGGGCTTTGGCGGCGGCTTCTTCGGCGGGTTCTTCGGCGGCAGCGGCTCCAGCAGCGGCGGCTCGGTGGTCGTGACCTCGACCACCACCGGTTCGACCTCGACCTCGGGCGGGTCCACTTCCACTTCGGGCGGCTCGACTTCCACTTCCTCGGGCGGGATCACCAGCTCGACCACCACCGGGGGCGTTTCGACCTCGACCGG
>CALMJG010000181.1 GCA_937864195.1 uncultured Novosphingobium sp.
GCCTGTCCGCTGGCCCCGTCGCCGCGCACCGCCGCCTCGATCCCGGCAACGTCGATCTTGCGCATGGTCATCATCGCCTCGAACACCCGCGCGCGGACGGCGGGATCGGGATCGGCCATGCCCCGGGTCAGCACCGTGGGCGTGATCTGCCAGGAAAAGCCCCAGCGGTCCTTGCACCAGCCGCAGGCGCTTTCCTCGCCGCCGTGGTCGACGATGGCGTGCCAGTAGCGGTCTGTCTCGGCCTGGTCGCCGGTGGCGACCTGGAACGAGAACGATTCGTTGGGCTTGAAGATCGGCCCGCCGTTGAGCCCGATGCAGGCAATGCCCAGCACCGTGAATTCCACGGTCAGCGCATCGCCCGCCTTGCCCGAAGGAAAGTCGGCCGGCGCGCGGTGGACCGCGCCGACCGCGCTGTCGGGGAAAGTCTCGGCATAGAAGCGCGCGGCCGCCTCGGCCTCGCCGTCATACCACAGGCACAGGGTTACGCCGGTCATTTGCTTGCTTCCTCGATCAGGGCATGGTCGATCGCCTTGGCCGCGCGCCAGGCCGGACGGGCCTGGAGCCGTTCGGCGTAGGCGACCAGCGCGGGGCGCGGGGGAATCGAACCAAAAGTCAGGCCCCAGTCCACCTGGCTGCCCAGGTAGACGTCGGCCATGGTGAAGCGGTCCCCGCAGGCATGGGTCCGGCCCGCAAGGTGCTGTTCCAGGGTGTCGATCACCCGGTCATAATTGCCGAAGCCCACCATCGCCTCGCGCGCTGCGGGAACTTCCCAGCCCATCGATCGGGCGACCACCGCCTGCTCGACCGGCCCTGCCGCGAAGAACAGCCAGCGGTAATAGTCCGCGCGTTCGCTGTCGCGCGGCTGGAGGCCCTTGTCGGGATGGACATCGGCCAGATAGGCGCAGATCGCGGCGCATTCGGTTACCACCCGGTCGGCTTGCGCGGTGTGGTGGACCAGCACCGGCACCTTGCCCATCGGGTTGGCGGCCAGCAGGGCAGGGGGACGCGCGCCCCAGTCGACCAGCACCTGCGCATAGTCCGCGCCGACTTCGTGCAGGGCCCACCGCGCGATCTGCCCGCGCGACATCGGATTGGTGTAGAAGGTATAGTCGGCCATTGCCCTGCTCCTCAGCCGTTCTTGCCGACCAGGCTGAAGAACGCGCCCTGCGGATCGTACCCCTGGACGATGCAGTCGCCGCCCGGCACGTCCATCGGACCGTTGGCGATGCGCCCGCCGCGGGCCATGGCAGCCTCGGCGGCAACGGGAATGGAAGCAACCCGGAAATAATGGTTCCACATCGCCGCCGGCGCCTGGCCCTTGCGCATGATCGCGCCGATCTGCACCCCGTCATGGGCGATGAAGTGGTAGGGTCCGTGTTCGCCCATGTCCATCGTCTGGGGCAGCGACCAGCCGAACAGGCCGGTATAGAAGGTCACGGCTGCCTCGTCGCTGGTGGCCAGCAACTCGTTCCAGCCGCAGCTGCCGACCTGCTGCGGATCGAAGGCCGTGCTTGGCCCGCCACCGGGCGGAGGGCTGGGGGTCATGGCGTAGAAGGGGGCGCCGCAGCAATCGGCAACCAGCGCGATCCGCCCGGCACCGGCCACCTCGCGCGCCGGCATCAGCACCTTGCCGCCGGCCTGCTGCAGGCGCGGCAGGAAGGCGTCGAGATCGTCGACTGCGATATAGCCGAGCCAGCCCGGCTTTGCGCCGCCCGAAAGCATTTCGGCGGTCAGCCCCAGCACGCCGCCGGTCAGGCCGCCATCGGCGCGGGCGATCAGGCTGTAGTCGTCCTGATCGCCGTGGCCGGGGGAAATCGTCCAGCCACCCACCGCCTGGTAGAATTCCCGGGCTCCTTGCGGATCCGGGGTCATCAGCTCGTACCAGATCCAGCTGCCTTGCAGGGTGCCCATGGTCATGCCTCCCGCGTGTCGAGGATCTGCTCGAATCCGCCGAAGATCATGCGTTTGCCGTCGAACACCTGCTGGTCCATCATCCCGGCAAAGCGCGGGTCTTCCTGCGCGGCGGCATTGCCGGCGTCGCGCGCGGCCCGGCTGGGCCAGACCACCAGCGAGAAGACGATGTTCTCGTCCGGCTCGGCGGCCACCGCGCGGTGAAAGTCGGTCTGCTTGCCGTGGGGCACGTCCTCGCCCCAGCTTTCGATCACCTGCAGGGCGCCGTGTTCCAGAAAGATCGGCGCCGCCATGCGCGCCATTTCGCGATAGGCCTCTGCCTGCGCGTGTTTGACGGGAACGATCACTCCATCGATATAGGCCATGGTGCTTCTCCCTTGGCCGCCCGTCTTGCACTCTAACCCTGTTGAAGGGCTCGGTCACCCGCTTTGCGCTGCTCCGCGCCAGACGGGCGACGGCGCTCTTTTTGCTCGTCCGGCCATTTCCGCAGTCGGCGCACCCCGGCGTTAACCAGGTCTTCGCTCCGACTGGCTATGGCGGGCGCGATGGAACGGACCTGGAAACTGCTGGGATGGCTGCTGGCGGCCTTGCTGCTGGGTGGCGGCGTGTCCGGCAGCGCCAGCGCCGCCGTGCCGCTGCAAGCCTGCATCGCCCGTCTCCCGGAAGCTCCGACCGAGGCCGAACGCCTGCTTGCGGCGCCCCGGCACTACGATTGCGCGGCCCGCCAGGCCGAGCGTGGGCCGGGCAATTACGCGGTGCGGTTCGATCTTGCCCCGCTCAGTCCGCAGGCCGACGATCCGCTCGTCCTGCGAACGTCAAGCGTGTGGCAGGACGCGGAACGGATCGTCTACCGCTATGCCGACGGCACGACCGAGGCGCTGGAGTGGAATTCGGCCACCGCCGCGCGTTATATGACCATCGGCGCGATCTTCGAATTTCCCGTCCCGACCCATGCCGCGCCCCTTGAGGCGATCCATATCGAGGTGACGAACAGCGCCAACCTGCGCGGCGTCGTGCTGGGCGCGGAACTGATGACCCGCAGCGAATCCTTCGCGCTCAAGGCCTGGCTGGTCGCGCTCTACGCGGGCTTTGCGGGGCTGAGTCTGGCGCTGCTGACCTACAATTCGGCGCTGTGGGTGGCGCTGGGCCACCGCTTCCAGCTGGCCTATTGCGCGATGGTGGGCCTGCTGATGGCCTATACCTTCACATCGTCGGGCATTGCCATGCTGGCCTTTCCCGGGCTCGACAACAACGACCGGCTGCGGATCAACTATGTCCTGCTGGCGGTGACCGCGCTGGCGGCGGTGCAGTTCGTGCGCGAATTCTTCAGCGATGCGGCGCGCGGCGCGCGGGTGCGCCGGTTTACCATGGCGGCGGGGGCGATGCTGATGCTCGGCGCCGTCCTGTTCGCGCTGCTCGCGCCCTGGCAGATCCACCTGCTCGACCGGTTCTATTCGTTCGGCGGGCTGGTGCTGTTTGTGGCGATCGTGCCGGTGCTGTGGCAGGCGCGCAGGCAGGGCGACCGTTATCTTGGCCTGTTCCTGCTGGCCTGGTCGCCGCCGATCCTGATTACCGCGGCGCGGACGGCCTATGGCTTTGGCCTGCTGCCCTACAGCTTCTGGCTGGATAACGGCAATCTGGTCGCCCTGGCGATCGAATCCCTGCTGTCCAGCCTGCTGATCATCGCCCGGCTGCGCGTGCTGTCGAGCGAGCGCGACCTGGCGCGCGAGGGGGAGCAATCGGCACTGCGGCTGGCACGCAGCGACCCGCTGACCGGCCTGCTCAACCGCCGCGCCTTCATCGACAGCGCGGTCGGGCGTCCCGGCATGCACCGCCTGATGCTGATCGACATCGACAGCTTCAAGGCGATCAACGACCGCATGGGCCACGATGTCGGTGACGATGTGCTGTGCGATATCGCCCGCGCGATCCAGTCGGTCCGGATTCCCGGCAGCCTCGCGGTCAGGATGGGCGGCGAGGAATTTGCGCTGCTCCTGCCGCTGGCAAGCCAGGCCGAGTGCCCGCCCGACCGGGTGCTCGACGCGATCCGGGACAGGCCGATGCCGCATGGACTGGCGGTTACGGCCAGCCTCGGCTTTGCCGATGGGCCCGTGGGATCGCAGGACGAATGGAAGCGGCTGTACCGGCTGGCCGACGCCGCGCTCTACCGGGCCAAGGCCGATGGGCGCGATCGCAGCTGCCGCGCCACCGGCTTTGCCGGAGGGATCGCCGCGCGCGCCTGACCCTGTGCAACAAGTCGCTGTGCGCGGCGCAAAGCCTGCTTGCAGCGCGGCGCGCGCGCGTATAGGCGATTGCGCGCGATGACTGACATTCCGAACCTGCAAGCCGACACCCGCGACAACACCATCCTGGCCGCTCCGGACATGGAAATCGACGTGCGCGAGATGTTCGGCATCGATATCGACATGAAGGTTCCGGCCTTCAGCGTGGCCGATGAACGCACCCCCGACGTGGACGACACCTATGTGTTCGATCCGGATACCACGCTGGCGATCCTGGCGGGCTTTGCCTTCAACCGCCGCGTCATCGTCCAGGGCTATCACGGCACCGGCAAGTCGACTCACATCGAACAGGTCGCCGCGCGGCTCAACTGGCCCTGCGTGCGGATCAACCTGGACGCGCACATCAGCCGCATCGACCTGATCGGGCGCGATGCGATCGTGCTGCGCGATGGGCTGCAGGTCACCGAATTCCGCGAAGGCCTGCTGCCCTGGGCGCTCCAGCATCCGGTGGCGCTGGTGTTCGACGAGTATGACGCGGGCCGCCCTGACGTGATGTTCGTGATCCAGCGCGTGCTGGAAACCGAAGGCAAGCTGACCCTGCTCGACCAGAACCGGGTGATCCGGCCGAACCGCAACTTCCGCCTGTTCGCAACCGCCAACACGGTGGGGCTGGGCGATACCAGCGGCCTCTATCACGGCACCCAGGCGATCAACCAGGCGCAGATGGACCGCTGGAACATCGTCGTCCAGCTGAACTATCTGCCCGCCCAGGTCGAAGGCGAAATCGTCCTCAAGAAGGTGACCGATGCCGCGCCGGACGTGGTCGCCAACATGGTCAAGGTCGCCGACCTGACCCGCCAGGGCTTCATCAACGGCGACATTTCCACCGTGATGAGCCCGCGCACGGTCATCACCTGGGCGCAGAACACCGCGATCTTCAAGGATCCGGGCTTTGCTTTCCGCCTTTCGTTCCTCAACAAGTGCGACGATACCGAGCGGATGCTGGTGGCCGAATACTACCAGCGCGTGTTCGGCACCGACCTGCCCGAAAGCGTGGTTGCCAAGGCGTGATTGGCGTGCGCCTGGCGCCGCTGCTGCTGGCGCTGGGCGCGGCTTCGCCCGCGCTGGCTGCGTCCCCGGACGCGGCGCAGGCGGCGGCAACGGCTTATTATCCCGCCCAAACCGACGCGCGCGCCGTACTGGATGCGGCGCTCGCCGACGCCGCGCGGAATGGCAAGACGCTGCTCGTCATCTTCGGCGCCGACTGGTGCCATGACAGCCGATCGCTGGCGAAAATGCTCACCTCCGACCGCTTCCGCAGCGAATTTGCCGTGCGCTACGCCGCGGTATTCATCGACGCCGGCAAGCCGCAGACCGGGCAGGGCCACAACGAGGGCCTGCTGCCGCGCTTTGGCGTGACCCGGCTCAAGGGCACGCCCGCGATGTTCGCCGTTGCCCCGGACGGGCGGCAGCTCAACAGCCGCAAGGACGCGCTCGACTGGCGCAATGCCGACAGCCGGGGCGAGGCCGGGGTGTTCGACTGGCTGAGCAAGCTGGCGCCGCCGCCGCCGCGCTGATCCGCTGGCAGCAGGTGCCTTCAGCGCCTAGCCGCGCATCAGCGGCAGGCATTCCCGCGCGATTGCGTCGACATGGCGGTGATCGGTGCCGCAGCACCCGCCCAGCACGCAGAGGTTGGGCAGATCGCCAAGCAGGTCGCGGTAGTCCTGCGCCAGCTGGTCCGGATCGCCTTCGTCCAGCGTCTCCGCCTCGTCCAGTTCGGCATGGCTCATACGTGAGGCGTTCGCCCGGATTCCCCCGATCCGGTCCGCCAGTTCGGAATCGCCGAGCACCCCGGCGAAGTGCGAAGGGTGGGCGCAGTTGATCATGTAATAGGGCACTCGGCTGCCGTGACGATCGTCAACCCGGCGCACCGCCTCGGCCAGGGTCGTGCCATCGGGTAGGCGGCCATCGGTTTCGACCGTGAACGAGATTACGCAGGGCAGCCCCGCTACCCCGGCGGCAGCGGCAATGCCCTGGGCCTCGTCGACGTAATTCATTGTCAGGCCGGTGACGATGTCCGCCCCGGCCTCCGCCGCGCAGCCGATCTGCCAGGCATGGTAGTCGCGCGCCTGCTGCTCGGTCATCATCGCATCCGGTCGGTAGCCATCGCCGCGCGGACCGATCACCGCATTGAGCGCCACGCGGTCGGCCATGGCGGATTGATCGCGCAGGCCAGCGATCATCGCAAGCGCGGCCCGGTTGGCCGCCGCCAGCGCATCGCGGTCAAAGCCGATCGCCGCGCCCCAGTCCGGATTGGCGCGCCAACTGGGCATGTCGAGCACCAGCCCGGTATCGTGCCGCTCCGCGAGGTCGAGAAAGCCCCGGTAATAGGCTTTGAGGCTGTCCAGCCCGCGCGGATCGTCTAGCAGCACGAAAGCCGCGAAGGCCGGCAGCTCGAAGCCTTCCTTGAAGACAAGGCAGGTTTCCAGCCCGGCATCGGTCAGAAACGGCACCCCCGGTTTTGGCAGCAGGGTCATACGGATTTCCCCATGGCGCGCAGGCGAAATGCCTGTCCGCGATGCGATCCGTTATTTTGGGGAAGCTACCCTGCCGCCGCCGGATGGTCAAATCGGCTCAGGATCAGGGCACCACCAGATACTTTTCGCCGGTGCGCCGCGCGTTGTATTCGCTGACCGCTTCCCTCGTCAGCATCCCTTCCAGGCTGACCCGCGCCTTGTAGTGGCTGGCGAAAGTGGTGGTCAGGTCCTTCATCACCCGCGCGCGCATCCGCCCGACGATCTCCGGGCCGGCCTTCATCATGAACGGGGTGAGCAGCCATCCGGCCAGATCCCAGGTCAGGCCGAAGGCGCGGTTGAGGATCGTCGGCCCCAGATCGAGCGCGCCGTAGATGTAGACCTTCTTCGCCTCGGACGAGCCATAGCGGCTGAAGGCGGCGCCCCGGCTGGCGGCGGCTTCCATCGCGGTGAGGATCTGCCCGGCCAGCGTGCCCCCGCCAATCGGATCGAAGCCGATCATCGCCTTGGTTTCGGCAATCGCGTCGATCAGTTGCGCCATGAAGTCCGCGTCGGTCATGTTCAGCACGTGGGTCGCGCCCAGATCCTTCAGCAGCTTCACCTGCGCTTCGCTGCGCACGATGTTGACCAGCGGAATGCCGTCCTCGAGGCAGATCTTGACCAGCATCTGGCCAAGGTTGGATGCGGCGGCGGCGTGGACGATCCCGGTGAAGCCTTCCAGCTTCATCGTCTCGACAAAGCCCAGCGCGGTCATCGGGTTGACGAAGGAACTGGCGGCCTGTTCGGCGGTCACGCTGTCGTCCACCGCGAAGGCCATCTGCGCCTCGGCAATGGCATAGTCGGCATAGGCCGTGCCCGGAACGCAGGCGATCCGCTTGCCCATCAGGTGCTCGGCCCCTTCGCCCGCCGCGACGACCACGCCCGCCGCCTCGTTGCCCGCAGGCATGGCCAGCCCGTGGCGGCTCTTCATCGCGCGGGTGGCATTGTCAGGCATTTTCGCCACGACCTTGCCGGGGGAATAGACCGCGTTGTCGGTATCGGCAGAAGCGAACAGCAGGCCAAGGTCCGACGGGTTGATCGGCGTCGCCTCGACCCTGATCAGCACCTGGCCCGCCTTGGGGGCCTCCCACGTCTTGTCGTTCAGCTGGACGGTCAGGGTGCCGTCGGCATCAAGCTGGGTGGTAAGCTGCTGGCCTGAAAAGCTCATGGTTGTCTCCCGAATCCTTGCCGCTCATCACGGCGTTGCGGAATGCAACCTAATGCCTCAATCACCGGGGTAAAGCGCGCGCACGAAATAGAGCCCCTCGCTCGGCGCGTTGAGCCCCAGCGCCTGCCGGTCACGCGCGGCGAGGGCCTGCGCCATCCGATCCTCAGGCCAGCGCCCCATGCCGACCAGCGCGAGGCAGCCGACCATCGAGCGGACCTGGTGGTGCAGGAAACTGCGCGCCTCGGCCCGGATGTGGACTTCCTCACCCACCCGCTCCACGCTCAGCCGGTCGAGCGTCTTGACCGGATCGGCGGCCTGGCACTGGACCGAGCGGAAGGTGGTGAAATCGTGCCGCCCCACCAGCGCCTGCGCGGCGCGGTGCATCGCCGCCTCGTCCAGCGGCTGTGCTACCTGCCAGGCGCGGCCCCGGTCCAGCGTGAGCGGCGCGCGGCGGTTGGCGATGCGGTAGAGGTAGCTGCGCCCCAGGCACGAAAACCGCGCGTGCCAGTCATCGGCCTTCACCTCGCAGGCCAGCACCGCGATCGGATCGGGCCGAAGGTGATGGTTGAGCGCCTCCATCAGCCGGAACGGCGCGATGTCCTTCGCGATGTCGACATGGACCGGCATGGCAAGGGCGTGGACGCCCGCGTCGGTCCGCCCGGCGGCGTGGAGCACCACCCGTTCGCCGGTCACGCGCTGGGCTGCTTCCTCCACCGCCTGCTGGATCGACGGCCCATGCGCCTGACGCTGCAGTCCGTGAAACGGCGTGCCGTCAAATTCGAGAGTGAGCGCGAAGCGGGTCAAGTGAGCGCAGTCCCCGAAGGGATCGCCCAGCCGCGCAGCAGTTCTGCCACGCCCATCACTGGCCGGCCGGCCCGCTGGACCAGCGTCGGGCGGATCGCGCCGCTTCCGCAGGCGATGGTCAGCCCCTCGTCCAGCACCTCGCCCGGTGCGCCGCTGCCTTCGGCAAGGTCGGCCGCCAGCACCTTGCAGCGCTCGCCCTGATATTCGAACCAGGCCCCCGGCGCGGGCGCGAAAGCGCGGATCTGGCGTTCGACCTGCACCGCGTCCTGTGAGAAATCGATGCGGGTCTCGGCCTTGTCGATCTTCTTCGCATAGGTCACCCCGTCGTCCGGCTGGGGCCGCTCCGGATAGGCGGACAGATCGGACATTACTTCCACGATCAGCCGCGCGCCGATCCGGGCCAGTTCCTCGGTCAGCTCGCCCGCTGATTTGCGGTCAATCGGCGTGCG
The DNA here is from genome assembly GCA_937864195.1 of uncultured Novosphingobium sp. Lineage (GTDB taxonomy): Bacteria > Pseudomonadota > Alphaproteobacteria > Sphingomonadales > Sphingomonadaceae > Novosphingobium. Next base: position 9,149 of record CALMJG010000181.1, read on the forward strand.
GCCTTCCAGCAGCACCGGCCCGGTATCGAGCCCGGCTTCCATCCGCATGATGTCGACCCCGGTCTCGGCGTCTCCGGCCAGGATCGCCCGCTGGATCGGCGCCGCCCCGCGCCAGCGTGGCAGGATCGAGCCGTGGAGATTGAGGCAGCCATGCCGGGGCGCGTCCAGCACCGCCTGAGGCAGGATCAGCCCGTAGGCCGCGACCACGGCGATATCGGCCCCCAGCGCCGCGAAGGCCGTCTGTTCGTCGGCGTCTTTCAGGCTGGCGGGGTGGCGCACGGGAATGCCCAGTTCCTCGGCCGCCTTGTGGACCGGGGTGGGGGTCAGTTCCTTGCCGCGCCGACCGCCGGGGCGGGGCGGCTGGGTATAAGCCGCGACCACCTCGTGCCCTGCCACCGCCAGCGCTTTCAGCGCCGGGACGGCAAAATCCGGGGTTCCCATGAAGATCACGCGCATGGTGGCTTTGCCTTTCCTGAAAGCGCGCCCTATCTGTCGCGGCATGGCATCGCAAGAGATCGAGACGCTGACCCAGGCCCTGGCGCGCCTGCCGGGCCTTGGCCCCCGCTCGGCCCGCCGCGCGGTGCTGTGGCTGATCAAGCGGCGCGAAACCGCGCTGGTCCAGCTGCTGGCCGCGCTGGAGGGCCTGTCGGAGCGGCTGGTCGAGTGCCAGACCTGCGGCAATGTCGACACCGCCAACCCTTGCGCGATCTGCGCCGACCCGCGCCGCGACGCCCGCTCGCTCTGCGTGGTGGAGGACGTGGCCGACCTCTGGGCGCTGGACCGGGCGCGCCTGTTCACCGGGCGCTATCACGTACTGGGCGGGCGGCTTTCCGCGCTGGAAGGGGTGCGGCCCGAAGACCTCTCGATCGGCCCCTTGATCGAGCGAGTCTCGCAGGGCGGGATCGATGAGGTCGTGCTGGCGATGAACGCTACGCTGGAGGGGCAGACCACCGCGCACTACATCGCCGAGCGGCTGGAAGGCTACCCCGTGCGGATCACCCAGCTTGCCCACGGCCTGCCGGTGGGGGGAGAGCTGGATTACCTCGACGAAGGCACTCTGGCGCAGGCCTTGCGCGCACGGCGTCCGGTGGGTTGAGATTCGCGGGCAAGCGCACTATCTGGCCCCCCATGGCCATTCGCGAAATCATCGAAGTCCCCGATCCGCTGCTCAAGCAGATCTCGGCGCCCGTCACCCAGTTTGACGACGAACTGCGCACGCTCGTCGCCGACATGTTCGAGACGATGTACGATGCCCCCGGCATCGGCCTCGCCGCGATCCAGGTCGGCGTGCCGCTGCGCGTGCTGGTGATCGATCTCCAGCCCGACGATCCCGATGCCGAGCCGGTCGCCTGCGATCACGACGGCCACCACCATCACCACCAGCCGACCAAGAAGGAACCCCGGGTGTTCATCAACCCGGAGATTCTCGATCCCTCGGATGACTACTCGGTCTATTCCGAAGGCTGCCTCTCGGTGCCGGAAATCTATGCCGAGGTCGAACGCCCGGCCCGCATCCGCGCCCGCTGGCAGGACCTCGACGGCACGGTCCGTGAAGAGGAAATGGACGGCCTGCTCGCCACCTGTCTCCAGCACGAGATGGACCACCTCGAAGGCATTCTCTTCATCGACCACCTCAGCCGCCTCAAGCGGCAGATGGCGCTGAAAAAGCTGGAAAAGCTGCGCAAGGCGGCGTGATCCCCGCACGCCTTGCGGAACAGGCGCAAGGCGGCGGTTGCCAGATCGGCCCGGAGGGACTAGGTTCTCGCTTCGTTCTTTAGCGGGGCTTGCGTGGACCAGTCGCTCATCATTGGAATTGTTGCTCTGCTGGCCGGCCTTGGGCTCGGCTGGTTCCTCGGCTCGCGCCCGGTAGCCGAGTGGCGCGCGCGGGCCGATGCCCGCGAGGCCGAGGCTCGCGCCAATGAAGGCGTCGTCAAGGCGATGACCGTCGATCTGGCCGCGACGAGCGAAAGGGCGAGGGCTCTGGAAACCAGCCTGGCCGAATTGCAGGACGTGCGGCGCGAACGCGATGCCCTGGCCCCCGCGCTGGCCGCCGCACGCCAGCAGGCCGCCGATGCCGCCGTGCTGCGCAGCGAGCTTGCCCAGGTGCGCGACGACCGTGAAGGCCTTCGCGCCGAACTGGAACGGCTGAAGGCGGACGCGGAAAACTTCTCCGAACAGAAACGCCTGCTGATCGAGGCGCAGGAAACGCTGCGCAAGGAATTCGAGAACGCCGGCAACAAGGTGCTGGAACGCGCGCAGGAGGCATTCCTCACCCGCGCCCAGGCCCGCTTCGACGAAAGCGAAAAAACCAGCGCCGAGCGCCTGAAGTCGCTGCTCGCACCGGTCGACCAGCGCCTGAAAAGCTATGAGGAGCAGGTCCAGGGCCTCGAAAAGCAGCGGGTCGACGCCTTCGGCCAGCTGTTCGGCCAGATCGAGGCGCTGCGCACGGGGCAGGAAGCCGTTCGGGCCGAGGCGATGCGGCTGGGCAATTCGCTCCGCAATGCCCCCAAGGCGCGGGGGCGCTGGGGCGAGCAGCAGCTGCGCAACGTGCTGGAACAGTGCGGCCTGTCCGAACACACCGATTTCGTCACCGAGCATTCGATCAACACCGAGGAGGGGCGCCTGCGGCCCGACGCCATCGTGCGCATTCCGGGCAACAAGCAGCTGGTGATCGACGCCAAGGTCTCGCTCAATGCCTATCAGGACGCGTTCGAGGCGGAGGGAGAGGAAGCGCGCAAGGCCCACCTCGATCAGCACGCCGCCTCGATGCGGAACCACATCCAGACGCTCGGCACCAAGAGCTACCAGTCGCAGTTCGAGAATGCGCCGGACTACGTGATCATGTTCGTCCCCGGCGAGCATTTCATCGCCGCCGCGCTGGAACACGATACCGCGCTGTGGGACTTTGCCTTCCGCAACAAGGTGCTGCTGGCCAGCCCGACCAACCTTGTCGCGATCGCCCGCACGATCGCTCAGGTCTGGCAGCAGGAGGGGCTGGCCAAGGAAGCGCGCGAGATCGGCAAGCTCGCCTCCGACCTCTACGACAGCCTCGCCAAGACGCAGGACGACCTGATGAAGACGGGCGTCCATCTCGGCCGCGCGGTCAATTCCTTCAATGATTTCGCCCGCACCTATGAAGGCAATGTGCTCAGCCGCGCGCGCCGCCTGACGGAAAAGCACATCAAGATCGGCAAGCGCGAAATCAGCGAGGAGGTCGCGCTGGTCGAAACCGCGCCGCGCTATGGCGATGCGGCGCTGCCCGCGCTCGAGGTGGCGAGTGAAGCGCCGGCAGGCGAAGAGGCGGCGGAGTGATCATGCGCCGCCTTGCTCTCCTGATCCTCCCCGGCCTGCTGCTGGCAGGCTGCGAGCGCAAGGTAGAGCAGCAGTCGTCCGCGCCTGAACCCGCGCCTTCGCCAGTCGCGGTTGCGACCGAAGCGCCATCGGCGGCACCTGCTCCAACTCCCGCTATGCCGGAAATTGCCGGGCCCTATGGTCCGCGCGATGAATGCCGAGCAGAGCCGGGTTGGAGCGCCTTTGCCGGTCGGCTCGCGGCAGCGGTCAAGAGCCGCGATGCGGCTGCCCTTGCGGCGCTGGCCGATCCCGGAATCGTGCTCGACTTTGGTGGCGGAAGCGGCCGGGAAGAACTGCGGCGGCGGCTGTCGGGGGCCGAGGGGAAGCGGCTCTGGGAGGAACTCGACGCGATCCTCCGGCTCGGCTGCGCGAAGGGAGCGGAAGGCGACAATCTGGTCCTGCCGTGGTTCTTCGACCAGGATCTGGGCGAGGCTGACCCCTTTCAGGTCCTGCTGGTGAGCGGGGACAAGGTGCCCCTGCGCGCCGCTCCCGAGCAGGCCGCGCCGGTGCTGGCGCTGGTGTCATGGCATCTGGTCGATGCGTCCGATGAGCGCGGCGACTTCCGCAAGGTCAGCCTGACGGGCCGCAAGGAGCAGGGCTATATTGCCAGCGCTGCGCTGCGCAGTCCGCTCGATTACCGGCTGGTTGCCGAGAAGCAGGAAGGCGAGTGGCGGCTCATGGCGTTCGTCGCGGGGGACTGACGCGGACCAGCACCGCGCGGTGTCCGGCGCCGTCCAGCTCCAGCCGGTTTCCGGCCAGTTTCCAGCCGGGCGAAGCGGACAGAAGATCGCTCACCGCGCGTTCCTGCTCCATCAGGCCCTCGCAGAACATTCGCGTCGACATGAAGGGGCCGGTGATGATGCGGCTCCCGTCGATCCGCCAGTCACCGCCCAGGCCATTGCAGCCGACGGTCGCGGAAATCCGGTCCGGCTTGAACTCGAGGTGGGCGCGGGGGGAGACGGGGGCGGCGCCGTCGATCCGCTCAAAGCGCCAATGGCTGTTCGCCAGTTCCGGACGCGGCGGCTGGGCGGTGGTGGCGCAAGCGCTCAGGAGGACGAAGGCGGCAGCCGGAAAAATGTACTTCATGCCTGCCAAACTGGACCGGCCAGCCTGATCGCAGCCTGAACGCGGCCTAATTGTCCAATGCCGCCAGCACTTCGTAGGCCAGTACCGCGCCCGCGACAGCGGCGTTGAGACTGTCGGCGCGGCCCTTCATCGGCATGGTGACGCGCAGGTCGCAGGCCGCCTCGTAGTCCTCGGGCAGGCCCCGGCTTTCGTTGCCGACCATGATGAAGCACGGAGCAGCATAGGGCGCGCCGCGATAGGGAACCGCCTCGCGCAGCGATGCGGCTACCAGCTGGCCGGGGCCGGAGCGCAGCCAGGGCAGGAACTCGTCCCACCGTGCCTGGGCGATGCCTTGCGTAAACACTGCGCCCATGCTGGCGCGCACCGCCTCGACCGAGAAGGGATCGGCGCAGTCGTCCAGCAGGATCAGCCCGCCCGCGCCCACCGCATCGCCGGTGCGCAGCATGGTGCCAAGATTGCCCGGATCGCGCAGCGCCTGCGCCACCAGCCAGATACTCGCCTTGCTCCGGTCAAGTGCGGCAAGGCTCGTGTCGAATTCCGCGAAGACCCCGGCCACGGCCTGCGGGTTGTCCTTGCCGGTGATCTTGGACAGCAGGTCCGGTGCCATTTCCAGCACTTCGCCGCCAGCCGCGAGGACATCGGCCTCAAGCGCCTGAAGCAGGGGGTGCGGATCGCGGGTGGTGGACATCACCAGCACCTGCGGCAGGTGGCCGCATTCTCGCGCATCGGTCAGCAGGCGCAGCCCTTCGGCCAGGAACTGCCCTGCGGCCTTGCGGTGCTTCTTCTCGCGCAGCGCGCGCAGCGCCTTGACCGCGGGGTTGGAAAAACCGGTGATGGTGCGGCGCGTGGTCACGCCATCAATCCTCGCCAAAGCCGTCCTTGACCAGCCCGACCAGCTTGAGCAGCGCGCTGTCCGCGCCTTCGCCGGATACGACGATGTCGATGCTGTCGCCCTTGGCCGCGCCGAGCATCATCAGGCCGAGGATCGAGCCTCCGGCCGCATCCGCGCCATCCTTGAGGACCGTGACCGCAACGCTGTCGCCCAGCTTGGCGACGGCATTGACGAACTTGGCACTGGCCCGGGCGTGCAGCCCCCGGTTGTTGACGATTTCTACGCTATCGCGTGCCTCGGTCATCGGAATCCCCCCTTTTCTCTATTGTCAGGCGTCCTGGCCGAGGAACTCCGAAGCGATGGTGATGTAGTTGCGCCCCGCATCGCGCGCCGCGACGGTGGCCTTGGCCAGATCCATGCAGCCGCGCGCCTTGGCGAGGCGGATCAGCATCGGCAGGTTGATCCCCGCGATCACTTCGACCTTGCCGGCTTCCATCAGCGAAATCGCCAGGTTGGAAGGCGTGCCCCCGAACAGGTCGGTGAGGATGATGACGCCCTGACCGGAATCGACCGCCTTGACCGCGTCCGAAATCTCGCGGCGGCGGGCTTCCATGTCGTCGTTCGGGCCGATGCAGACAGTGGCTACGGCTTCCTGGCGGCCGACGACGTGCTGCATCGCATGTTTGAACTCCTCGGCAAGCTTGCCGTGGGTGACCAGAATGATGCCGATCATGGCGACGCGACGTTCCTGTGCTGCGGCCCAGTGCCAGTTTCCTATGTAGGCAAGTCGAATCCCGCCGCAAGGTGACGGGCGGCCATGCCGCTGATACCCCCCGGGGTCAATGCTTTCCTTCGACAAGATCCGCCGCGCGGGCAGAGAGGTTGCGGTGGATGACGGTGGGCGAATAGCCCGCGCCGCGCAGCGCCGCCGCGATCTGCTCGGTCACGAAGACCGAGCGGTGCCGCCCCCCGGTGCAGCCGAAGGCGATGTTGAGATAGGCCTTGCCCTGCGCCTGGTAGCGCGGCAGCAGCATCAGGATCAGGTCGCGGATCCGCCCGAAGGCTTCGTCGAAGGCCGGATCCTTGCGGATGTAGGCCCCCACGCCGGCGTCCAGCCCGGTCTGCGGGCGCAGCTGCGCATCCCAGTGCGGGTTATCGAGAAACCGCATGTCGAACACCAGATCGGCCAGCGGCGGCATCCCGCGCGAAAAACCGAAGCTGGTGATGGTGACCGTCATGGTGCGCGGCGCATCGGGCAGGAATCGTTCGCGGATTGCCAGTTGCAAGTCGTTTGAGGTGAAGTCGGTGGTGGAAATCACCATGTCCGCCCAGCGGCGCAGTGGCTCCATCGCCTCGCGCTCGGCGGCGATCCCGGCCGCGACCGGCAGGTCCTGCGCCATCGGATGGCGGCGGCGCGTCTCGTTGTAGCGGCGCTCCAGCTCGGCGCCCGAGCAGTCGAGGAACAGGGTGGTCAGTTCTAGGTCCGGCCGGTCGACGAGCCGCTTCACCCGTTCGATCACCTTGTTTGGATCAAAGCCGCGGGTGCGCGAATCGAAACCGATCGCCAGCGGCGCGCGCATGTCGCTGATCGAGGCATTCGGGCTGTCGATCAGGCGGTCGAGCAGGCGGATCGGGAAATTGTCGATGGTCTCCCAGCCCAGGTCTTCAAGCACCCTCAGTGCGGTGGTCTTGCCGGCGCCAAGCAGGCCGGTGACGAGCAGGACGCGCTGGCGGGCGGACGGAGCAGGGGATTCGGGCATCGCCGCGCTTATGGCTCAGGGCTCGGCAAAAAGGAAAGGCCCCAATGCGATAGTGCCAGTTCCGCCTTGAGCGCGAGGTTCGCCCCGTCGGGCCAGAGGCGGACGAGGGGCAGGGTGATCCCGCCGACGTTGCAGGCCTCGGCGGCGTCGATGAAGCGCGGGGCCTGCGTGTCGAGCCGCAGGACCAGCGCCACGGGCACGTCGGCGGCTGTGGGCAGGCTGATCAGTCCGACGTTGCGGACCTCGATCAGCCCCGCGATCCGCTCGGGCGGGCTGGCGAACAGCTTGCTGGAGCGCGCCGCAAGCGCCACGCCGTCATCACCGATCAGCACGGCCCCGCGGTCGATCAGGGCGAGCGCGAGGCTGGACTTGCCGCTGCCGGACGTCCCTTCGATCAGCACTGCCCGGCCATCCCGGGCCACGCAGGAGACATTGGCGAGCAGGCTCATTCCTCGTCCTCCTCGCCGATCGCAGGAAGCTCCACCAGCAGGCAGGCGCCGGGGCGGCCGTCGTCGCGGTCGATCGCGACCAGGGTGCCGTCGTGCGCGGCAACGATCGTCCGGGCGATCGCCAGGCCAAGCCCGGAATGGCTGCCGAACGCCTCGCCCGAGGGGCGCAGCGAGTGGAAGCGCTCGAACACCTTCTCGCGCGCTTCGGGGGGGATGCCCGGGCCTTCGTCGATCACGGCCAGTTCGATGCGATCGCCGTGGTGTTCCAGCCGCAGCGCGATCCGGCCCCCTTCGGGCGAGAAGGAGGCGGCGTTGTCGATCAGGTTTTCCAGCACGCGCTCCAGCCGGGCGGGATCGCCCGGTACGTCCCACGGGCCGGGGCCGAGCGGCTGGAGCACCAGCTGGCACCCCCGGTTCTCGCCCCGCTGCTCGCGCGCGGTGACCAGCGCGGAAGCCAGCGCGCGCAGGTCCACGGGGACGAATTCGGTGCGGCTGAGTTCGGCGTCGATCCGGCTGGCCTCGGAAATCTCGCTGACCAGCCGGTCGATCCGGCGCACGTCATGGGTGGCGATGGCGGTCAGCTGGCGGCGCAGGTCCGGATCGTCGACCTTCTCAAGCGTTTCGAGTGCGGAGCGCAGCGAGGCGAGCGGGTTCTTGATCTCGTGCGCGACATCGGCGGCGAAGCTTTCCACCGCGTCGATCCGGCTGCGCAGCGCGCCGGTCATGTCGGACAGGGCGCGCGCCAGCAGGCCGATCTCGTCGCCCCGGTCGGGCAGGCGCGGCACCACGACTTCGCGGTCGCGGCCCAGGCGCACCCGGATCGCGGCGCGCATCAGGGCGCGCAAGGGCTGGACGATGGTCCGCGCGAGGAACAGCGAGAGCTGGATCGAGATGATCAGGGTGGCCGCCAGCACGATTCCCAGGGTGCCGCGCGCGTCGCGCACTTCCTTGGTGATGTCGCGCGAGTTGCGGGTGGTCAGCAGCAGGTCGCCGTCCGGTCCGACCCGCGCGGCGGCGTTGATCACCGGAGTCTCGTCGCGTGCGGCGCGCTGGGCGACATGGGTGGCGCCATCCGCGCGGGCGGCGCCCAGTTCCGGCCATGCGGCGGCGCTGTCACGCGCGGGATCGCGGTAGGCGGGAACCGGTTCCGCCCCCAGGACGAAGTTCATCGCCCGGTCGAGCTGGCGGGCGGCGCGCAGCAGGAACGGCTCGGCCGCCGGATCGACCAGAGTGAAGGCCGGCGGGCCAAGGCGGTCGCTGTCGATCAGCAGCGCGCCGTCCGGGCCATAAAGCCTGATCCGCAGCTGCTGCTGGCTGCTGACGCGCCGGACGAGGGCCTGCTGGCCGTCGCGGCCGGTCTGGGCCAGGCCGTCGGCCAGGATCTCCGCCTCTGCCGCCGCCAGTTTGAAGCGCTGGTCGAGCAGCTGCTTGCGGTAGGAATCGAGGTAGAACAGGCTACCCGCCATCAGCGCCAGTGCGATGATGTTGACCGCAAGAATCCGCACGGTCAGCGATGTGCGCCGCGTCCACTGCCGCCGGGCCGAGCCGATGCGGACCGCGCGTTCAGCCATCGGCGAAGGAATAGCCCGCGCCGTACAGCGTCTCGATCGCGGCGAAGTCCGGATCGGCGGCGCGGAACTTGCGGCGCAGGCGCTTGATGTGGCTGTCCACCGTGCGGTCGTCGACGAACACGTCGTCGTCGTAGGCTGCATCCATCAGCTGGTTGCGGGTGCGGATCACGCCCGGGCGGCTGGCCAGCGCCTCGAGGATCAGGAACTCGGTGACGGTAAGGGATACCGGCTGGCCGGCCCAGGTGACCTCGTGCCGCAGCGGGTCCATGGTCAGGCGCCCGCGCCGGATCGGCTCCGGCTGGGCCTCGTTCTGGGCCTCGCCGGCGGCGGCACGCACGAAATCGCTGCGCCGCAGGATCGCGCGAATGCGGGCGACGAGCAGGCGCTGGCTGAACGGCTTGGTGATGTAGTCGTCCGCGCCCAGCGCCAGCCCCAGCGCCTCGTCGGGCTCCTCGTCCTTGCTGGTCAGGAAGATCAGCGGCAGGGCGCTTTTCGCGCGCAGCTGGCGCAGCAGTTCGAACCCGTCCATGCGCGGCATCTTGATGTCGCAGACGGCCAGGTCCGGCGGGTTTTCCAGCAGGGCCTTCAGCGCGGCAGCGCCATCGGAATAGAGCCGCGTGGCGAAGCCTTCCGACTGGAGCGCGATCGAAACCGTGGTCAGGATGTTGCGATCATCGTCGACCAGCGCGATCACCTGCGGCTCGCCGGGCGCAGTGGAAGGTTCAGGGGCGGGCGGCTGGTCCATCGGGTATCCGGCTTGGGCGGTCTGGAAGATCGCCACGGCTAGCCCCTGGCGCGCGGCCCCGCAAGGCGCGCCAACAATTGCCCGCGTGATTTGACGGAATCGACCGCGTCGATTATGCGCCCCCTCGACTCCTGCCGCATAGGTATGCAGCGCCATTCACGGGGGCGTGTCCGCGTCTTCGTCCACGATCATGGAGATGAGCTTGACCGGTTCGCTTTCCTTCCCCCTCGACAAGCAGGGCATCACTACCAGTGCCACCATCCACGCCAACCTCGGCACCGCGCCGCTGGTTGAGCACGCCGTGCGCAACGGCGAAGGCGTCCTGTCGAAGGATGGCCCGCTGGTCGTCGAAACCGGCAAGCACACCGGCCGCAGCGCCAAGGACAAGTACATCGTCCGCGACGGCGTGACCGAAAACACCGTGTGGTGGGGCAAGACCAACGTGTCGATGACTCCCGAGCACTTCGCCGCGCTCAAGGCGGACTTCATGGCCGCCCTGGCCGAGAAGAACACCCTCTACGTGGCCGACCTGTTCGGCGGTTCGCAGGCCGACCACCGCGTCAACGTGCGCGTGATCAACGAGCTTGCCTGGCACAACCTGTTCATCCGCACCCTGCTGGTCCGCCCGACCGAGGGTGAACTGGACGGCTTCATCCCCGAATACACCATCATCGATCTGCCCACCTTCCGCGCCGATCCGGAGCGTCACGGCTGCCGTTCGGAAACCGTGGTGGCGGTCAACTTCTCGGAAAAGCTGATCCTGATCGGCGGCACCGCCTATGCTGGCGAGATGAAGAAGTCGGTGTTCGGCATCCTCAACTACCTGCTGCCGGTCAAGGGCGTGATGCCGATGCACTGCTCTGCCAACATCGGTCCCGACGGCAAGACCGCTGTGTTCTTCGGCTTGTCGGGCACTGGCAAGACCACGCTGTCGGCCGATGCCAGCCGCACCCTGATCGGTGACGACGAGCATGGCTGGTCGGACACCGCCGTGTTCAACTTCGAAGGCGGCTGCTACGCCAAGATGATCCGCCTGTCGGAAGAGGCCGAGCCGGAAATCTTCGCCACCACCAAACGCTTCGGCACGGTGCTGGAAAACGTTGTGATCGATCCCGTGACGCGCGAGATTGACCTCGACGACAACAGCCTGGCTGAAAACAGCCGCGGTTCCTATCCGATCGACTTCATCCCGAACGCTTCGGAAGAAAACCTCGGCCCGGTTCCGGCCAACCTGATCTTCCTCACCGCCGACGCTTACGGCGTGCTGCCGCCGATCGCGCGGCTGACCCCGGACCAGGCGATGTATCACTTCCTGTCGGGCTACACCGCGCGTGTCGCGGGCACCGAAATCGGCGTGACCGAGCCGGAAGCGACCTTCTCCACCTGCTTCGGCGCGCCGTTCATGCCGCG
>CALMJG010000182.1 GCA_937864195.1 uncultured Novosphingobium sp.
ACGCTGACGCCTCGCAACTCTATCGCGATCTGCGCGTCCTGTCCGCGCGGCCTTCGGGGGCGGAAGAAGCGCGCGCGCCGCACCGCCTGTTCGGGACGCAGGATGGCGCGCAGGCCTGTTCCGCCGCTGAATGGGCCGCGATGGCGCGCGCTGAAATCGAAGCCGCCCGCTTCCCCATCCTCGTCGGGGGCACCGGCCTCTATATCCGCACGCTGTTCGAGGGCATCGCCCCCGTCCCCCCGATCGATCCCGCGATTCGCGCCGAGGTCCGCGCGCTGCCCGTCGCCGAGGCCCATGCCGCGCTTGCGCTGTGCGATCCGGAAGCCGCCGCACGCCTGCGCCCGAGCGACACCACACGTGTCGCCCGCGCGCTCGAAGTGATCCGTTCGACGGGAACCCCGATCCGTGAATGGCAGGCGCGCAAGGTCGGCGGCATCGGCGACTCGGTCCGAGTCGCCCCGCTCATCCTCCTGCCGCCGCGCGACTGGCTCCATGCCCGCGCCGACGCGCGCTTCCTGGCGATGCTCGACGAGGGCGCAATTGCCGAGGTGGAAGCGCTGATCGCACGGAATCTCGATCCCGCGCTGCCGGTGATGCGCGCCATCGGCGTGCCCGAGGTGGCCGCATACCTCGCCGGAGAGATCGACCTTGCCGAGGCCGAGGTGCGCGGCGCGCAGGCCACCCGCAACTATGCCAAGCGCCAGTTCACCTGGTTCCGCCGCCAGCCCCCGCCGGAGTGGCCGCGCAGCCAATCGGAATATTGCGATATTGAAAGCGCGTTCGCACTTTTGTTGCGCACTTAACGCTTGACATGATATTTCCTGTCTCGTATCGCGCCTCCACTTGCCGCCGAGGCGGCACTTGCGCGAGTTGGAGAGGAGACCCGGCACAGTTCGCTGTGCCGGGTCGGCTCTTTAAGGGCGCCGCGAGTTTGAAATGCGAAAGGGCGATACAGTGAGCGAGGAGCGCAGCGGCGCGGGGATTCTGGTCGAAAGCCTGGTTCGTCAGGGGGTCGAATATGTGTTCGGCTATCCGGGCGGGGCGGTGCTGCCGATCTACGACGCGCTGTTTGGCGATGCGCGCATCCGCCACATCCTGGTCCGGCACGAGGCTGGCGCCGCCCACGCGGCAGAGGGCTATGCCCGCTCCACCGGCAAGCCCGGCGTGGTCCTCGTCACTTCCGGTCCCGGCGCGACCAATGCGGTTACCGGGATTGCCGACGCTTTCATGGATTCGATTCCGCTGGTGGTCATCACCGGGCAGGTCCCGACCGGGCTGATCGGCTCCGACGCGTTCCAGGAAGCCGACACCATCGGCATCACCCGGCACTGCACCAAGCACAATTACCTGGTGAAGGACCCGTCGGAACTCGCCGCGATCATCGACGAGGCGTTCCAGATCGCCACCACCGGCCGCCCCGGCCCGGTCGTGATCGACATTCCCAAGGACGTCCAGATCGCCTCGGCCCGGCTGGACGACGGCGCGGCGCAGCGGCAGATCCGCTACAACCCGCCCTCCACCGCGCCCGACAGCGATATCGCCCGCGCGGTCGAACTGATCGCAGGCGCGAAGGCGCCGATCTTCTACACCGGCGGCGGCGTCATCAATTCCGGCCCGCGCGCGGCAGAGCTGCTCCGCCAGCTTCAGGCGCTGACCGGCGCGCCCGTGACTTCCACCCTGATGGGCCTTGGCGCCTTCCCGGCGGACCATGCCGACTGGCTGGGCATGCTGGGGATGCACGGCACTTACGAATCCAACATGGCGATGAACCGGGCCGACCTGATGGTCTGCATCGGCGCGCGGTTTGACGACCGGGTGACCGGGCGGCTTGATGCGTTCTCGCCGGATTCGATCAAGATCCACATCGATATCGACCGGAGCTCGATCAACAAGACCGTCCCCGTCGACCTGCCGATCCTGGGGGATTGCGCAGCGGTGCTGGAACAGTTGATCGCTGCCTGGGGCAACCGCCAGGCCCAGGACCTGACCGAATGGAAGGCCCGGATCGACGGCTGGCGCGCGCGCCAGAGCCTGGCCTATCCGGCCAGCACGGCCGCGATCATGCCGCAGCTTGCAGTCGAGCGGCTGTTCGAGCTGACGAAGGACAAGAAGCCGGTGATCGCCACCGAGGTCGGCCAGCACCAGATGTGGGCGGCGCAGTACTTCCCGTTCTTCGAGCCGAACAAGTGGCTCACCTCGGGTGGCCTGGGCACCATGGGCTACGGCCTGCCCGCCGCGATCGGCGCGCAGCTGGGTAACCCGGACAGCCTGGTGATCGACATTGCCGGCGATGCCTCGATCCAGATGAACATCCAGGAACTGGGCACGGCGACCCAGTACCGCCTGCCGGTCAAGGTCTTCATCCTCAACAACGAGTGGATGGGCATGGTCCGCCAGTGGCAGGAACTGACCTACGAAAGCCGCTATTCGAACTCCTATTCCGACAGCCTGCCCGATTTCGTGAAGCTGGCCGAGGCTTACGGCTGGAAGGGCATCCGCATCGAGGACGAAAGCCAGCTCGACGCCGGAATCCAGGCGATGATCGACCATGACGGCCCGGTGATCGTCGATTGCCTGGTCGCCAAGGAAGCCAACTGCTTCCCGATGATCCCCAGCGGCGCGGCGCACACCGACATGATCCTCTACGGCGATACCGTGGCGGGAACCATGGACGACGAAGCCAAGGCGCTGGTCTAAGGGGGGCCTCACCATGATGAAGATCAAGCATGAAGCGTCGGAACGCCACGTCCTGACCATCACGGTCGATAACGAGGCGGGGATTCTCGCCAAGATCGCCGGGCTGTTCACGGCGCGCGGCTATAACATCGACAGCCTGACTGTGGCCGACATTACCGAGAACCACTCGGTCAGCCGGATCACCATTGTCACCCACGGCCCGCCGGCGGTGATCGACCAGATCCACGCCCAGCTCGACCGGCTGGTGCCGGTACACAAGGTGGTCGACCTCACCGAAATGGGCGCCCACGTCGAGCGCGAACTGGCGCTGGTCAAGGTGGCCGGCACGGGCGAGGCGCGGGTCGAGGCGCTGCGCCTGGCCGACGTGTTCCGCGCCAAGGTGGTCGATACCACCACCCACAGCTTCGTGTTCGAACTGACCGGCACGCCCGACAAGATCGACCGCTTCGTCAGCCTCATGCGCGAGCTGGGGCTGGTCGAAGTCGGCCGTACCGGCGTGGTCGGCATGATGCGGGGGGCCGAGGCTGCCTAGGATTTAACCCCTTCCCTTTCCTGCGCCGTCACCTGAACTCGTTTCAGGGTCCATGGTGCGCCAAAGGCCAGGGCAGGATTTGTTGCGCAATGGATGCTGAAACAAGTTCAGCATGACGTTTGAATAGGAAGCGGAAATGAAGGTTTACTACGACGCCGATTGCGACCTGAACCTGGTCACGGGCAAGAAGATCGCCGTTCTGGGCTATGGCAGCCAGGGCCACGCCCACGCGCAGAACCTGCGTGACAGCGGCGTCAAGGAAGTGGCGATCGCGCTGCGCCCCGGTTCGGCCAGCGCCAAGAAGGCCGAAGCCGCCGGCTTCAAGGTGATGCCGAACAAGGAAGCCGCCGCCTGGGCCGACGTGCTGATGATCCTTGCGCCTGACGAGCACCAGGCCGCGATCTGGGCCGACGACATCAAGGGCAACCTGCGCCCCGGCGCCGCGCTGGCCTTCGCTCACGGCCTCAACATCCACTTCGGCCTGATCGAAGTGCCGTCCGACATCGACGTCATCATGATCGCGCCCAAGGGCCCGGGCCACACCGTGCGCGGCGAATACGTCAAGGGCGGCGGCGTGCCCTGCCTGATCGCGGTCCACCAGGACGCGACCGGCAATGCCCATGACGTTGCCCTGGCCTATGCCTCGGGCGTTGGCGGCGGTCGCTCGGGCATCATCGAGACCAACTTCAAGGAAGAGTGCGAAACCGACCTGTTCGGCGAGCAGGCCGTGCTGTGCGGCGGCATCACCCACCTGATCCAGGCCGGGTTCGAAACGCTGGTCGAAGCCGGTTACGCTCCGGAAATGGCCTATTTCGAGTGCCTCCACGAAACCAAGCTGATCGTCGACCTGCTCTATGAAGGCGGCATCGCCAACATGCGCTATTCGATCTCGAACACCGCGGAATACGGCGACATCACCACCGGTCCGCGCATCATCACCGCCGAAACCAAGGCCGAAATGAAGCGCGTGCTGGCCGACATCCAGTCGGGCCGGTTCGTGAAGAACTTCGTGCTCGACAACCGCGCCGGCCAGCCCGAGCTGAAGGCAGCCCGCAAGGCAGCCGAAGCCCACCCGATCGAACAGACCGGCTCGCAGCTGCGCGCGATGATGCCGTGGATCGGCAAGAACAAGCTGGTGGACCAGGAAAAGAACTAAGTCCGATCCAATCTGACTGTTTGACCTGACAGCGCCTCCGGGGCAGGATTGCGAACAATTCGCAAGTCCTTCCCCGGAGGTTTTTCATGTCCAGCCGCATCCTTACCGCCCTTGCCCTCGGCAGCGCCTTGCTGCTGACCGCGCCGACCTACGCGCAAAAGGCCCCGGCGCTCCCCGGCAGCAAGTCCACCGCAGCCGTCACTGGCGGCACCTATCAGGCCGATCCCGGCCACACGCTGGTGCGCTGGACGGTCGATCACTTCGGCTTCAGCCCCTACACCGGCCTGTTCGGCGGGGTAACCGGCACGCTGGAACTTGATCCGAAGAACCCGGCGGGCGCCAAGGTCGACGTCACGATTCCGGTTGCAGGCGTGGCAACCGCCAGTTCCGCCCTCACCGCCCACCTGCTGCGCGCGCCCAAGGAAGCGGGCGGCAAGCCCGACTTCTTCGGCGCCGATCCCGCCCCGGCCCGCTTCGTTTCGACCCGGGTGGTCGTCACCGGCAAGGATCGCGGCAAGATCAGCGGCAACCTGACGCTCAACGGCGTGACCCACCCGGTGACACTGGACGCGACCTTCTATGGCGCGGGCAAGGCTCCGGCCGCGATGGGCGGCAAGGAAAACGTCGGTTTCACCGCGCGCGGCACGATCCTGCGCAGCCAGTTCGGCGTGGCCTATGCCATTCCGCTGGTGTCGGACGCGGTCCAGCTGGAAATCGCGGCGGCCTTCGCCAAGTAGGCCGCACTCAGCGCATCAGGGCAAAGGCGGTGCGCAGTTCGCGCACGAAGGCATCAGGCTGTTCCCAGGCGGCGAAGTGCCCGCCCTTGTCCATCTCGCCCCAGTGGACGAGGTTGGGGAAATTGCGCTCCGCCCATCGGCGCGGACAGGGCAGGATTTCCTTCGGGAAGGCGCTGACCGCGACCGGAAGCGTCACCTGCTGCGGCGTAAAGCTGCCGAAGCTCTCCCAGTAGAGCCGGGCAGAGGAAGCGCCGGTGGCCGGCAGCCAGTAGAGCATCAGGTTGTCGAGGATCGCATCGCGCGACAGCGCGTCGAACGGCGATCCGGCATTGTCGGTCCAGGCCCACATCTTCTCGAAAATCCAGCCCGCCAGCCCTGCCGGACTGTCGACCAGCCCGTAACCCACGGTCTGGGGCCGCGTGCGCTGCTGGGTGGAATAGCCCGAATCCCAGTCCAGATAATGCTTGAGCGCGCCCAGCGCCTTGACCTCGGCGGGGGTGGGATTGGCCAGTTCCTCAGGCTCGGGCCGCCCGACCGGCATGTTGAGGTGGATACCGATGCAGCCCTGCACCTGCTGCACGCCAATCGCGGTTGTCACCGCACTGCCCCAGTCGCCGCCCTGCGCGACCCAGCGGTCATAGCCCAGGCGCGCCATCAGCTCGCCCCAGGCGCGGCCGATCTTCTCCACCCCCCAGCCGGTGTGCTTGGGCTTGCCCGAAAATCCGAACCCCGGCAGCGACGGCGCGACAACGTGGAAGGCCTGCCCGCCGTCCTCCGGATTGGCCAGCGCCTCGATCACGCCCATGAATTCGATCACCGAACCCGGCCAGCCGTGGGTGATGACCAGCGGCAGAGCATCGGCATTGGGCGAGCGGACATGCAGGAAATGGATGTCCAGCCCGTCGATTTCGGTAATGAACTGGCCCAGCGCGTTGAGCCGCGCCTCGCAGGCCCGCCAGTCATAACCGCGCCGCCAGTAGCCGACGAGATCCTGCAACGCCGCCAGCGGCGTCCCTTGCGACCAATCGTCCACCGCCTCCTTTTCCGGCCAGCGGGTCAGGTCGATCCGCGTGTTCAGATCGTCGATCTGCGACTGCGGGATGGCGAGCGTGAAGGGGCGAATCTGCGTCATGGGGCGCAGCCTATGCGACAATCGCGATTGTGTTAACCGCGCAATTAAAGCTATCCCTCTGCCCTTGGAGAGGAGACACACAAGTGGTCCAGCCGCAGCTTGCCGGGATAAAGGTGGTGGACCTGACCACCGTGGTGTTCGGCCCCTATTGCACGCAGATCCTGGCCGATCTTGGCGCCGATGTGATCAAGGTGGAAAGCCCCGGCCTTGGCGACACCTTCCGCTGGTCCGCGCCCGCGCCGACCACCCCGTCGATGGCGCCGGGATTCATGGCGGTCAACCGGGGCAAGCGCTCGATCGCGCTCGATCTGAAGAGCGCGGACGACCTTGCGGTAATGCACGATCTGCTGCGCGATGCCGACGTGTTCGTGGTCAACGTGCGGGGCAAGGCGCTGGAGCGGCTGGGGCTGGACCATGCAGCGGTCCGCGCGCTCAATCCGGCCATCGTCTATGTCCACTGCGTCGGCTTCGGGCAGGACGGCCCCTATGCCGACCTGCAAGCCTATGACGACGTGATCCAGGCGGCGACCGGCACGGCCACTCTGCTACCGCGCGTCGATGGCGATCCTCGCCCGCGTTACCTGCCCTCGCTGATCGCCGACAAGGTGGCGGGCCTCCACGCCGCCTACGGCACCATGGCCGCACTGTTCAGCCGCGAGCGCACCGGTGAGGGGCAATGCGTGGAAGTGCCGATGTTCGAGGTGTTTTCCAGCTTCATGATGCTGGAGCATCTGGGCGGGCAGACCTTCGATCCACCGGTTGGTCCGGTCGGCTATGCCCGCCAGATCGATCCGCTGCGCCAGCCCTTCCCCACTGCCGACGGCGCGATCTCGATCGTGATCTACACCCATGACGCCTGGGACCGGGTCTTCACCCTGCTGGAAGACCCGGAGTTCATCGCGCAGGAGCGGTTCAACGTGCCGGGCGGCCGGGGCACGCACCAGGACGAGCTTTATGCCCACCTTGCGAAACTGACCCCGAACTTCACTACGGCGGAACTGCTGCGGCGCTGCGCTGCGGTGCAGATCCCGGCCCAGCCAGTGCGTGACCTTGGCGAGGTAATTGACGATCCGCACC
Organism: uncultured Novosphingobium sp.; assembly: GCA_937864195.1. Classification (GTDB taxonomy): domain Bacteria; phylum Pseudomonadota; class Alphaproteobacteria; order Sphingomonadales; family Sphingomonadaceae; genus Novosphingobium. Next base: position 7,332 of record CALMJG010000182.1, read on the forward strand.
TCAACGCGGTGGGCTTCTTCAGGCGGCGCGAGCATCCCACCGAGGGGGCCTATTTCGAACAGGCGCAGCCGGTGAAGTTCTCGTCCGGCAGCGCGGCGCCGGTCAGGATGCCGCCCAACCACGACCAGCACGGCGCGGAAATCCGGGCGGAACTGGCGGCGAGGAAGGGCTGAACCGCTCCGGCGCGCTCCTGCGTCGGTTAATATCCCCTGCCCCGTTCATGTCGAGCCAAGTCGAGGCACCGCGCACCCGTGTCTCGACTTCGCTCGACACGAACGGAGGTGGGTGGATATGGAAGAATGTCTCCCCCCGTCAGCCCGCAACGGCCGCCTTTGACGCCGCTTCCACCCGCGAGCGGTCCGCCAGCATCATCGTGGTCGAAGCCTTGGCCAGGACATTGCCGTCCGCGTCCAGCAGGTGGCCTTCGTAAAACGCGGTCTTGCGGCCATTGCGCACCGCCCAGCCCTCCGCGATCACCAGTCCGGGGCGCACCGGGGCAAAGAAGCTGACCTTCAATTCCAGCGTCATCGGCGTCACGTCGGCACCATTCCGCGCAATCGCCGCGTGGGCCATGGCCGCGTCGATCCAGCCGGTGACGAAGCCGCCCTGCACCACTCCGCCGGAATGGCACATGTCGGCGCGCGCCCGGTATTCCAGCCGCGCGCGGCCTTCGGGGTTCATTTCCGCGATGCGCACAAGGCTCATCGTCTCGTAAAGCGGGTCGCTCGCAGTATCGCTCATCGGACTTACGCCAGCGCCGAATAGATCAGGGTCTTGAGCTCGCGCCGGACCGGATAGACGCTGGAGGGCGACAGCTGGGTCATGAACACCATGGTCAGCCGCTCGACCGGATCGACGAAGAACGCGGTCGAGAACATGCCGCCCCAATAGAACTCACCGACCGATCCGGGGATCATGGTGCGCGCCTGGTCCAGGTTGACCGCAAAGCCCAGACCGAAGCCGACGCCCGCATTGGTCGCCTCGCTGAACAGCGACTTGGACCAGCTGGCCAGGTCTCCGCCATCGGGCAGGTGGTTCATGGTCATCAGTTCCAGCGTCTTGCGCGAAACGATCCGTTCCCCCTCAAGCTCGCCGCCGTTCAGCAGCATGGTGCAGAAGCGATGGTAATCGAGCGCGGTGGAAACGAGGCCGCCGCCGCCCGAAACCTGGCGCGGCTCGCGGCTCCAGGCGCTTTCCTCGGCCCGGTCGTACATAACCCGGCCCTTTCCGGGCACGAAGGTGTAGCAATCGGTCAGCCGGTCGGTCTTGCCCTCCGGCACGGTGAAGAAGGTGTCGTCCATCTTCAACGGGGCGAAGATGCGGCTGCGGAAGAAGTCGCCCAGCGACTGGCCCGACAAGCGCTGGACCACCGCGCCGAGGACATCGGTGGAAACCGAATAGTTCCACCCCTCGCCCGGCGAGAATTCCAGCGGAATGCCGGCCAGCGCGGCGACGAAGCCATCCAGATCGAGATTGCCGTGCCAGTTCTCCAGTTTGCCCTCGCGGTAGGCGGCATCCATGTTGGAACGGTTCTGGAAGCCGTAGGTCAGGCCCGAGGTGTGGCGCAGCAGGTCGACCATCAGCATCGGCCGCGTGCAGGGCTTGGTCAGAAACGGCACCCCGGCCCCGCCGCCATTGTAGACGCCCAGATCCTTGAATTCCGGCAGGACGTGGTGGACCGGCGTATCGAGCGCGACCTTGCATTCCTCCACCAGCATCATGAAAGCGATCGAGGTGATCGGCTTGGTCATGCTGGCGATGCGGAACAGCGAGCCTTCGTCGATGGTCCTGCTGCCGCCTTCGCGCGCGGGGCCTTGCGAGGAGAAATGCGCAATCTCGCCGTCGCGGGCGATCAGCACCTGGGCGTGGGGCAGCTTGCCGCTATCCAGATACCGCTCCTTGATGAAGGCATCCATGCGGGCAAGGCGTCGGGCATCGAATGCGCCGCCGGGCGCGGTGATCAGGGACACATGGCTCTCCGTGAAATCGGTTGCACTTTGCGCACCTGTATTGCCGGTGAAGCGGGACGCGGCAAGGGCCGAGGCACGGGGCGATGCGCGTTTTCCTACAGGACGGCTCACAGGCTATTGTCCGGGCCATGCCGTGCCTTGCCGTCCTTCCCCTCCCGGTTCCTCCGCCCGGTTCGCCCGCGCCCGACGGAAGGTCACACCTCGCCCGTGGGGCACATCCCGATCAAGGCCGCGTCAGCCGCGCAATTGCGCCAATCGGCAGCCAGGATGGCGCGAAAGGTCACGGCACAAAAAACGCGGCAGAGTGTCCAGCGCGGTTGTGGTCCCTTCGCCCCTTTACAAGCCCGCCCCCGCTCGCCATAGGCTTGGCCCATGACGCTCGCGCGCACCTCGAACCTGGGCCTTACCCTGCGACTTATCCGCCCTTGGGCGTGAGCTGGTGCGTCCCCGCCGGACGTCCGGCGGCTCCCAAGGGGATCGAGACACACCGTATAGTCGCAATGCCAGTTATCGAGACGCTATCATGACCATGCTGAAGAACCCCGGGGCCAAGTACCGCGCCTTCCCGCCGATCAACCTGCCCGACCGCCAGTGGCCCTCGAAGGTCATCGACAAGGCGCCGCGCTGGCTTTCCACCGACCTGCGCGATGGCAACCAGGCGCTGATCGACCCGATGGGCGCGGAAAAGAAGATGCGCTTCTTCGACCTGCTGCTGAAGGTCGGCTGCAAGGAGATCGAGGTCGGCTTCCCCGCATCGGGCGCGACCGATTTCGATTTCATCTCGGGCCTGGTGCGCGGCGACAAGGTGCCCGAGGACGTGGCGATCCAGGTCCTCACCCAGTCGCGCCGCGATCTGATCGAAACCAGCTTCGCCAGCCTCGAAGGCTCGCGCACGGCGATCGTCCACCTGTATAACGCGGTCTCGCCGGTGTGGCGCAAGATCGTGTTCGGCATGTCGCGCGAGGACATCAAGGCCATCGCCATCGAAGGCGCCAAGGTGCTGCGCGACCAGGCGGCGAAGTATCACGGGACCGACTGGGTGTTCGAATACAGCCCGGAAACCTTCTCCACCGCCGAGGTCGATTTCTCGGTCGAGGTCTGCGCGGCGGTGATGGACGTGCTCCAGCCCACGCCCGAACATCCGATCATCTTCAACCTGCCCGCCACGGTCGAATGCGCGACGCCGAATATCTATGCCGACCAGGTGGAGCTGTTCGGGCGGATGATCCCGAACCGCGACAGCGTGGTGATCTCGCTCCACACCCATAACGACCGCGGCACCGGCATTGCGGCGGCGGAACTGGGCCTGATGGCCGGCGGCGACCGCGTGGAAGGCTGCCTGTTCGGCAATGGCGAGCGCACCGGCAACTGCGACCTGGTGACGGTCGCGCTGAATATGTACACGCAAGGCGTCGATCCCGAGCTTGATTTCTCGGACATCGACGCGATCGCCAAGACGGTCGAATACTGCAACCAGCTGCCGATCCATCCGCGCCATCCCTACGTGGGCGAACTGGTCTACACCTCGTTCTCGGGCAGCCATCAGGACGCGATCAAGAAGGGCTTCGCCGCGCGCGAGAAGCAGAACGACGAGATCTGGGAAATGCCCTATCTGCCGATCGACCCGGCAGACCTGGGCCGCAGCTACGAAGCGGTGATCCGCGTCAATTCGCAGTCCGGCAAGGGCGGGTTCGCCTGGGTGCTGGAACAGGACCAGGGCCTGAAACTGCCCAAGAAGATGCAGGCGCATTTCTCCAAGCACGTCCAGGAACTGGCCGACGAAGTGGGCCGCGAACTGTTCGCGGATGATATCTGGGACGTGTTCCAGCGCACCTACAAGCTCAGCACCCCGCAGCACTTCCAGCTGGTCGACTACGAGGAATCGAAAGCCCCTGACGGCACCCGCGTGTTCGCCGGCAAGATCGAGCTGGACGGCAAGGAACAGTCGGTTTCGGGCCGGGGCAACGGCCTGATTTCCTCGGTGGTCACCACCCTGCGCGACAGCTTCGGCGTGCAGCTTGAGGTCAAGGACTACACCGAGCACGCGATGACCGCCGGCTCGGATGCGCGCGCGGCGGCCTATGTCGAATGCGTCACGCCGGACGGCAAGACCATCTGGGGCGTCGGCATCGACGAGGACGTGGCCACCGCCAGCGTCCGCGCCGTGCTCAGCGCAGCCAACGCCGTGTAAAGCGCGAAACGTCCGCGCAAAAGCGCGGGCGTTTCACCTTAATTCCCCCTCCCGCTTGCGGGAGGGGAGTCCAAGGTCGCTGCGCATCCCGCAGCGGCGTTTCAGCTGGGCGTCAGCACCATTTTCAGCGCCCCCGCCTCGCGCGCTTCGAACATGCGGTAGGCCTCGGCACCCTCGCTCAGCGGCAGGCGGTGGCTGATGTAGCGTTCGGGCCGCAGCCGCCCCGACTGCACCAGCGGAAACAGCGCGGGCAGTTCCTCCGGCACGGAACAGGTGCCGATCCGGAAGGTCAGCCCCGCCGCAAAGGCGCGCTCCAGCGGGAAGGCGAAGCGGCGCGATTGCTGGACGCCGATCACCGATACGGTCCCCCGCCGCGCCACCAACCGCAGCGCGAATTCGACCGTGGCATCACTGCCGACCACCTCGACCACGCAGTCCAGCTTGTTGCCGCGCGTGTCCTCCTTGATCCGCTCCAGCGCCTCGTCAGGATGGAGCGCGATGGCCCCCGCCGCTTCGGCCAGGGCGCGGCGTTCGGCAATCGGGTCGATCGCATAGACCACATGCGCGCCCATCACGAAGGCGCTTTCCACCGCCATCAGCCCGATCGGGCCAAGGCCGATCACCGCCACTGAAGATCCAGGCCGAATGTCCGCATTGCGCGCACCGAACCAGGCGGTGGACAGCGCATCGGTCATCATCAGCGCCTGGTCCATCGAGACGCCTTCGGGCACCAGAACCGCGTTCATGTCCGCCGCCGGCACCCGTACCGCCTCGGCCTGCGATCCCTGGAGGCGGGCCGACAGGCCGTAGCACGAACCCAGGTTGAACTCGCACCTGGCGACATTGCCCGACAGGCACGAGCGGCAGGCCCCGCAGCCCACGGCGGCCGGCAGCATCACCTTGTCCCCCACTTTCAGCCGGTGGACGGCGCGCCCCACCTCCACCACTTCGCCCACCGCCTCGTGGCCAACGCAGAAGCCGGTGTCCTCGGAAAAGCCGTGGCCGTGGTAGATGTGCAGGTCCGACCCGCAGATCGAGCAAGCCGAAACCTGGACGATCGCATCGCGGTCCGATTGCGGCACGGGATCGTCCATGTCCTCGTGCCGGATGTCGCGGGCTCCGTAATAGCGCAGCGCCTTCATCGTCACCGCTCGTTCATCGCCACGTATTCCTTGATCTTCTGCTTGCCGAGCTGGCTCATGTGGACCTCGTCCGGGCCGTCGGCGATGCGCAGGTAGCGGTTGAGCGTGAAGAACCGCGCGACCGGAGTATCGTCGCTCACCCCCATGCCGCCGTGGACCTGGATCGCGCGGTCGGCGACGGTCTGGGCCATCTGCGGTGCAATCACCTTGATCGCGGCAATCAGGTCCTTGGCGACCTTGTTGCCATAGCGGTCCATCGCATCGGCGGCCTTGAACGTCAGCAGGCGCGACATCTCGATCTCGCAAAAGCTGCGGGCGATGTCCTGGCGGATGGCCGACTGGTCGGACAGCTTCTTGCCGAAAGCAACGCGGCTGTCGGCACGGCGGGCCATGATTTCCAGCGCGCGCTGGGCCTGGCCGATCGAGCGCATGCAATGGTGGATGCGGCCCGGCCCGAGGCGCCCTTGCGCGATCTCGAACCCGCGCCCCTCGCCCAGAATCAGGTTTTCCTTGGGCACGCGCACGTTGTCGAACCGCAGCTCGCACTCCCCGCCCGGCGAATTGTGCGATCCGAAGACCGTCAGGTGCCGCACGATGGTGATGCCCGGCGTGTTCGGCTCGACCAGGATCTGCGAATGCTGGGCGTGGCGCGGGGCGTTGAAATCGGTCTTGCCCATCACGATCCAGATGTCGCAGCGCGGGTGCATCGCGTTGGAAATCCACCACTTGCGCCCGTTGATCACATATTCGTCGCCATCGGGCGTGATCGACAATTCAAGGTTGGTGGCATCCGACGACGCGACCTGCGGCTCGGTCATTACGTAGGCCGAACGGATCGTGCCATCGAGCAGCGGCTTCAGCCACTTTTCCTGCTGCGCGGGGCTGCCGAACTTCGCCAGCACTTCCATGTTGCCGGTATCGGGCGCGGAGCAATTGAACACCTGGCTGGAAAACGGCACCCGGCCCATGATCTCGGCCAGCGGGGCATATTCGAGGTTGGTAAGACCGGGCGAGAATTCGCCGTATTCGTGCGGCAGGAACAGGTTCCACAGGCCCTTGGCGCGGGCCTTGGCCTTGAGGTCTTCCATCCCCGGCCATTCCTTCCACAGGTTGGCGGGGTCGGAGACAAAGTCGTGATAGGCCTGCTCATTGGGATAGATATGCTCGTCCATGAAGGCCTCGACCTCGGCGATCAGACCCTTGACCTTGTCACTGTGTTCGAAATCCACGCTCACTCTCCGCTTGGGCTTGTTCTTGTGCCGCCAGACTAGGCAGGCCGCCTGCCGCAAGGGAAGCGAAAAAGTGGCGAAATGCCACTTGCCTCCGCGCAGGGCCGTCATAAGCTGCGCACAAACAAGTGAAGCGGAGAGCCTGCGCGATGACCGAAGCCATCCTCGAACCTGATCTGCCGATCATCGACCCGCACCACCACCTGTGGGATCTGCGCCCGATTCTGGGGGCCTTTCCGCAGCCCTTGCACCCCTTCGTCGATACGGTGTCGCGTTCGCCCTATTACACCTTCAACGAACTCCATGCCGATGCCACCAGCGGGCACAACGTCATCGGCACGGTCTACATGGAATGCGGCGCCTTCTACCAGTCTGGGGCAAGCGAGGCGCTGAAGGTGCTGGGCGAGGTCGAGTACGTCAACGGCGTCGCCGCGCAGAGCGCCAGCGGCCTTTACGGCGACATCCGCCTGTGCGCCTCGATCATCGGCCACGCCGACCTGCGGCAGGGCGAAGGCGCGCGCGGCGTGCTGGAAAGCCTGATGGCCGTGACCGACCGCTTCAAGGGCATCCGCCACCAGGCCGCCTGGGACGCCGATCCGGAGACGCTCGGCCCTCCGTTCCATGCGCCGCAAGGGCTCTACCTCGACCCGACCTTCCGGCAGGGCTTTGCCCACCTGGGCGAACTGGGGCTGACCTTCGATGCCTGGGTGCTGGAGCCGCAACTGGGCGACGTGATCGACCTCGCCCGCGCCTTCCCGGACCAGGTGATCGTGCTCGATCACTGCGGCACCCCGCTCAACACCGCCGGCTATCACGGTAAGCTGCACGAACGGTTCGACGTGTGGCGCGCCAACATCCACGAACTGGCCAAGTGCCCGAACGTGTCGGTGAAGCTCGGCGGCCTCGCCATGTCGTTCGCGGGCATGCCGGACAAGGGTCCGGAAGCGGGCCTTTCCTCCGAAGTGCTGGCGGCGATGTGGCGCCCCTATATCGAGACCTGCATCGAGGCTTTCGGCCCTGACCGGGCGATGTTCGAGAGCAACTACCCGGTCGACAAGTGGGGGGCGAGCTATCCGGTGCTGTGGAACGCCTTCAAGCACCTGACGCTGGGCGCCTCGGCGGATGAGAAGCGCGCGCTCTACGCGGGCACCGCCGCGCGGGTCTATGGCCTGACGCACCTGCTCGACTGATGGCCGCGATCCACCTGCCGCGCACGATCCGCATCGGCGGGGGCGTGCTGAACGAGCTGCCGGAGGCGCTGGCCGCCGCGGGCCTGTCGCGCCCGCTGATCGTGACCGACGGGTGGATCGCCACTTGCGGAATCCTCGAGCGGGTGGAGGCACTGCTCGCCGCCGCCGGAATGCCCGCGCGCAGCTTCACCGGCGCGGTGCCGGACCCGACGGTTAGCTCGATCGAGGCGGGCTGCGCCTTTCTGGCCGAGGGGACGCACGATTGCGTGATCGGTCTCGGCGGCGGCAGTCCGATCGATTCGGCCAAGATGATCGCGGTAAAGCGGGACCGACCGCTGGCGGTGCGCGACCTGAAAGTGCCACATCAGGAGAATGCCCCCGGCCTGCCGATCATCGCGATCCCGACCACGGCGGGCACCGGATCGGAGGCCACCCGCGTCACTATCATCACCGACGAGGTCAGTGACGAGAAGATGCTCTGCACGGGCCTTGCGTACCTCCCCCAGATCGCGGTGGTGGATTTCGAACTGACGCTCACCAAGCCCGCGCGCCTCACCGCCGATACCGGGATCGACAGCCTGGTCCACGCGATCGAGGCCTATGTCTCGCGCCTCGCCAACCCCTTCGCGGATGCCATGGCGCTGTCCGCGATGCGGCTGATCTGGCCCAACCTGCCGCTCGCCTGTGCCGATCTCGGCAACCGCGCGGCCCGCGAGGCGCTGATGCTGGGGGCCTTGCAGGGCGGGATCGCCTTTTCCAACAGCTCGGTCGCGCTGGTCCACGGGATGAGCCGCCCGATCGGCGCGCATTTCCATGTCGCCCACGGCCTGTCCAACGCAATGCTGATGCCGCTGGTAACCGCGTGGAGCGCGCCCGCCGCCCTGTCCCGCTATGCGCAGTGCGCCCGGGCCATGGGTGTCGCGCAGGACGGCGAGAGCGACCAGAGCGCGGTCGGCCGACTGGTCGAAGCGCTGGAGCGTGCCAATGCCGACCTCTCCGTCCCCTCGCCCCGTGCCTACGGCATCGACAAGGCGAAATGGGACGCGCTGGTGCCGGTCATGGCCGCGCAGGCGCTCGCCTCCGGCTCCCCCGGCAACAACCCGCGCGTGCCGGTGCAGGAAGAGATCGAGGCGCTCTATCGGCAGGCCTGGGCCTGAGGGTCAGACCGGCTGCAGCGGTTCGTGCGTCAGTGGCACGGATTCGAGGCTGACGGGATCGCCGGTCCGCACTTCGCCGCCGCTCACCACCACGGCCATCACTCCGCACTTGCGGATCAGGCTGCCGTCCGCCGCGCGGTCTAGCGTCGCCTCCATCAGTCCGGGGGCGAGGTCGTTGAGCTGACGGCAGGGATTGCGCAGGCCGGTGATCTCCACCAGAGCGTCCTCGCCCAATCTCAACCGGGTTCCGGTGGACAGGCCCAGCAGGTCGACCCCGCGCGTCAGCACATTCTCGCCAAGCTGGCCGGGTGCGATGGCGAAACCCTTGTCCGCCAGTTCGTCGAGCAATTCGCTGTGAATCAGGTGCACCTGCCGCAGGTTCGCGGCCTGCGGGTTCTTCCTGATCCGCGCCAGATGCTGCACCAGCACCCCGGCATGGGCATCCCCCTGCACCCCGCGCCCGGCAAGCAGCACGATGCTGTCCTGAACCCGCTTGGAAAAGCGATGCTCGGCATCGCAGGCCAGCGCGGCAACTTGGGCGGTCATGCCGTCACGCTAGCAGCCGAGGGGGCGTTGACAAGGGGCCATACGGCCACTCGACAGGTGAAGGTCCGTCCCATAGAAAAACCCTTCAAGACCACTCCGGGGGATTTTCCTGATGCCGCTTCCCGCTCCGTTCGACCGCCTGCGCCTGCCCGTCATTGCTTCGCCGCTGTTCATCATTTCCGGGCCGGAGCTGGTGATCGCCCAGTGCAAGGCGGGGATCGTCGGCAGCTTCCCCTCGCTCAACGCGCGCCCCTCGGGCGTGTTCGACGAATGGCTGCACCAGATCACCGAGGAACTTGCCGCGCACAACCGCGACAATCCCGACCGGCCGGCCGCTCCCTTCGCGGTCAACCAGATCGTCCACCGGTCGAACAACCGGCTGGAGGAAGACCTTGAGGTCTGCGCCAAGTGGCAGGTGCCGATGGTGATCACCTCGCTCGGCGCGCGCGAAGACGTGAACAAGGCGGTCCACGACTGGGGCGGGATCGTGATGCACGACGTGATCGACGATCGCTTCGCCCGCAAGGCAGTGGAAAAGGGCGCGGACGGGCTGATCCCGGTCGCCGCCGGTGCGGGCGGCCATGCCGGCACGCTCTCGCCCTTCGCCCTGATGCAGGAAATCCGCGAATGGTTCACGGGCCTCGTCGCCCTGTCCGGCTCGATCGCCTGCGGACGCTCGGTTCTGGCGGCCCAGGCGATGGGCGCGGATTTCGGCTATATCGGTTCGGCCTGGATCGCCACGGAAGAGGCGAACGCTGTGCCGGGCTACAAAGACGCCATCGTCGCCGGCAGCGCTGACGATATCGTCTATTCCAACCTGTTCACCGGGGTCCACGGCAACTACCTGCGCCCCTCGATCGCCGCCGCCGGGCTCGATCCCGATAACCTGCCGGTCAGCGATCCCAGCGCGATGAACTTCGGCTCGGGCGGCAATACCGAAGCCAAGGCATGGAAGGACATCTGGGGTTCGGGTCAGGGGATCGGCGCGGTCAAGGCCGTGGAAACGGTCGCCCAGCGGGTCGACCGGCTTGAAGCGGAATACAACGCCGCGCGCGCGGAGCTGGCCGCCAAGGCCGGGCTGCGGCTGGCCGATCTGGAACCCGCCTGAGCTAGCCCGCACCGGAAGCGATGGCTGGCCAAAGCAGGTCGGCCATCGCATCCAGTTCGGTGAAATCCACGCCCGTCCCCAACGGGTCGCGGCGGTTGAGGCGGATTCGCCGCCGCTGGTCGAGCAGTTCGCCGCGCAGGCGGTGCTGGAGCAGTTGCAGATCGCGCAGCGCCCGGTGCAGCGCCGCTTCAGGCGCGCGGGCCCGCCGCGCCGCCCAGCCGGCTTCGATTTCCCCCACCCGTTCGAACACCATTTCGTTGTAGCTGCGGTGCGGACCACGGTGGAGCGGCAGGCCGATGGCCAGCGCCGTGTGGTCGTTTGCGGGAAGCAGCAATCCGTTCAGGCGGAAATCGTCGAATCCCAGCCGCTCCTGGCCTAGATGCGCCAGCATCGGCGTGAAGCAGGCGCGGCTCAGCAACTGGCGCGGCAGGATGTGGTGGCGCTGCAGCCCCGGTTCATGGCCCGGGCTATCCCGTCGATTGACCGCGCGAAACGGCAGACGCTGGCGCTGGGTGCCGACAGCCGCCCGGTTTCCGTCGCCAGCCGCACTCATCCATCCAGCCTGACAGACACGAACCGGCCATCGGGAGCGGCGTGGAGCAGTTCGCCGCCGGGGCCGACATAGTCCCGCGGCTCCAGCAAAGGCCCTTCGAGGACCAGTTCGTGCACCAGCCGCATGGCGATCCGCGCCATCGCGCCGGGGGCCAGTCCCGCCATGCCTTCAAGGCGCAGCTCCTGGCCGGTGAAGAGGGCGAGGCCGAAGCTGGTCATGCCCGATGCGCCGTGCCGCTCCAGAGTCGTCAGGCCGAGCGCCGGGAAGGCTCCGCCGCCAAGCCAGGTGCCGGCGATGCTCCGGAAATAGTCCGGCACCATCCAGCTGCGCGCGGGGTGCCAGACCACTGCCCTCAAGCCCGGCAGGCTGGCGATCGCCGCGCCCAGGCCCACCAGGATCCGGACCACTGGCAGCAGACCCCCACCCTCCAGCAGGTGCGGACCGGGGGAAAGGCTGACAGCCTCCCCCACCGGCGCCTCCGCAAGGCCGAGCAGGGCGCCGGGTGGAGGAACGGGCTGCGGCGGGGCTGGAGCGAGGCCCCGGCAATCGAAGGTCAGCCCGCTGGCCAGCAATTCCAGCCAGCCCTCGTCCGGATCGGGCTGGTGACTGATCGAGAAGTGCAGCGAGCCGCCGCCGTCCCGCGACAGCGTATCGAGCGCGCCAAAATCCGGCCGCTGCCCCTGCCCGAACAGCAGCGACAGCACCGGTCCGCCGGTCTTGCCCGCGCTGTCATCCCGATGGTCGATGACTTACCCCCCATGAACCCTGACAGGTTAGGCACGTTCGCGCGCCTTTTCCAAGCGCTTACTGACGGCGCTGCAGGTTTGATGCATCCGGTTTGGAGAAGTCGTCCCGTAACGGGTCAGAAGATTCCCTGCGCCAGGCCTTCCGCTAGCCCCGCACCGAGCGCGCGGCAAGGCCCAAGCTGTTCTTCAGAAACGATTTTCGGGGCAAGGATCGCGTCCGGGGTCTGGGCCGCAAGGTTCAGGATCAACGGTTCCGCCACCCGCCGCAGGCGCCAGCCGGTGACGATCCGGTCAAGCTGCGCCAGGGCTCCGTGGCCGTCCGATCCGGCGGCGATCATCGTCGCATAGGGCCGCCCCTCGACCATGCCCAGCAGCGGGTAATAGCAGCGGTCGAACATCTCCTTCATCGCCCCGGACATGGTGCCGAGGTTTTCCGGACAGGCGAAAAGATAGCCTCTGGCCGCCAGCAGGTCTTCGGCGCTAACCGCTTCCGCGGCGATCAGGCGCGCGCCCTCCCCCGCCGCCTCGAAGGCGGCCTGCGCCATTGCGCGGGCCGCCCCGGTGCGGCTGTGCCAGACGATCGCCAGCATATGCGCGCCGCCTGCCGCCTAGCAGCCCGGCGAGACGATCCCGCCCAGCATTCCGCCCAGACCGCCGCGCGGCTTGCACTTGGGCTTCTGCCTCGGCTGCTGCGAGGATGACGACGAGGACGAGGTGCGGCCATCGCCTTCATCGTCCATGCCCATGTCCCCCATGCCCTCCATTCCGGGCATGTCCATCCAGCTGGTGGTCGAGCGGTGGCGGACCCGTGCCGACCATTCCAGCACCCAGGCGGCCTTGGGGTTGGCCGGTGCGGGCGGATAGGAGAAGCTTTCCATCGGGCCGTAGGCGGTGAGCGTGCCCATCTTGAAGTCGGGCGCGGCGGCGCGGACCTCTGCCGGGACCATGCAGCTGGTAGTCTGCGGCGTCATCACCGTGCGATCGCGAACCAGGCCGGCGACCTGCGCGGGGGTCAGCCAGTCATCCAGCCCGCCGCCGAACTGGCGGGTGGCGCTGCTCGACCACATCACCATGTCGCCCATGTCGCCGCGCGGCCCCATCTTGCCGCCGACCAGAGTGGCGAGATAGCCGGTCGCGTCGGGCACGGCGTTCCAGGTGACCAACTGGGCGCCGCTCGGCTGGTTCGCCTGCTTGCTGCGCAGCGCGGCCATGAAATCCTTGGTCAGGGTAAAGGCGATGTCAGGCGAATAGTTGCCCACGATCCGGTGATCGCCCGGCAGCGCGCTGTCCGCCTTGACGTATTTGCCATCCTCGGCCGGCCAGCGACCGAAGGTCTTGCTGTTGGTCAGGGTCGGTCCCCAGTCGCGGACGATGGTCGTGCTCCACAGCCCCGGAGGGGCCTGCCCGGCAGCCAGCTTGGCAAAGTCGATCACGATCGGCTGCCCCTTGGGCGCGTGTTCCCCGCAGCCCCAGAACAGCAGGAGCCGGCCCTTGGGCTTTTCACCCTTCCATTCCTCTACCGCCGGTTCGAGCCGTGGCGTGACCAGCGCGACCGATTTGCCGAGCCGCGCGCCCGCCGGCATGAAATGATCCGCCTTGGGCGTGCCGGGCGCCGCCGCGCGCGAGGAACCAAGCCGCAGGTAAAGCTCATGCTGGAGCCGGTTGCCGCCGCCGCCCATCATCATCGACATGCCCATGCCCATGCCGCCGCCCGCGCCCATCGCGGCCATGCCCGATACGGTGCCGGCACGCATGTCATAGCGGGCAACCGGCCCGCCGCTGGGCGAGCGCTGCGCCAGCACCGGGATCGCGCCAACCACGGCGGCGCCCAGCGCGAGTGAGATGATCAGCTTGCGATTGCCCGGCATGTCCCGATTCCTCCTCTTATCCCGCCACGATAGCCCATGCGTTTATTAGGGCATTGTCAATTCTCGACATTGCCCCCCTGTCAACAACGCGCTCGCCGCGCTTGCCCCGCCGGCCTGCGATCGGCTAGCCGGTGGAGGATGAGCACGACCGCCAATTCGATCCTGGGCCTGGGCCGTTCGCTGGCCGGCAAGACCTGGCAATGGCGCGGCGGCAACATGGACCTCGCCACCGGCGCAACCTCGCTCGACCATGACCTGGTCACCCAGCTGCTGCTGGCGCGCGGCGTCCCTCCCCACGATGTCGAGCGCCACCGCACTCCATCCCTGCGCGCCTTCCTGCCCGACCCTTCCGAATTCCGCGACATGGACACCGCCGCGGAACGGCTTGCCCAGGCCGTGCTGACCGGCGAGCGGCTGACGATCTACGGCGACTATGACGTTGATGGGGCCACCAGCGCCGCCCTGCTGATCCGTCTGCTGCGCGATCTGGGGCACGAGGCCGGCTATTACATCCCCGACCGCCTGCTTGAAGGCTATGGCCCCTCGGGCGAGGCGCTGGTCCGGCTCGGCGAGCAGGGATCGAGCCTGGTCGTCACGGTCGATTGCGGAGCCATGGCCCATCAGGCGCTGGACATGGCCCACGCCGCCGGGGTCGACGTGATCGTAGTCGATCACCACAAGTGCTCGGCAGAGCTTCCCCGCGCCGCCGCGCTGGTCAATCCCAACCGGCTGGACGAAAGCGATGTGGGTGCGGCCCACGGCCACCTTGCGGCGGTGGGCGTCGCCTTCCTCCTCGCCGTGGCCACGGTGCGGACGCTGCGCGCGCGCGGCTATTTCGCAAACCGGCCAGAGCCCGACCTGTTCGCCCTGCTCGATCTGGTCGCGCTGGGCACCGTGGCCGATGTCGCGGCGCTCCACGGGCTCAACCGCGCGCTGGTGGCACAGGGGCTGAAGGTCATGGCCCGGCGCGAGAACATCGGCATGGCCGCGCTGATCGACGCCAGCCGCCTTTCCCGCGCGCCTTCGTGCAGCGACCTCGGCTTTGCGCTGGGGCCGCGAATCAATGCCGGCGGACGAGTCGGCGAATCGACGCTTGGCGTGCGGCTGCTGACCACCGAGGATCCGGACGAGGCCCGCGCGATCGCTGCGCAGCTTTCCACCCTCAATGAAGAACGCCGCGCGATCGAGGCCGCCGTGCAGGAAGCAGCCGAAGCGCAGCTCGATGCCCAGCACAACCGCGCCGTGCTGACGCTTGCGGGGCGCGGCTGGCATCCCGGCGTGATCGGGATCGTCGCGGGGCGAATCAAGGAAAAGACCGGCAAGCCCGCACTCGTCATCGCGCTTGATGCGGACGAGGCCGGGCACGGCAAGGGCTCCGGGCGCTCGATCGCCGGAGTCGATCTGGGTGCCGCGATCATCGCCGCGCGCGAACACGGCCTGCTGGTGGCGGGCGGCGGCCACGCCATGGCGGCGGGGCTGACGGTCGATCCCGGCAAGCTGGACGCTCTGGCTGACTGGCTCGATTCGCGGCTGGGCGACAAGGTCATGGCGGCGATGGCCGGGCAATCGCTGCTGCTCGATCTCGCCCTCGCGCCTGGCGGGCTGGTGCCGCCGCTGATCGAGGCGATGGATAGCGCCGGTCCCTTCGGCATGGGCTGGCCGGGCCCGCGCGTGGCGGTGGGCCCGGTGCGGCTGGTCAAGGTCGACGTGGTCGGCGCCGATCACGTCCGCCTGATCGCCCGCGGCGACGACGGCGCCAGCTTCAAGGGCATCGCCTTTCGCGCTGCGGAGAGCGATCTGGGCCAGGCTCTGCTCCACGGATCGCAGGGCCGCCGCCTGTGGCTGGCGGGCCGCGCGAAGATCGACGACTGGTCGAGCCGGCCCCAGGCGGAACTGCATGTCGAGGACGCCGCGTTCGCTGATTGACACATTCTTGCGCTTGGGGGCTTGACCCCCACCAGCGCCTTGCCTAAAGGCGCGCCCTGCCTTCCGGCGAAACCGGTTTGGCCCCTTCGTCTAGCGGTCTAGGACGCGGCCCTTTCACGGCTGAAACACGGGTTCGATTCCCGTAGGGGTCACC
>CALMJG010000183.1 GCA_937864195.1 uncultured Novosphingobium sp.
GCCAAGAACAAGGGCATCATCGCCAGCTTCAGCCGCGCGCTGCTCGAAGACCTGCGCGCGCAGATGAGCGACGATGAATTCAACGCCTCGCTCGGCGCCGCGATCGACGAGATCTACAAGGGCTCGACCGTCAAGACCGCCTGAACGGACTGACGCGAAACAAGCGGGGGCGGGGCGTGAAGGCGCTCCGCCCCTGTTTTGTTTCCAATTGAAGAACCCCTGCTCCGTTCGTGTCGAGCGTAGTCGAGACACGCCAGCGCCCACGTGTCTCGACTTCGCTCGACACGAACGGAGAAGCATGGGTCAGGTCGCGGGTGAGAACCGGAAAGTGAAGCGGTAGTCGCGCGGTGAAATCCGGCGCTGGGTGCTGCGCGGCGGCATGACACCGGCCAGCTCCAGCGAACCGCCCGCCCCGGCCAGCGGCTTGTCGGTGGCCAGTTCGTGAATGCCGCTGTGTCCCGCATGGCTCACCCGCACTTCCAGGCGCACGCGTCCGGCCCAGATGCACCGCGCCTCCATCGGGCAGCGGCTGTCTTCCAGCACCTTTACCGGCGTCACCCGCAGCGGGCCGACGCTTGCCGTCTGGCCCAGACGGAAGCTGTCGGCATTGGCCGGCACGGTGGCGCAGGCCCCCAGCATGGGGAGGGCGGCGAGAGCGAGCAGGGTGGGGCGCTGGATCATGTTCACAGACTAGCCCGCTTTCCTGAACGGGCGCCGAACACTTGGCCTCTGCGCCAGGGCGGGCTAGGGACGCGTCATGTCTGACTGCCAGCTCTACCTGATTTCGCCGCTCGACGTTTCGGGCGCCTTCCCTGACCGGCTCGCCCGCGCGCTCGATGCCGCGCCGGTTGCCGCCTTCCAGTTCCGGGTGAAGGAGGTGGACGAGCATCAGGCCGCGCGGCTGGCCGAGCCGCTCCAGGCGATCTGTGCCGCGCGCGAGGTGGCCTTCATCGTCAACGATTCGATCAGCCTCGCCAAGCGCCTCGGTGCGGACGGGGTGCACCTTGGCCAGTCGGATGGCGAAGTGGAGGATGCGCGCAAGCGGCTGGGCCGTGAAGCGCAGATCGGCGTCACTTGCCACAACAGTCGCCACCTGGCGATGGAAGCGGGCGAGGCGGGGGCGGACTATGTCGCCTTCGGAGCCTTTTTTCCCACCACCACCAAGGTCACCGAGCACCGCGCCGAGCCGGACCTGCTGACCTGGTGGCAGGAGCTGATGGAAATTCCCTGCGTCGCCATCGGTGGGATCACGCCCGAAAACTGCGCTCCGCTGGTCAGCGCGGGCGCGGACTTCCTGGCCGTGTCGGGCGGCGTGTGGAACGGCGACGAGGCGGCCGCGGTCAAGGCCTTCCACGCGGCGATTGCCGGGGCGGAGGGGTAACCGGGCGCTCCAAGAGAGTGCTACTTGAACCTGCCCGTTCCCCGTCACCCCGGACTTGATCCGGGGTCCAGCTTGTTTGTCACAGCGCGCTTCCGACCGGAAGCTGGGCCCCGGATCAAGTCCGGGGTGACGAGCATTTGTGTTCGGTCATACCCTCGGTTTCCTAACCCGCCTTTCCGTGCCATGTTCCACCCCTGAAATCCGGCGCTGCGGGGGGAGGGGCTTCCCGCACAGGACACTGTCCACTGTGTCCACTCATTCAGCGGAAGGGCTAACAAGATGAACGGCAAGGCAGGACTTCCGGTCCGTGAACTGACCCTGCGCTCGGTCCTGCTGGGCGGGGCGCTGACCTTTCTCTTCACCGCCGCCAACGTCTATTTCGGGCTGCGGGTCGGGCTGACCTTCTCCACCGCGATCCCGGCTGCCGTGATCTCGATGGCCCTGCTGCGCACTCTGGGCGGGGCGACGATTGTCGAGAACAATATCGTCCAGACCATCGGCAGCGCGGCGGGCGCGGTGGCGACGATGGTGTTCGTGCTGCCCGGGTTCGTGATCGTCGGGTGGTGGAGCCAGATCCCCTATTGGGAGACGATGCTGGTCTGCGCCACCGGCGGGGTGCTGGGGGTGATGCTGTCGGTGCCGATGCGCCGCGCACTGGTGATCGATACCGACCTGCCCTATCCCGAAGGGGTTGCGGGCGCGGAAATCCTGCGCGTCGGGATGGGCGATGCCGAGGGCGAGCGCGAGAACCGCGCGGGCCTTGCCACCATCCTGCTCGGCACCATCGCGGGGGCGGGCTTCGGCGTGCTGACCATGCTGCGACTCGCCGCCGGGGAAGTGAGCCGCGTGTTCAAGATCGGCGCGGGTTATGGCACGATCGGCGTCACGACCTCGCTGGGCCTCGTCGCGATCGGCCACCTGATCGGCCTCGCCACCGGCATGGCCATGCTGGCCGGGCTGGTGCTGGGCAAGTTCATCCTGCTGCCCGTGCTGACGGCGGGACTGCCCGGCATTCCCGAAGAAGTTGCCGGAACGGTGTTCAGCCAGCAGGTGCGCATCATCGGCGCGGGCGCCATGGCGATTGCCGCGCTGTGGGCGCTGGTGCGGATTTCCGGCTCGATCCTGGGCGGGCTGTCGGGCCTTGCCGCCACGGCCCGCGCGCGCAAGGCCGGCCTGGAAATAGCCCAGACCGAGCGCGACCTGCCCGGCAACTGGGTGCTGGGCGTCAGTGCGGCGATGTTTGGGCCGATTCTCTATCTGGTGTGGAACTTCGTCCAGGGCGGGCCGCTGGCCAATCATGCCCTGGCGGTGCTGGTGCTGGCGCTGATCTTCATCGTCGTGATCGGAATCTTCACAGCGGTCATCACGGGCTACATGGCGGGACTGGTCGGCACCTCGAACAGCCCGGTTTCGGGGGTGGGAATCCTCGCGATCCTGATCGCCTCGGTGCTGGTCGGCGCGCTGTTCGGCGGCAGTGTCACGCCGGACCTGCGCGCGCCGCTGATCGCCTTTGCGCTGTTCCTGGTTTCCTTCGTGTTCGGGATCGCGATCGTCGCCAATGACAACCTGCAGGATCTCAAGACCGGACAACTGGTTGGCTCGACCCCGTGGAAGCAGCAGGCCGCGCTGATCATCGGCGTGCTGGCAGGATCGCTGGTGCTGCCGCCGGTGCTGCAACTGCTGGCCACCAGCTTCGGTTTTGCCGGGGCGCCCGGGGCGGGTCCGAACGCGCTCGCCGCGCCGCAGGCCTCGCTGTTCGCCACCATCGCGCAGGGAGTGCTGGGCGGCTCGATGCGCTGGGATCTGATCTGGATGGGGGCAGGAATCGGGGCGGCGCTGATTGCCCTGGACGAAGGCCTGCGCAAGACCGGCAAGGGCAAGCTGCCGCCGCTCGCTGTTGCCATGGGCATCTACCTGCCCGCCACGCTGGTCCTGCCGGCGGTGATCGGCGCAGTGATCGGCCATGGCTGGAACCGAATGGCGTCGCGCACCGCTCGCCCAGAGTTCACCGAGCGGATGGGCGTGCTGCTGGCGACCGGGCTGGTGGTGGGGGACAGCCTGATGGGGCTGGTCTTTGCGGGCGCGGTGGGGATCACGGGCGATCCGGCGAAGCTGGGGATCGTGGGTGACGAATTTGCCGCGACTTCCGAATGGGTCGGTCTGGCCGCGATGGTCGGGCTGCTTGGCTGGGCCTATGCCCGGGTTCGCCAGCGGGCGCTTGCGGCTGATTGAAAGTGCTAGCCTTCGCTGCTCGACCGCTTGCGCACGCAGCGCAGTGCCGTGTCGGCCCCGGCGGCATCGCGCTTGCGCAGGAAGTTGTCGGAAATGCGGTGGAAGCTCTGCCCGCGCTTCGGCCCGGCGGTCATCACCAGCACGTCGCCGGTCAGCAGGTATGTGCCGCGCCCTTCAGCGCTGCGATAGATCGATCCGTTGACGATGCTGAAGCCCTCGTCCGCCTGCGGGTAGCCCGCCGGTCCGGAAGCATCGCCGGGCAGTTCGCAGACATAATCGCCAGGCATCAGCGAATCGATCTTGCCGCCCGGGGCGGCAGAGGCACTGCCGGCAGCGGCAAGCAGAAGGAGCGGTACGATATGCTTCATGGCGGGTTCCCTGCGGATGCGCGGATTAGCAGGAACTGAACGTTCCGGCTACCTTGCGCGGACAGGCGGCCTTGCTCCTTGCGCCGGCAAGCGCTAAGGGCGCGGCCTTCCGGGCGGTTCCCGGGTTCTTTCTCAACTTGAAGGCAGCTCCGATGGCCAAGATCAGCGGCGTGGACATCCGTCCCGGCAATATCCTCGAATACGAAAAGGGCATCTGGAAGGTCGCCAAGACCCAGCATACCCAGCCGGGCAAGGGCGGCGCCTTCATGCAGGTCGAGATGAAGAACCTGATCGATGGCCGCAAGACCAACGTCCGCTTCCGCAGCGCCGACACGGTCGAGAAGGTCCGGCTCGACACCAAGGACTTCCAGTTCCTCTATGTCGAGGGCGACGACCTGGTGTTCATGGACGTCGAAACCTACGAACAGATCACTCTGCCCAAGGACCTGCTGGGCGGCGCCGACGCCTTCCTGCAGGACGGCATGACCGTGCTGCTGGAAATGTACGACGAGCGCCCGATCTCGGTCCAGTTGCCCGAACAGGTCGAAGCCACCATTGTCGAGGCTGACGCCGTGGTGAAGGGTCAGACCGCTTCGTCCAGCTACAAGCCCGCTATCCTCGACAACGGGGTGCGCGTGATGGTGCCGCCGCATATCGCCAGCGGCACCCGGATCATCGTCGACGTGTACGAACGTACCTACGTCGGCAAGGCGGACTGAGGCCAGCCATGTCAGTTATTTCCGGCTTGATGCGCGTGATGGAGAAGGCGGCCCGCAAGGCCGGCCAGCGCCTGCGCCGCGACTTCGGCGAGGTCGAGCATCTCCAGGTCAGCCGCAAGGGGCCGGCGGACTTCGTCTCCAAGGCCGACCAGCGCGCC
Organism: uncultured Novosphingobium sp.; assembly: GCA_937864195.1. Lineage (GTDB taxonomy): Bacteria > Pseudomonadota > Alphaproteobacteria > Sphingomonadales > Sphingomonadaceae > Novosphingobium. The sequence continues at coordinate 4,859 of CALMJG010000183.1, forward strand.
GAACGGACGCTTTACGACGAACTGCTTGCGGCGCGCCCCGATTGGGGCTTCGTGCTGGAAGAGGGCGGGACGATCGAGGGCGACCCGAACAAGCCGCGCTGGATTATCGATCCGCTCGACGGGACCAGCAACTTCCTCCACGGCATTCCGCACTTCGCGATCTCGATTGCGGTGCAGGAACCGCGGCTCGACGGCAAGGGCTGGGGCGAAGTCACGGCGGGGCTGGTCTACCAGCCGGTCACCGACGAAAGCTTCTGGGCCGAGAAGACCCGCGGCGCCTGGCTGCATGACCGGCGCCTGCGCGTGTCGGGCCGCCGCCATCTGGACGAGAGCCTGATCGCCACGGGCATCCCCTTTGCGGGACGCGGCAACGCGGTCGAATGGCAGCGGATCTATGCCGCGCTGGGGCCGCAGGTGGCGGGCATCCGCCGCTTCGGCGCCGCCTCGCTCGACCTCGCCTGGGTCGCGGCGGGCCGCTACGAAGGCTTCTGGGAAAGCGGCCTTGCGCCCTGGGATACCGCCGCGGGCTGCCTGCTGGTGCGCGAGGCAGGCGGGTTCGTGACCGACTGGCGCGGCATCTCGCAGCCGATCTGCGACGCGCAGGTCCTGGCCGGCAACGACGCGCTGCACTCGCGGCTGCACAAGCTGGTGGCGAGCGCGCTGAAGGCTTAGGCAAATCCTAACCATGAAGGCGCACACCGGTTTCGAGTGGGAAACCGGGAGTGCGCGTCATGGCTATTTGGGTGCTGGGAGAGGGCCTTGCCCTGGTGCTGCTGGGGCTGGGCGCGCCGGTTCCCGATCCGGCCCCGCCGAAGCCGATGGTATCAAGCTTTGCTCTTGCCCGGACAGCGCCGCCATTGGTCGTTCAGGAAAGCATATCCCGCAGCGGCCGTTACACCCGGCTCCGGCCCGTTGCCGCCGACGATGGTTGGTCGCCGCCGCTGCGGACCTGGGGCGATGCGGGCTCCGGTCCGGTGATCGAACTCGGAGCCCTCGGCGCCTCGAAGATTCGCAAGCGGCGGGCGGACCTTGTCCACCTTTCGCTCGACTGGGGGTTCTGACCGCGCTTGAACGCGGCGGCCACCCCGGCTAAGCGCGCCAGACGGCGCAGTGCCCCTGTGGCGGAATGGTAGACGCGAACGACTCAAAATCGTTTGCCGCAAGGCGTGCCCGTTCGAGTCGGGCCAGGGGCACCACAACC
>CALMJG010000184.1 GCA_937864195.1 uncultured Novosphingobium sp.
AAGAAGATCAAGCGCGAGTGGAAGGCTGCACAGGGCTGATCCGACCCGGTTTCACCCCAACCTCCCGTTCGTGTCGAGCTTGTCGAGACACGTTGGCGCCAACGTGTCTCGACAAGCTCGACACGAACGGAGGGGGTGGTCAGGGGATCGGTGAAGCCTCTGCCGCCTCGACCACATCGCGCAGGCGGTCCTTGCCGAACCACAGCTCGCCGCCAAGGAAGAAGCTGGGGATGCCGAACACCCCGCGCGCCACCGCCGCTTCGGTGTTGGCGACCAGCCGGCCCTTGATCTCCGGATCAGCCGCCGCTGCACCCAGCGCCGCAGCATCCAGCCCGGCGGTGCTGACAGTGGCGGCCCAGACCTCGGGATCGTCGAGCTTCAGCCCCTGTTCCCACATCCCCGCGAACATCGCCTCGATATAGGCCTCCGCGCAGCCCAGGCTTTCCGCCGCGACCGCGCCGCGCATCATCAGCAGGGTGTTGACCGGGAAGTGCGGGTTCATCGTGAAGCCGGTGATGCCGTGGCGCTGGATGAAGCGGCGGATCTCCAGCATGTCGTAGTCGCGCTTGGCGGCCACGTGGCCATAGGCCTGCATCGGGCTCTGGTTGCCGGTCGCCTTGAACACGCCGCCCAGCAGCACCGGCACATAGCGGAAGGTCACGGTGCCGCGCGCCGCACAGGCCGGAATCGCGCGGTGGACGAACCACGCGTTCGGGCTGCCGAAGTCGTAAAGGAACTCGATTTCGCGCATCACCATGTCTCCCGGTAGGGGCGGATTTCCTGCTCGAAAGTCCAGGCGGACCGTGGCTGGTTGAACAGCGCCCAATAGGCATCGGCCACCGCCTCGGGCGGCATCAGCACGTCATCCGGCAGAGCGGCCATCGCCTCCTCGCCCAGCCGCTCGGTCATGCGGGCGCGGACCCAGGCGGTGTCGACCCCCGCATCAATGACGAGATGGGCGATGTGCAGCCCCTGCGGCCACAGCTCGCGCGCGGCGGACTGGGCCACGGCGCGCAGGCCAGCCTTGGCCGCGGCAAAGGCGGCATAACCCGGATTCCCGCGCATGGCGGCGGTCGCCCCGGTGACGAAGATCGCACCCTCCCCGCGCGGCGCCATGATCCGCGCGGCTTCGCGCACCGTGGCGAACCCGGCGAAGCAGGCCATTTCCCAGACCTTGCGGAACACCCGGTCGGTCGTCTCGGCAATCGGAAACTGGACGTTTGCGCCCACGTTGAACACCACCAGCGCCAGCGGGGCGATGGCTTCCGCCTCGTCGAGGAAAGCGGCGACGTCCTCGCTCTGCCGCGCGTCGAGGCTGCGCCCCGTCACCGCGCCGCCCAGCAGCGGCGCCAGCTTGTCGCCATTCCGGCGTCCGGCGTGGACCGCGAATCCCTCGGCGGCGAACCGGCGAACGATCGCCGCGCCGATATGATCGCCCGCGCCAACCACCGCGACGGAGCGGGCGGGCGCCTCGCTCACTTGCGTTCCAGCGGGATCACCGCGACGGTGAAGCGCGACAGGCAGACCAGCTTTCCGGCCTCGTCCTCGATCCGGATGGTCCAGACCTGCGTGGTCCGGCCCAGCGATTCGGCCTTGGCAGTGGCATAGACGTAGCCGTCATAGGCCGGGCGGATGTGGTTGGCGTTGATCTCCATGCCAACGCCGACGAACTTCTCGCGGTCGACACAGCCGCCAGCCGCGACCGAACCGACCGTTTCGGCAAAGGCCACCGAGGCCCCGCCATGCAGCCGCCCGAACGGCTGGCGGGTGCGCTCGTTCACCGGCATCCGTGCTCGGATCCAGTCGTCGCCGGCCTCGATGAATTCGATTCCCAGCCAGCCGTTCATCGAACCCGCGCCGCCGCTGGTCATTGCCTCAAGGTCAGGAAGCTTGCCGCCCCACCAGATCATCGTCTTGCTCATCGCGCAGGGGATAAACGCAAAGCGGCGGCACTGGCAATCGGCGGCAGCCCCCAAACAGGAAGCCCTCCCCCTTGAGGGGGAGGGTTGGGAGGGGGTGCTTGGGCGCGCGTGCCTCAGGCCGGCTCCGCCACCTTCCTGCCGGCGCGGACCCCGTCATAAAGGAATTCGCTGCCTTCCAGATCGATGTTCGGAATCTCGTCCCGCTCGGCCCAGTAATCCTGGTTGTGGCGCCATTCCGGCTTGTCGCCGCGCCGGGGCATCAGCTTCAGCCCGCGCATCAGGTAGCCGGGATTGAAGTTCTCCGCCTCGATCCAGTCGGACAGCTCCATGCCCTTGTCCTCGTCGCGCAGCGCCACGTCGATCCGCTTCGCGCCGCGCTGGTCCATGTGGTTGAGCAGGTTGCAGACGAAATCGCCCAGCATGTCGACGCGCAGGGTCCAGCTGGCGCGGAAATAGCCCATCACCCAGGCCATGTTGGGCACGCCGGTGAACATCATGCCGCGATAGTTCACGGTGTCGTGCCAATCGACCGGGCGGCCATCGACCGAGAAGGGAATCCCGCCCATCATCAGCAGGTTGAAACCGGTCGCGGCAACGATGATGTCCGCCTCGATCTCGTCGCCCGACCTGGTGCGCACGCCCTTTTCGGTGAAGGTCTCCAGTTCGTCGGTATAGACCGTCAGCTTGCCCGCCGCCGCCGCGCGGAAGATGTCGCCTTCCGGGCAGAAGGCCAGGCGCTGCTGCCACGGGCGGTACTTGGGGATGAAGTGCGGCTCGAACGGGAAGTCCTCGACCCCGGTGAAGGCGCGGATCAGGGCCTTCAGATCCTCGAACACGGCATCAGGTTCCTCGATGCAGCGCTTGGTCATCTGGTCCTGGTCATGCATGATCTGGGCGCGGACCACGCGGTGGATGGTGGGTTCGTCGATCCCCACCTCGCGCAGCCGGTCGGCCAGTTCGTTCTTGTTTTCCGAGCAGTAGAAATAGGTTGGCGAGCGCTGGAGCATGATCACGTGCGCGGCCTTTTCGGCAAAGGCCGGGATCACCGTGGCGGCGGTCGCGCCGGAACCGATCACCAGCACCCGCTTGCCGGTATAGTCGATCTTCGGATCCCACTTCTGGGCGTGGACGAACAGGCCCTTGTACCGGTCCATGCCCGGCCAGTCGGGGACATAGGGCGTTTCGTGATCGTAATAGCCCTGGCACATCCACAGGAAGTTGCAGGTATAGGTCGCGATCGAACCATCGGCCTTCTTCGCCTCGACCGTCCAGAGGTTGGTCTTGCTGTCCCAGGCGCAGCTGGTGATCGTGTGGCCATAGCGGATATGGCTGTCGATCCCGTTCTCCTCGATCACTTCGCGCATGTAGTCGAGGATCGCGCTGGCCGAGGCGATCGGCGTGCCGGTCCATGGCTTGAAGCGGTAACCGAAGGTGTAAAGATCGGAATCCGACCGCACGCCGGGGTACTTGTGGGTTTCCCAGGTGCCGCCGAAGGTGTCCTTCTTTTCCAGGATCACATAGCTTTTGCCCGGGCACTGTTCCTGAAGGTGATAGGCCGAGCCCACCCCGGAAATCCCCGCGCCCACGATCAGCACGTCCACGTGCGTCGCTTCGCTACCTGCCTTAACCGCAGCCGTCGCCATCCTTGCTCTCCATTTTTTATCGCTGGCGCTGTTACGCCATCCGAATTGGTTTCGACTCGAAACGCAACTTGAGCATTGACCGGGATCAAGCCGAGATCAACCCTGCCACGAATGACAGGAAGCGGCCCGGCGCCCGCCCGGCACGGAAAGGCGGTGCCGGCCAGCTACAGCGTGGCCGCCTGCCACTGGCGGATCGCTTCCACCGGCCAGACCAGCATCAGCACGTTGAGCGTCAGGTTGTCGCGGATGAACCACAGGGTGAACAGTTCGAGCAGCACGGCCAGCGCCACGCTGGCCCTGACCGGCAGCTTGCTCGCCAGCCAGAAGCCCAGCGCCATGAAGCCGATGTCGGATAGCGAATTGACCACGCTGTCGCCCTCGTAGCCCCAGCTGACCGTGACCGCGCGGTAGCGGTCGATGATCATGGGCGAGTTTTCCAGCAGTTCCCAGAACGCCTCGAACGCCACCGCAATCGGCAGGGCCCAGCGCGCGGGCTTGCCGCCAAACAGCTTCCAGCGCCGCCACAGCAGGTGCGCGAAGGCATAGAACAGCAGGCCGTGGATCAGGTGGCTGGGGCTGTACCAGTCCATGATGTGCTGGCTGTTTTCCGCCGACTGGACCGTGCCCCACCACAGCTTGACCGTGCCGCACCGGCAGATGGCGCTGCGCCCCATGGCCAGGAGGACGCCACCGGCGGCGAGCGCGGCGGCGAGCGAGAGCAACAGGCCGCGGCGATCCGGCAGCAGGCTGGTCATGGCATTTCCCCCGATCCGCAAAGGACCTGGCCCATCATGGACGAGCTTGCCGCGCGGTGCAAACCCGCCGCAAAGGTGGTTTGCAGGATCGCGCACCGGGTCTACAGCCAGGGGGATGACCGGCCTTCGCCACGATATCGCCATCGCCGGCGCGGGCCTGGCCGGCTCGCTGATCGCGCTCGCGCTGCGCCGGATGCGGCCCGACCTGTCGGTGATCCTGGTGGAAGCGGCGGAAGAGGCGGGACAGGGTGAAACCTGGCACTGGCTGGACCACCAGTTGCCCGATGGGGGCGATCTGCTGCTTTCCACCCTGCGCAAGACCAGCTGGGACAGCGGCCACGAGGTGCGCTTTGGCCAGGCCGCGCGCCGCCTGCCGGGCACTTGCCACATCCTGTTCCCCCGCGATCTGGCGGCGGCCCTGCGGCGCGAATTGCCCCCCGGCGCGATCCGCTGCAACGCCCGCGTCGCCGCGCTGGAGGCTGGCGCGGCAGTGCTGGACAGCGGCGAGCGGATCGCCGCGCGCACCGTGATCGACTGCCGGGGTTTTGCGCAGGGCGAGCACCTGAGCGGCGCCTGGCACCACAGCCTTGGCCGCCACCTGCGCCTGCCCGCGCCGCACGGACTGCCCTGCCCGATCACGATCGACGCCAGCCTGGAACAGGGCGGATCGCTGCGGTTCCTCTCGGTCCTGCCGCTGGGGGCGGGCGAGCTGCTGGTTACCGACCATGCCCTGCTGCCCGGCCCGCGCCCCGACCGGCGGCTCGCCTCGCGCCGGATCGATGCCTATTGCGCCGCGCGGGGCTGGCAGGAGGCCGCCCTGCTGGGGCATGAGACCGGCCGCCGCCCGGTGATCACGGGCGGGGACTATCCCGCCTGGCAGGCCGGCCTGGCCCTGCCCGGGGTGGTGCGGGCCGGATCGCGGGGCGGCTTCCTGCGCCCGCTGGCCGGGCAGGAGATGGGAATCGCCGCTGCCGTGGCCCTGCGGATTGCCGCCGAAGCGGACCTGCCGGGCGAACAGCTGGCCGCGCTGATCGCGGGAGAGGCGCGGCGGCACTGGGCCGCGAACGCGCCTGAACGGCGGCTGGCGGGCCTGCTGCTGGGGTCTGGCGCGGGGCTCGCCCCGCTCGCAAGGCTTTACGAACAAGGCGAAAGTCTGATCCGGCGCTACGATTGCGGCACGCTCACCCGCGCCGACCGGCTGCGGCTGGCCTGCGCGGCGCCGCGCGGGGGTCGCCGCGCGCGGCTTGCCACCGGCGCACCGCTGGGCGATAGCGCACCGCAATGACTGCCTCGCTCACTCCGCTCCCCGGCAAGCGTGCCTGCGTGATCGGCGCAGGGCTGGGCGGGCTGGCGCTGGCGATCCGGCTGCAGGCGGCGGGCGTGGACACCGTGCTGGTCGAGGCCCGCAAGACCGTGGGCGGCTGCGCCTGGGCAGTGCAGAAGGACGGCTTCACTTTCGATGGCGGACCGACCGCCTGGACCGACACGGCTGCCCTGGGGGCGCTGTGGTCGCTCACCGGGCACGACATGGCGGACGATGTCGAGCTGCTGCCGATCACCCCGTTCTACCGCCTCAACTGGCCCGACGGCGTCAATTTCGACGTGACCGGCAACGAGGCCGCGATGGCTGCCGAAGTGGCGCGGATCGCCCCGGGCGACCTTGAGGGCTACGAGGACTTCCTCGACTATGCCGCCAGCGCCTATGCCGAGATCTTCCCGAGGCTGGACAGGGGGGTGGCGCGCGACATTCCCTCGTTGCTGCGCAGCGCACCCGGCTTTGCCCGGCTCCAGGCCTGGCGCAGCCTCCACGCGATGGCCGCCAGCCGGGTGCGCAGCGACCGCCTGCGCGAGGCGCTGTCGGTCCAGACCATGGTGTTCGGCGGCAATCCATTCTCCACCAGCGCGGTCTATGCCCTGGCCCACATGCTGGAACGCAATGGCGGGGTGTGGTGGCCCAAGGGCGGCAGCGCCGCGCTGGCCGCCGCGATGGCCCGGCAGTTCGAGCGGATCGGCGGCACGCTGCGGCTGCACGATCCGGTGCTGAACATCGCCACGATCGGCAACCGCGCGCACGAAGTGGAGACGCAGAGCGGCTGGCGCGAGCGGTTCGACGCGGTGGCAAGCAACGCCGATCTGGTCCATTCCTACCGCGACCTGCTGGGCGATACGGTGCGCGGCCCGGAAATGGCCCGCAAGCTGGTCCGCAAGACCTATTCCCCCGCACTGTTCCAGGTCCATTTCGCGCTGGAGGGTTCCTGGCCCGGCATCCAGCACAACACCATGCTGATGGGCCCGCGCTTCAAGGGCCTGTTCGAGGACATCTTCGAACACGGCGTCCTGCCCGCCGACATGCTGATCCACCTCCACCACCCGACCGTGACCGACGACACGCTCGCCCCCCCGGGCAAGAGCGTGCTGCGGGCGATGGTCCCGGTCGCCAATCTCGGCAAGCTGCCGATCGACTGGGAGGCGGTCGGCCCGCTGATCGAGAAGCGCGTGCTGGACGAGGTCGGGCGGCGGCTGATCCCGGACATCCACGACCGGATCATCACCGCGTTCCACTACAGCCCGCGCGATCACGCGCTGGATTTCAACGCCCATGCGGGCGCGGCCTTCAGCCTGGCGCCGGTGCGCAGCCAGAGCGCGCTGCTGCGCCCGCCCAACCGCGATGCGCGGCTGCGCAATTTCTACCTGGTGGGGGCGGGAACCCATCCCGGCGCCGGCGTGCCCGCCGTGGTCGCCAGCGCCCGCGCCACCGCCCGACTGATGCTGGAGGATCTGAAGTGAAGCGCCTTGCGGTCTATTGCGGTTCGGCCACCCCGGCCGATCCGCGCTACATGGAACTGGCCGCCGAAGTCGGCCGCACGCTTGCCCGGCGCGGCATCGGCGTGGTCTATGGCGGCGGACGGCTGGGCCTGATGGGCGCGGTCGCCGGAGCAGCGCTGGAGGCCGGCGGCGAAGTGATCGGGGTGATCCCCGAGGCGCTGGTCAGCTCCGAGGTTGCCAACCGCGACTGCACCGAATTGATCGTCGTCGCCGACATGCACCAGCGCAAGGCCGCCTTCACCCGCCTGTCCGACGGGTTCGTGACCCTGCCCGGCGGGGTCGGCACGATGGACGAGCTGTGGGAGGCGATTTCCTGGGCGCAGCTGGGCTATCACGCCAAGCCGGTCGGCCTGCTCAACGCCCACGGGTTCTACGACCACCTGATCGCCTTCAACCATCACATGATCGAGGTCGGCTTCATCCGTCCCGCGCACCAGGGGATCATGATCGCGGAAAACGAGCTGGATCTGCTGCTCGAACGCATGGCCGCGCACCAGCCGCATACCCCGATCTTCGCGATGAAGGCGGGCGACCTCTAACGGAACCAGCGGGCCTGCCTGCGGGTAACACCCCCGCCGCATCGTGCGGCGGGGAGCCGCTGCCCGATGGCGCAGACTGGAGAGACCGCGCAAGCCGGCACGACGGCCGCCACGCAGGCCGTCACGCAGGCCGTCACTGGCAAGGTCCGCGCCTGGCTCTACGATGCCTGCGGCCATGACCACGAGATCGCGGCCGACGCGATAGACCCCGCCGCGATTGCCGAGACCCAGCTGGTCTGGATCGATGCCGAAGACCCCGGCCCAGACCTGCCCGCGCGTCTGGCCGCCCTGCTGGGCGGCGATACCCGCGCCCTCCAGGCCCTGCTGGCGGCACTGGACAGCGATGCGCCGCCTGCCATCGAAAAGTATGCCGGGCTTTTCACCCTGACGCTCGAACTGCCGCCCGAGGGGGACATGCAGGCCCGGGCAGGCTTTGCCGTGGCGGAAAAGTGGCTGATCAGCCTGCACCGGGGCGAGGCCGCGTTCCTTTCCTCTTTCCGCGAGCAGGACAAGGCCGAGACGGTGATCGGGCTGCTTTCGCACCCCGTTCTGCTCGCCAGCCTGCTCGACTGGCATCTCGACACATTCCTGGCCGCGGTCGCCCGGATCGAGGAATCCGACGACCGGCTGGACCAGCATATCCTGAACGGCGGATCGTCCGGCTGGGTGCTGCGGGCAATCGTTGCCGTGCGCCGGCGCATCTCGGCGCTGCGCCGCACGCTTGGCCGCCAGCGCCAGGTGTTCCATGCGCTGCCCCGCGCGGACCTGCTGATCGAGGTGGACGAGGACGCCTGCAGCCATTTCGAGCGTCTCTCTGCCCGGTTCGACCGGGTGGCCGACGAAGTGGAGCACGGTCGCCGGCCTGCTGGGAATGAACTTCCGGCTCGCCAGGTTCGAAACCGGCCTCACCGGCTTCGTCACCGTGGTGGCCGCGCTGTGGTGCGCCCGCCGGCGGGGATGGATCTAGCGCACGCCCTGCTGCCGCAGTGAGGCCCCCGCAACGCGAAACGCGCGGGAGCTTTCGCTCCCGCGCGTCCGGCGCGTCGGCCTGTCAGGCGTCAGCGACGGTCTTCCCAGCCACGCCGCGAGGCTTCGGAATGACCGCGCGGATCGCCGAACCAGCCGCCGCGACCGTGCCCGCTGGAACTGGCCGTTCGGCGTGATCGCCCTCGGGTAAATGATCGAGACCATGAAACCGGAGGCGCTCCGGTTTGTTTCAATGCGCAGGCGCACCCCGATCGGGGGTGCGCAACCGTACCTCCACCTGCGCAAGGACCGGCCGCCAATGCGACTTCCGCCCCAGTTGTCGGCACTTGGCTGGTCCGAATGGCAACCGATCGCGCACCGCTGGCGCGAACAGGATCTGCGCGCGGGCGACATGCTGTGCGATGCGGGCGGCAGGCCGGGGGCCTGCTGGCTGCTGGCCAGCGCAGTGACCGCGCGCATGGCGGTGGACGAACTGGGGGGTGCGCGCGAAACCGGGGTCAATGGTCCGGGATCGCTGGCCTGCGCCTTCGCCGTGTCGCCCGTGCGGCGCGCGCCGTGGCGGGTGATGGTGCGCCGCTCCGGCGTGGCCTACCGGCTCGATGTCAGCGATCAGGAAGGCCTGTCCGCCGCCCCCGCCTTCGCCGCCGCCGCCCGCGCCACCGCCGACGAGGAGCTGCTGCAGCTGGCCCGGCAATTCGCCGCGCGCAGCTTTCAATGCGCGCGCAGCTTCGTGGCGCAGCGGCTGGCGGAGCTGTTCGCGGCGATGGAAACCTCGCTGATCGAAGTAACCCACCAGGACCTGGCGGAATGGTACCACCTGCGCCGCGCAACTGTTACAGTCGCCCTGCAGGACCTTGAAGGTCTGCGGGCAATCCGGTCCACCCGGGGCCGGATCGAGCTGCGCGATGCAGAGGCTCTGGCCCGCGCCGCAGCAGGCTAGGTGCGGGTGCGTACCATCCTGGAACCGGCCGCCGTGTAACGCGTTACACATGCACGTTTGGGGGGATTGACACCTTGGCCATCCCGGCTGAACGAAGGAGCTCCATCGGCGGGTTTCTCTTGCAGCCCAGGCAAAGGAGAGGGTCCATCAGCAAGCTAAAGGATAGTGGCGGCTCCTCTCCGCCCAGCGAAAATCCGATGGCCTTCGACCCGATCGAAGCCGCGCTTCGACAGCTTTACAATTCAATGGTGGCCGAGCCGATCCCCGAAGACTTCCTGCGCATCCTCGACCAGTTGGCCGAAGAGGAGCAGCGCGGCAGGAGCTGACTCCCGCCCGCAGGCCGATTCCGGGGGAACCGATTCCCCGCCGCCCGGTTGCCTTGCATGACCGCAATCGCCGGAGTTCCCCATGGCTGACACGCCGGGCTGGCTGGCCACCGCCCTGATGACCCTGGCTGCCGTGATGGTGGCATCCAACGCGGGCACGCGGATCATCGGCTGGGGGGCTTCACTGGCCATCGGCGCGCTCCTCAAACAGGACCGCAACCGGCAGGCCCGCCGGATTGTTCCCGACAGGAAACGGCCGCCTTTCCGGGGGGAAAGACGGTCGCATCCTCTTGCAGGCGGTTGTCAGTCAGGATCAGTGCCGGTTCTGGCCCGATCCGCCCTTGGTGTCGGAATCGCTCTTGCCCTCGGCGGGCTTGCCCTGGCGGCTGGCGTTCTCCGAGCCGCCTTGCGCATTGCGCTGGCCAGTGGCCTGACCCTTGCTCTGGTTGTTGTTCTGGCCCGGTTGCTTGTTGTTGTTGTTCATTGTCCTTCTCCAGGATTTGGCGCCGCCATGCTGCGGCACACCGGGATGAACCCCCGGCCGCTGGCCATGTTCCGGGTGCGCTGGCGCACCGTCGCCCGCAGGCAGATCACGGAACAGGTTCGGGAATTGTCGTGGAAACCGGGGGCGGGATCAGCTTTTCCGCCACCTCGGGCGGTCGGCGCAGGCGCCCGGCGGCCCGTCGCCGCCGCACCGTGCCGGCTGCCCAGCCCAGCAGGCCGATCCCGGCGAGGGCGGGCCCCAGGGTCCGCATCCGATTGCGCTCCATGCCTTCTGCTCCTTCTCGCGCCGGAATCGTTCCGGGCCTGCCGCCTGTGCCCGCAAAAGCACACCCGCCGGCCCCCGGTTCCGGTCCGGCGGAACCACTTGCGGCCGCGCGAAGTTTCCCGCCCCAATCATGGAGCGAGCGAGCTTGAACATGTTCTTTGTCCTGGCGATCGGCGGCATCCTGGGCTGGATCACCAGCCTGATGGTGCGCGACGACGACCGCCCCGATGGCGGTCTGTCGGCCCGGCACCGCGTCAGGCTGAACATCGCCGCGGGCACGCTGGGCGCGCTGCTGGCGGGCATGGTGATCCTGCCCGGGCTGGGCGGCACTCCGCTGACCTCGGCCGATCCGGGGATCGGCGCGGTCATGGGCTCGCTGGGCGGCGCCTTGCTCCTCCTCGCAATCGTCAACGCAGTGCGGCGCGGAAGTCCGCGCTGATCAAGAAGGAGAAGTCCATGCACAAGTCGATCCTGCTGCTTCCTGTCGCCCTCGGGCTTGCGCTTGCCGGGTGCGGGCGCGACGACGCGCAGGAAAAGCGCGCCGACCAGATCGAGGACCAGGCCGACGCCGTGCGCGCCAGCGCCGATGCCAAGGCCGACGCGATGGAAGACAAGGCCGACCGCGTCCGCAACGCCTCGCCCAGCCCCACCACGCAGC
>CALMJG010000185.1 GCA_937864195.1 uncultured Novosphingobium sp.
TGGAGCGGGTAGCGGGAATCGAACCCGCATAGCCAGCTTGGAAGGCTGGTGCTTTACCACTAAGCTATACCCGCGTGCCGGCGAACCGGAGCGGGCCGCGCTTGCCATCAAGACGGGGCGTTAGTCAATCCTTTTGGCGCCAATCCTTTTGGCGCCGATCCGTTCAACCTTCGTCACCACGCGGCACGGCGCGGCGGTAGAGGTGCCAGGTGGCGTGGCCCAGCCAGGGCAGCACTGCCAGCAGGCCAAGGAACAACGGCATCATTCCCGCCAGCAGCACCGCACCGATCAGCACCGCCCAGCCGATCAGCACCGGCGCGTTGGAACGGACCGTGGCCAGGCTGACGATGATCGCGGTGAGGAAATCGACGTCGCGATCGACCAGCAGCGGCAGGCTGATCACGGTGATCGCGTAGAACGTCAGCGCGATCACGGCGCCGACCACGCTGCCCACGGCCAGCATCGCCAGCCCGGCCGGGGTGCGCAGGGCATCCAGCGATTCTGCGCCGACTCCGGATTCCGCCATGAAGATCGCGAAGATCCCGTGGGCAACGCTGATCCAGAAAGTGAAGCCCAGGAACACCAGGCCGCCGACCATGATGATCTGTTCATCCCCGCGCCCACGCACCGCGCCCAGCACCGCCCCCCAGCCGATCGGCAGGCCGGCCTCGCGCCGCCGGCTCACCTCGTAGAGGCCGACCGCGACGAACGGGGCGAGCAAGGGGAACCCGGCGACGGTCGGGATCAGCCAGACCACCGCGCTCCGGGTGTAGAGGATGTACCAGATGTACCATCCGGCCATCACGAAGATCGCGGAGAAGAACAGGCCATAGGCCGGAAAGGCCATGAAATCCCGCCAGCCAGCCGCCAGCGCCGCGCGCAGATCCGCGCCCGTGATATCGCGCGCGACGGTCATCGGCGCAACCTGCACTTGTCCGGCCGTTGTCATCACAGCCTCTCCCTTCCTCGTCCGGAGGAGAGGGTGAAACAGATTGTGCTTCGCTTCAAGAGGCTTGGCGCAGCGGCGATAGCCGCGCGCCGGCCTTACATCCCCGGCAGCTTGAAGCCCGGCGGCAGACCCATGCCCTGCTGCATGCGGGCCATTTCCTCGCCGCTGACCTGGTCGGCCTTGGCGCGGGCATCGTTGAAGGCGGCAGCGACGAGATCTTCGAGGATGCCCTTTTCCGACGGCTGGAGCAGGCTGTCGTCAATCGCAACGCCAATGACGCGGCCCTTGGCAGAGCAGCGGATCTTCACCAGACCGCCGCCAGCAGCGCCTTCAACCTCGATCGTGTCGAGCTTGCCCTGCATTTCGCCCATCTGCTTCTGGATGGTCTCCGCCGCCTGCTGGGCTGCCTTGATCATCTCTTCCATCGACTTCACGTCATTTTCTCCATCTCTGGCCCTGGCTTGCCACCTTGGGCTCGGGTTCGTCGGCAATCAGTTCGGCGCCGGGGAAGGCGGCCAGCGTCGCGGCGACCAGCGGGTGCGCGCGCAGGGCCGCGTCAGCCTCGGCCTTTGCGGTTTCGGACAGCTCGCGCAAGGTCGGGCGGGCATCGCCCTCGGCCCGGGTCACCGTCCAGCGTTCACCCGTGGCCCGCAGCAGGGCTTCCCGGATTTCCCCGCTGGGATCGCCCGAATAGCCCGGCGCCAGGGTATAGGTCAGCTCGCCCCGGGCAAGGTCCACCACCCGCACCCAATCGCGCATCACCTGGGCCAGACGCAGCTGGCCGGAATGGTCGACCAGATCCACCAGCGCGGCCCAGTCCATGCCGCGCGGCGCCGGGGGCGCGGCGGCAGCGGGGGCGCCGGTTTCGGACGGGGCCGGACCAGCCAGAGCGACGCCATTCCTGGCCAGATCGTCGAGCTTGCGGGCCAGTTGCCCCGGATCGGGCATATCGGCTGCATGCTGCACGCGCAGCAGCGCCATCTTGGCGGCGACCAGCGGATCGGGTGCGGTGCGCACCTCGTCATGACCCTTGAGCAGCAATTGCCACAGGCGGTGGAGCTGCCCGGCAGCCAGGCGCCCCGCCCAGTCCTCCAGCGCGGCGCGCTCTTCAGCCGAGGCCGCCTCGTCCGCGCCCTTGCCCAGCTGGGTCACGGTGATGCGGTGGACCAGTTCCATCGCCGCGCGCAGCAGCGCGATCGGCTCGATCCCCAACGCGAACTGCTGGTCGACCATGTCGAGCAGCATGGCGCCGTTGCCCGCGAGCAGGGCCCCGAACAGTCGCCGCTGTGCACTCTTGTCGGCCAGACCCAGCATGTCCTGAACCTGCGCGGCAGTGACATGCCCTTCCCCGCCAAGATCGGCATGGGCGATCGCCTGGTCGAGGATCGACAGGCCATCGCGCACCGATCCTTCGGCGGCGGCGGCGACCATGGCCAGTGCCTCGGCCTCGGCCTCCACCCCTTCGGCCGTGCAGATGCGGCCGAAATGCTCGGCCAGCATGGGCGTGGGGATGCGGCGCAGATCGAAGCGCTGGCAGCGGCTGAGCACCGTCACCGGCAGCTTGTCGACCTCGGTCGTCGCGAACAGGAACTTCACGTGGGCCGGCGGTTCCTCAAGCGTCTTGAGCAGCGCGTTGAAGGCGTTGCGCGAGAGCATGTGGACTTCGTCGATGATGTAGATCTTGTAGCGCGCCGAAACGGCGGCATAGCGCACCGCCTCGATGATCTCGCGCACGTCGTCGACGCCGGTGTGGCTGGCGGCGTCCATCTCGATCACGTCGATGTGGCGGCCCTCGGCGATGGCGAGGCACGGTTCACATTGGCCGCAAGGATCGATCGTCGGCCCGCCCTGCCCTTCGGGGCCGATGCAGTTGAGCGCCTTGGCGATCAGCCGCGCGGTAGAGGTCTTGCCCACCCCGCGCACCCCGGTCATCAGGAAGGCATGGGCCAGCCGCTCCCGCCGGATCGCGTTGCCCAGCGTCTGAACCATCGCGTCCTGCCCGATCAGCTCGGAGAAGGTCTGCGGACGGTACTTGCGCGCCAGCACGCGGTATGGCTGCGCCGGAGCGGCAGCGACAACCGGCGGCGCGGCGGGTGCCGGTGCAGGCTCGGGCGCGCCGAACATCGAGGACTGTCCCGCCGCTTCCAGCTCGGCTGCGGAAGGAGCGTCGTCCTCGGGCCGATCTTCGTCAGGCACCTCGCCAAAGATATCGGGGGAATCGTCCATCGCTGACTAGGTAGGCGCTGGCGCGAAAATTGTCAGGGAAAAAGGAGCCGGCCGACCCGCCGCAACCCGTTGTGGCTGCTTCCTTCCGGACCTGACCAGGTTGGCGGACGCAAGCGTCCGACCGACTCCCGGGGGCGCATATGGCGGCCTTGTCGCATTTGCGCAAGTGCGGCGGAAGAAAAGGCGCTAAGTTCGCAAAGTGCCTGTCTTTTCAGGCGCCGAAATACCCTCCCTTGCCTGGGTAGGGTCGGAGCGGGCGCACGGTGCCGTACAGCGCGACCCAGGTGACGGGCGTCCGCTCCATTTCAATTCACAAGGAAAGAGGCTTAGCGGAAATTGTCCGCGTAGGCCTGGATCTTCAGGCGGCGCGGCGGCGTGGCGTGGACTTCCGCCTCGATCCCGTACCGGGCCGCATAGGCCTCTGCCTCGGCCTGGCTGGCGAACTTCAGTTGCACCTGGCTTTGCGTGTCGCCCGAACCGGTCCAGCCCATCAGCGGGTCGGCACGGCGCGCCTCGGACGGCGCGAATTCGAGGATCCATTCGCCAAGCAGGGCCTTGCCCGATTGCATGGCGTTCTTGGGGCGCTGAAAGATACGTGCTGGCATGAGCGTTGCCCTGCGTCGAATCGCGGTGGGAATCAAGGGGTGACACGCACCGGATCTCGTCATCGCGAGGAGCAAAGCGACGCGGCAGTCCAGGGCGAAGTGGCAATGTACCTGAGGCGGTGCGCTGTAACAGGCCCTCCCCCGGCCCCTCCCGCCAGCGGGAGGGGAGATGCAGGCGAGCCTTGCTGTGCGCGGCTCATTGTCGGTTGAAGGCGTTCTTCGTCTTGAGGCTGGGGGCTTCGGCCCACGGCTCGTCCGGCCAGCGATGCCTGGGGTAGCGACCTTTCATGTCCTTCACCACATCGCGCCACGAACCGCGCCAGAAGCCCGGTAGGTCGCGGGTGGTCTGGATCGGCTTGCCCCCCGGCGAAGTCAGCTTGAGCAGCAGCGGCTGCGGCGGCTGGCCGAAACCGGGGTGGCGGTCCAGCCCGAACAGCGCCTGGACCCGCACCTCGACGGAAGGGCCGCCCGGATCGTCATAATCGATGGGATGGGATGTTCCGGCCGGGCTGGTGAACTGAGCAGGCGCCAGCCGCTCAAGCTCCTGCTGGGCGGGCCAGTCCAGCCGGGCGCGCAGGGCCTCCTGCAGCTTGCCAGGATCGAGCGCGTCGAGCCGCCGGGTGAGCAGAGGCCCGAGCCATTCGTCAAGATCGGCAAGCAGCGCCTCGTCCGACAGGGCGGCAATCCCTGCGAACCGCGCGCGGCGCAGCAGGGATTGGCTGGCCTTGGACAGCGGCAGCAGGTCCAGCCCCTCGGCGCCGAT
Source organism: uncultured Novosphingobium sp. (assembly GCA_937864195.1). Taxonomy (GTDB): domain Bacteria; phylum Pseudomonadota; class Alphaproteobacteria; order Sphingomonadales; family Sphingomonadaceae; genus Novosphingobium. The sequence continues at coordinate 4,544 of CALMJG010000185.1, forward strand.
CCGCTCGCACAGGAAGGCGCGGATCGCCTGCGGGTCAGGCGCGGGATCGGGGCCGCGCGACAGGGTGATCGCACCCAGCCGGGTTTCGAGCAGCGCTTCCACGCGCTTGTCCTCCCCCACCCAGCGCAGGGCCGTGCGGCGCTCCAGCCGGTGCGCGAGCCACTGCGTAACCTCGCCCTCGTCCAGCGCAATCGCGCCGGTGATCCGCGCGCCCTTGGCATCGCCCTGCGCTTCACCCACCGCAAGCCACTCGGCGCGGGCGAGCGGCGATGCCGGATCGAGCCGCAGCCCCCGGCCTGCCGCCGTCAGCCAGTGCTCGCCCGAGGGATCGCGGCGGCGGGCGATATTGCCCGGAAAGGCCTCTGCCAGCAGGATGCCAACAGGAGGATCGTCGCGCCGCTCCTCCCGCGCCAGTCCCCGCGCCCGCTGCGCCCAGCGCTCGGCCAGCTTGCGCGAGGCTTCGGCGCGCGCGGATCGGTCGCCCTGCCAGCGCTGGAGCCGCGCAGCCAGGTCGTCGCTTCGCCCGCCCAGCCCGCGTTCCTGGAGCAGCAGCGCCAGCCGCGCGCCAAGCGATGCTGCGCCATGCTGCGCAGCATAAAGCAGCATATGGGCAAGCGCCGGGTCCATCGGCAGGGCGGCCATGGCGCGGCCATGCGGGGTGATCCGGGCATCTGGATCGAGCGCGCCCAGAGCTTGCAGCGCGGCATTTGCTGCACCCAATGCTGCACCGGGCGGCGGATCGAGCCACGGCAGCGCGGCGGGATCGCTAGCGCCCCATTGCGCCAGCGAAAGACGCAGCGGCGCCAGGTCCGAAGTCAGCATTTCGGGCGGATCGAACGGTGCGCGGCCGGGGTGCGCGGCCTCTTCCCACAGGCGATAGGCAACCCCCGGCCCCTGCCGCGCCGCGCGGCCCGCGCGCTGCGCGGCGGCGGCCTGGCTGGCCCGGTGAGTGACGAGGCGGGTCACGCCTGCGGCCTTGTCGAACTCCGCGCGGCGCGATAGGCCGGCATCGACCACCACCGAAACCCCGTCGAGCGTCAGCGACGTCTCGGCAATCGCGGTGGCGAGGACGATGCGGCGGCGTCCACCGGAATCGCGGCGGATCGCGGCGCGCTGGGCGGCAGGCTCGCACTGGCCGTGGAGCGGCAGGACCAGCGCCTGCGGCAGACGTTCGGCTAGCCGCTCACGCACCCGCTCGATTTCGCCCACGCCGGGCAGGAAGGCCAGGATGTCGCCGCTCTCCTCGCGCCAGGCGGTGAGGATGGCCGAGGTCATCGCCTCCTCGATCCTGAGATCCGGCCGCGCGCCCAGCCAGCGGATCGCCAGCGGATGGGCCTTGCCCGCACTTTCGATCACCGGCGCACTCTTATCGCTTGGGCCAAGCAGGCTGGCGAACCGCGCGCCGTCAATGGTGGCGGACATCACCACCAGCCGCAGATCCTCGCGCAGCACGCCCGCGCTTTCGATGGCGAGCGCGAGGCCCAGGTCGGAATCGAGGTGTCGCTCGTGCGCCTCGTCGAACAGCACGGCCGATACGCCCGCCAGTTCGGGATCATCCAGGATCGTGGCAACGAAGATCGCCTCGGTCATCACCAACACGCGGGTCTTGGCCCCGCGCTTGCTGTCGAGCCGGGTGAGATAGCCGATGGTCTCGCCCGGCGCTTCGCCAAGCTGTTCGGCCATCCGCTCGGCCGCGGCGCGCGCGGCGACGCGGCGGGGGGACAGGACGATGACCGTGCCGGTGCACCACGGCTCATGGATCAGCGCCGGGGCCACCGCCGTGGTCTTGCCGGCTCCGGGCGGCGCGATCAGCACCGCGCTGGTCGCCCCGCGCAGTGCGGCGAGCAGGTCGGGGAGGACGGCGTGGATCGGAAGGTCCGGCGTGGTCATGGCTGGGCAGCAGCGCTAGCCGCAACCTTGCCCGGCCCGCCAGCCAATTCTGCGCGCTTTTGCAGGCGGGGCGGGCTATTCTTCCCCGCGGCGGGGCAAAGGAGGGGCCCCCCCACCCCCACTCACCCCCCGCCCCCCCCCCCCCCGCCGTTCTTGCCCCTGCGGCCTCTTCGGCCGCA
>CALMJG010000186.1 GCA_937864195.1 uncultured Novosphingobium sp.
TGCCCCAGCGCCCTTGCCTTGCCGCCTTGCGGCAGGAAAATCAGGCCTTGCGGGTGCCTGTCATCGGGAAGGTGCCGAAGGCGCCGGCCTTGACGCCGCCGGTGATGGTGTCGCCATCGACGGTGGCTTCGCCTTCCAGCGTCATGGGCATCGGCACGGTCATCTTCATCGACCAGGTCAGCTTGTTGCCATCGACCTTGCCGTTCTCGAGGTCCATCGAACCCATCGCGCCGACGTTCTTGCCGGTGAAGGTGTCGCCGTTCACTTCAATGGTGAACTCGCTCTTCTGATCGCCCATCGGGGTCTTGGTGACGCATTCGTAGGTGCCGGCAACAGACATTCGAACTCTCCTCACTTACAGGGGGGTAAGTAGTGCAATCACTTGCCCGAAGCGGGCGCGCTGTCAACAGGTTGCGCGATCTCGACGGGCAGGTTCAGGTTCTTCAGCTGCGGTTCCACCACCTTGCGGTCGCCCACCACCACGAAGATGAGGCCCTCGCCCTGGAGGTACTGCGCGGCGGCCTGGTTGATCGCCCGCGCATCGATCGCGCGGTAGCGGGTGGGCAGGGTGGACTGGTAGTTGTCGGGCCGTCCCAGCCGGTCGTTCTGCACCAGCGCGCCCAGCACCTGCGCGTTGGTTTCGAAGCGGTTGGGCAGGCCGCGGATGTTGCCGTCGGTCACCCGGCCAAGCTCGCCGGCCTCGACGCCCTTCGTTTTCGGGAAGGCCGCCATGTTGGCCAGCAGCAGCTTGATCGAATCGCCCGTCCGGTCGGCCTGGACCGGCGCGACCACGGTGAAGGCGCGCGGCCCCCTGGGCGCGGCAACGCTGGTGCGCACGCCATAGGACCAGCCCTTGTCCTCGCGCAGGTCGAGGTTGAGGCGCGAGAGGAAGCCGCTGCCCAGCACCTCGTTGGCGAGGTCCAGCGCTTCCCGGTCCTGGTCCGTGCCCTTGAGCGGCAGGACGCGCCCGCCGACGATGACCGACTGCGGCGAATTCGGGCGGTCGACCAGCACGATCCGCGGCTGCGGTGCGGGCACGGGGGCGTCGAGCCGCTTGACAGGCCGCGCCGAGGCCGGGGCCTGCCACGCTCCGAAGGCCTGCTCCAGCATCGGGCGCAGCTGCTCCATGGAAACGTCGCCGACCACGGTGATCTTCAGCGTGTCCGGGCGCAGCCAGCGGTCGTGCGCGGTGCGCAGCGCCGCCGGGGTCAGCGCGGCAACGCTGTCCTTCTCGCCCAGGCCGTCGCCCGGCAGGCCGTAGGGATGGTCCTTGCCGAACAGCAGCGGGGCGATGCGGCGCATGGCCGAACCGCGCGGGTCGGAATTGACCTGGGCGATCGCGGCCAGCTGCTGATCGCGCACCCGCGCCACGTCGCTGTCCTTGAAGGCGGGGTTGCGGACCACATCGGCCAGCAGCGCGAGCGAAGGGGCAAGGTTGGCAGTCAGCGCGGACAGGGTGACGGAGCTGGAATCCTGCCCGGCGCCAGCGGAAATCCGCGCGCCCAGCCGCTCCTGCTCCTCGGCAATGGCGACCGCGTCGCGGGTGGTGGTGCCTTCGTCCAGCAGGCCGAGCATCAGCGACTGGGTGCCGGGGGTGTCGAGGCTGTCGGCGGCGCTGCCGGCATCGAAATTGAGGCTGACCAGCACCGTCGGCACCGCGCCGCGCCGGGCCAGCGCAACCTGCACGCCGTTGGAAAGCGTCGCGCGCTCAACCGCCGGGAAGGTCAGGTCGCCGACCGGCGCGACCGGCGGGGCTTCACGCTTTGGTCCGGTCGCCAGCTTCGGGGCCTTGCGCTTGGCATCGGGCCTGGGCGGCGGACTGAGCCCTTCATCGCCCCAGCCGCCCATCTTCGCGCCGTCCTCGGTCCGCTTGCCGGGCGTGATGCCAAGGGCAAAGACCGGGCGGGAAAGCCAGCGGCCCATCGCGGCCTTGACCTCCGCCGGGGTCAGCGCGGCGGTGCGCGCAAGGTCGCGCTTCAGCTGCAGCGGGTCGCCGGAATAGAGCTCGCCCTCGGCCAGCTGCGCGCCCTTGCCGGAAAACCCGCCAACGCCTTCCAGCGCGCCAAGCTGGCCGGAGACGGAAACGGTCGCCGCGCGGCGCACCTCGTCCTCGCTCGGCCCTTCGGCCAGGAATTGCGCGATCAGGGCGTCGAGTTCCTTCTCCGCCACGGCGCGGTCGACGCCGGGCTTCACGTCCATCGTCACCTGCAGGAAGCTGGTCTGCTCGAACTGGAGCGAGGCCGCGCTGACCGAAACGGCCAGCTGCTTGCCGCGCACCAGCGCGTTATCGAGCCGCGAGCTGGACAGGCCGCCCAGCACCCGCATCCCGGCATCGAGCGCCACGGCATCGCCATCGTTGAGGCCCGGGCCGCTCCACACCCGGTGGATCCGCACCAGCGGCACCTGGTCGGTCATCTCGCGCTTGACCGGGGCGGCGAGCGTTACCGGGCCGGCGTCAACCTTGCGCACTTCGGGGCCGCGCGGGATGTGGCCGTACCACTTTTCGACCAGGGGCCGCGCGGTGGCCACGTCGATGTCCCCGGCCAGCGCCAGCACGACGTTGTTGGGGCCGTAATGGTCGATGAACCACTTGCGCACGTCGGGAATGCTGGCCGCGTCGAGATCGGCCATCGAGCCGATGGTGGAGTGGCGGTAGGGATGGCCGACCGGGAACAGCCCCTCGCCGATGGCGTATTCCTCAAGGCCATAGGGCTGGTTGTCGCCCTGCCGCTTCTCGTTCTGGACAACGCCGCGCTGCTTGTCGAGCTTGTCCTGGGTGACCGCGCCCAGCAGGTGACCCATGCGGTCGCTTTCCATGAACAGCGCCAGGTCCACCGCGCCAGTCGGCACGGTCTGCACGTAATTGGTCCGGTCGTACCAGGTGGAGCCGTTGGTGCTGGTCGATCCCGCCGCTTCCAGCGGAACGTCGAAGTTGGGGACGTTTTCCGATCCGCCGAACATCAGGTGTTCGAACAGGTGGGCAAAGCCGGTGCGGCCCCTGGGTTCGCTCTTGGAACCGACGCGGTAATAAGTCGTCACGCCCACGATCGGCGCCTTGCGGTCGGTGTGGACCAGCACGGTGAGGCCATTGCCCAGCGTGAACTTCTCGTAGGGAATGTCGACCGCCTTCACCAGTTCCGACAGCGGCGCGGGCTGGGCCACCGGGGCGGGGGCGGGGGCCGCCGGGGCAGGCGCGGGCGCGGAAGCGAGCGGCGCGTTCTGCGCGGCGGAACAGGCGGTAAGCGCAAGCGCGAGCAGCGATGCGGACAGGAAGCGGCGCATGGAAATCCTTCAGCGTAAGCGCGATTGAGGGCAAGATTGATGGCAGCCTATTGGAAACACGGACCGCGTCAATTCGACACCGTGGTTCGACGAACGGCATGGGCAGCCACATCGGCGGCTTCGAACCGCACCGGCTTGAACCGCCGCGCCGCGAACAGTGCTGCCTGGTCCGCATAATGCGGGCTGCCGGGCCGGGTAGTGGCCGCGCCATAGGGCTGGATCGATTCGGAGCGAACCTTCCCGTCCGGCCCCCACTCGATCAGCATGACGAAGCTGTCGCCGTGCTTGATCGAGAGGCGACCGTCCGGATCGGCATCCCAGTCGGTCGCGGCGCGCAGGGTGTCGCCGCCGCCCTGCATCGGCAGGTCGACCTTGCCGCGCCTGATCCTCAGCACCTCGCCCAGCGGCGGGTCGATCCGTCCGAAGTGCTGCTTGAGATGGGCAACGGCGGCGGCGAGTTCGCCGCGCGGGTCCGGCGCGGGCTTGAGCCCGTAGCTGGCCTTCATCGCGCCTTCCAGCACCATCACCGCCAGCGCATCAGCCGGTCCCTTGCCGTCCGCGTCCATGTCCCAGCCAGCCAGCAGACGCTGGGCCTCGGCCAGTTCGGGATCGTCCTTCAGGTCCAGCTTGGCAATGCTGTCCAGCATCCACGCGACATAGCCCGCGCGCTCGTAGCCGGTGTCGAACTTGATCCCCAGCAGCCGCTCGCGGCTGAGCGGTCCGGGCTCGGCGAGGAGCCGCGCCGCGCGCCGCGCGCGGTTGGTCATGTCGAGCTCCACGCCCCAGATCGCCGGGATTTTCGCCGGATCCAGCTCGCTGCCCGGACCCGCCGCGACCAGCGGGGTGTTGTTGGAATTGAACAGGTAGCCCGAGGCGGGATTGACGTGATGGGGCAGCTCTTCCCACGGCACGTAACCCGTCCACAGCGGCGCACCGCGCACCGGGCGGCGCCAGTCCGGCCCCGGCGCGCGCTGCGGGATCGCCGCGTTGTACCAATAGGCGATGTTCCCGGCCTTGTCGGCGTAGATGAAATTGGTCGCCGGAACGCCCATGATCGCCATGGCCTTGCGCCACTCGGCAAAATCCTTCGCCTTGGTGATGCGGTAATACTGCTCCAGGCTGGCGAGCGAACCGATCCCGCCATAGCGCACCGCAAAGGCCCCGCGCGCGTTGACCATTGCCGGGCCGTAGATCGTCTTCCAGACCGTGCGCGGCACCGGCAGGACCAGCGGGCCGAAGCGTACGGGCAGCCAGACCCGCGCGCTTTCCAGATCGCGCCACTGGCCATCCACCTTGTAGCGGCTCGCTTGCCTGTCCGTTTCCAGCTGCCACACGTCGATCAGGTCCGGGCGGTTGACGGTGTTGGTCCAGCCCAGGTTCTCGTTGTGCCCCATGAAGGGGTAGGGCGATCCGGGGAAGGTCGCGCCCGCGAAGTGCCAGCCCTCGTCAGAGCGGATTTCCAGCTCGTACCAGGCCACGCCGCCGCGCCACGGCTGGTGGCTGTTGGAGAGCAGCCGGGTCACCCCGTCGCCGGACCTGGCCGGGGCCACGGCAAAGGCGTTGGAGCCGGACATTTCGGCATTCGGCCCCATCGCCAGCGGCAGGGGCATGGGCCGCGTCGGCGCCAGCTGATCGACGGCGCCCAGCCCGAATTCGCTGAAACCTTCCCCGGTCAGGCTGGGGCCATGCTCCGGGCGCAGCGGCTTGCCCTCGGCCAGCGGCTGGAGCACCCGGTCGAGCCCGAAGAAGAACGGCAGGCGCAGAGCAAAGCCGGTCGCGATATCCTCGCCATTGACCGGGAACAGCCGCGCCAGCTTCACTTCCTGCGGGTGGGCTTCGGCATAGCGGTTGAGGCCGGAGGCATAGCCATCCAGCACCGCGCGGACATCGGCAGGCAGCTGCCCGTAACCGGCCCGCGCCGTCTCCCGCGCGCCCAGCCAGTGATAGGCGAAATCGACGCCCGCGCCGTCCGGCCCGGCGATCGCACCGAACCGCCCTCGGGTCATCGCCACCACGTCCTGCAGGGTGGAGAAATCATCCTCGCTGTGCGCCCAGGCAATCCCGAACGCGGTGTCGGCGTCGGTCTTCCCGTGGATATGCGGCACGCCGTATGCGTCGCGCGTGATCTCGGCCCGGTAGGCGCGGGCCGGCGGCGCCTTGCCCGGCTGCTCGGCCCAGAACGGCTCGGCGCTGGCCAATGCCACCAGCAGGACCAGGGCGATGACCAGCAGCGTCCACGCGCCGCGCCTGATGATCGTTCTGGCCATGTCCGGTTCTCCCCTGGGACAAGTGCTAACCGGACCGGCGCGGCAAGGGAAGCTGCTCCATCGCTGCCTTTCCTACGCGGCCCCGATCTGGCAACCTCGCCGGATGCGCGGCGATCTTGCCCTGTTCTGCACCCCCTGGCCACCGGCTGCGGCCGGCCGAGTCTTGGCCAGGCAAGGTCACAGATACTTGCCGGAAAACCGTGCATCGTCCGGTGCTTGCGGCGGAAGGTCACAGCAGAAATCTGGCCGCTGGGTGTCCAGCCGGTCCGGCGCCGATCCTTTTTGGGCTGACCCTCTTGTGTTGCCGATGCGCAACACTACCTCTGGGTGTGACAGGAGGCTGATACACTTATGAACCTCGAAAAATTCACCGACCGCGCCAAGGGTTTCCTCCAGAGCGCGCAGACCGTCGCGATCCGCATGAACCACCAGCGGATCACTCCCGAACACGTCCTGAAGGCCCTGCTGGAAGACAACGAAGGCATGGCTGCCGGGCTGATCGCCCGCGCGGGCGGCAATGTCGGCGTTGCCCAGGCCGAGGTTGACAAGGCGCTGGCCAAGATCCCGGCCGTCTCGGGCAGCGGCGCGCAGGCCGCGCCGGGGCTGGAGAACGACGCGGTGCGCGTGCTGGACCAGGCCGAGCAGCTTGCCACCAAGGCGGGCGACAGCTTCGTTTCGGTGCAGCGGATGCTCCAGGCGCTCGCACTCGCCACCACCAATCCGGCGGGGCAGGCGCTGAAGGCCGCGCAGGTCGATCCCAGGGCGCTGGAACAGGCGATCCAGGACCTGACCGGCGGGCGCACGGCGGATAACGCCAGCGCCGAAAACGCCTATGACGCAATGAAGAAGTACGCCCGCGACCTCACCCAGGCCGCGCGCGACGGCAAGCTCGATCCGGTGATCGGGCGTGACGAGGAAATCCGCCGCACAGTGCAGATCCTCGCCCGCCGCACCAAGAACAACCCGGCGCTGATCGGCGAACCGGGCGTCGGCAAGACCGCGATCGCGGAAGGGCTGGCGCTGCGCATCGCCAATGGCGACGTGCCCGACAGCCTCAAGGACCGC
>CALMJG010000187.1 GCA_937864195.1 uncultured Novosphingobium sp.
ATCGCGTAGGCCATGCCGAGGTAGCCGAACACCGGCTTCTTCGAGAAGGTCGAGACGATCTGGCTGATGATGCCGAAGGCCGGCAGGATCATGATGTAGACTTCGGGGTGGCCGAAGAACCAGAACAGGTGCTGGTAGAGGACCGGATCGCCGCCACCAGCGGGATCGAAGAAGGTGGTGCCGAAGTTGCGGTCGGTCAGCAGCATGGTGATCGCGGCAGCGAGAACCGGCAGCGAGAGCAGCAGCAGGAACGCGGTGACCAGCACCGACCACACGAACAGCGGCATCTTGTGCAGGGTCATGCCCGGCGCGCGCATGTTGAGGATGGTGGTGATGAAGTTGATCGCGCCCATGATCGACGAGGCGCCGGCGAGGTGGAGCGAGAAGATCGCGAAGTCCACCGCCGGATTGCCGATCTTGTCCTGGGTCGACAGCGGGGCATAGGCGGTCCAGCCGATGCCGGCGCCGTTGCCCGCGCCGCCCGGCACGAAGGCCGAGATGAGCAGCGAGATGAAGCCCGCCACGGTCAGCCAGAACGAGATGTTGTTCATCCGCGGGAAGGCCATGTCCGGCGCGCCGATCATGATCGGCACGAACCAGTTGCCGAAGCCGCCGATGATCGCGGGCATGACCATGAAGAACACCATGATCAGGCCGTGGGCGGTGATCAGCACGTTCCACAGGTGGAGCGACTGGTCAAAGGTTGCATTGGGCTCGCCGAACAGCGCGGCGAAGGTGCCCAGGTACTGGATTCCCGGCTGAGCCAGTTCAAGGCGCATCATGCCGGAGAAGGCACCGCCGACCAGCCCCGCGAAAATCGCGAAGATCAGGTACAGCGTTCCGATGTCCTTGTGGTTGGTCGACATGAACCAGCGGGCGAAGAAGCCCGGCTTGTGATCATGGTCGTCGTGCGAATGGCCCGCGTCGTCGTGGGCCTGGAATGTGTCGGCGGTGGTAGCCATGGCGTCTGGAACCTTGTCCTAAATGCTGGGGCTCAGGCGGCGGGAGCCGGCGAAGCGGGAGCGGCGGCGGCCGGAGCGGCAGAAGCGGGGGCTGCGGCAGCGGCGGGAGCCGCAGCGGCGGGCGCTTCGGGCATCCCGTCGATCTTGCCGCCGGACTGGGTCATGACCCAGGCGTTGTACTTGTCGCGCGGCAGGGCCTCGATCGCGATCGGCATGTAACCGTGGCGTACGCCGCACAGTTCCGAACACTGGCCGAAATAGACGCCGGGTTCCTTGATGAACATGACCTTTTCGTTGATCCGGCCCGGAACGCCGTCGATCTTGAACCACAGCGAAGGCACGGCGAACGAGTGGATCACGTCGGCGGCGGTCACTTCCATGCGGATCGGCTCGCCCACGGGAACGACCATGCGGTAGTCGACCGCCAGCTTCGACGGACCGTCCGCATCGGTGCGGGCACGCTCGCCGGGCTTCACCTCGTTCGAATCCTTCAGCATGTTCGAGATCACTTCGAACCCGCCGTTGTCGACATAGGTGTAGGTCCAGTACCACTGGTTGCCGGTGACCTTGATGGTCAGCGCCTTGGCCGGGGCCGGCTTGAACTGCTTGGCGATCAGAGTGATCGAAGGCACCGCGATGGCGACCAGGATCAGCACCGGAACGCCGGTCCAGATGACTTCGAGCAGCGTGTTGTGGCTGGTCTTCGACGCGACCGGGTTGGCGCGGCGGTTGTAGCGGGCGATGATGAACAGCAGCAGGAACAGCACCAGCAGCGAGATCGCGACGATCACCGGCATCAGGATCGCATCATGCATCCAGCGCGCGTAGAGGCCGTTGTCCGAATACTGGTCCTGCAGGTGGATGCCCTTGTCGACCGGCATGCCCTTGCCCGCGGTCGGCACCATCGGGGTGTAGCCACCCTCGGCGATCTTGAAGCGCGGATCGTTGGGATCGACGGCCGGAGCCGCGGCGGGCGCCGCAGCCGCCGAAGCGGCAGCGCTGGCAGCAGCCGGAGCGGCGGAAGCCGCCGCTTCGGGCGCGGCCGCGGCGCTGGCGGCAGGACTGGCCGCAGTGGCGGCATCCTGCGCAAACGCGGCCTGCGGCGCGGCCAGCAGCGCGAGCGCCACGCCGAGTGCCTTGATCGTGCGACCCGCGGCGCGGGCATTTTGGCCGAATTTCATCGTTCCTGTGCTTTCGCTTTCCTATGTCGACGGAAGAACAGCCTTGCCCCCTTCCGCCCCCTTGGGAGACAGATTTTCACGCGGCCTATACGCGCGCTTGCGGGGCACCTCAAGCGCCTCTAGGGGAATTTTTGACACGGATCATGGACGCCGCTGCAACAGGGCCTCCTAATTCAAGCGAAAGGCTATCCAGACAATGCAGGAAGACGACGTGCTTGCCGAATTCAGGGCGAGCAAGGCCTTGCTGGAAGGCCATTTCCTGCTCTCCTCGGGCCGTCACAGCGCCCATTACCTGCAATGCGCGCGCGTGCTGATGGATCCGATGCGCGCCAGCCGCCTCGCGCTCGCGCTCGCGGCCAGGCTCCCGCGCGAACTCAAGAAGGAACTGACCAGGGTCGTCTCGCCGGCCATGGGCGGAGTGATCATCGGTCATGAAATGGGCCGCGCCCTGGGACTCGAGGCGATGTTCGTCGAGCGCCCCACCGGCACCTTCGAACTGCGCCGCGGCTTCGCGATCGAACCGGGCGACAAGGTGCTGCTGGTCGAGGATGTCGTGACCACCGGCCTGTCGAGCCGCGAGGCGATCAAGGCGATCGAGGCGGCGGGCGGCGAAGTGATTGCCGCCGCCGCGCTGGTCGACCGTTCGGCCGGGACCGTGGACCTTGGCGTGCCGTTCTACCCGCTGATCGCGCTCAACTTCCCGACCTGGGCGCCCGACGAGGTTCCGCCCGAAATCGCCGCGACGCCCGCGATCAAGCCGGGCAGCCGCGCCCAGGCCTGAGCGCAGCGATGAGCGCCCCCCTCGCTTCCGCCCTGCGCCTCGGCGTCAACATCGACCACGTCGCGACGATCCGCAACGCGCGCGGCGGCGACCATCCCGATCCGGTGCGCGCGGCGGAGATCGTCGCGGCCTGCGGGGGCGACGGAATCACCGCCCACCTGCGCGAGGATCGGCGCCACATCCGCGATTCCGACCTCGCGCGCATCCAGGCGGCGACCGGCCTGCCGCTCAACCTGGAAATGGCAGCGACCGAGGAGATGCTGGCGATTGCCCTGGCCCACCGCCCGCACGCCGCCTGCATCGTCCCCGAACGGCGCGAGGAGCGCACCACCGAGGGCGGGCTCGATGCGGCCGGGCAGCACAACCGGCTCTATCCGATCGTCCAGCGGCTGGCCGACGCCGGGATCCGCGTCAGCCTGTTCATCGCGCCGGAGGAAGCCCAGGTCGAGGCTGCGCTGCGCCTGAAGGCGCCGGTGATCGAACTCCATACCGGTGAATATGCACACGCGGCCGGAGAAGCGCAGGAGCGCGAGCTCGCGCGTCTGTCCGCAATGGCCGCGCTGGCCGCACGCGAGGGGATCGAGCCGCACGCCGGGCACGGCCTCACTTATGACAACGTCATGCCGGTCGCCGCGATTCCCCAGGTGGCAGAGCTCAACATCGGCCACTTCCTGATCGGTGAAGCGGTTTTCACCGGGCTTGAGCCGGCGGTGCGGCGGATGCGCCAGATGATGGACGCCGCGCGCGCATGATCATCGCCATCGGGTCGGACCTCTGCAACATCGAGCGGATCGCCAATTCGCTCGAGCGGTTCGGCGAACGCTTCGAAGCGCGCGTCTTTACCGAGGTAGAGCGGGCCAAGGCGGCGCGCCGTCCGTTTACCAAGGCCGGAACCCTTGCCAAGCGCTTCGCCGCCAAGGAAGCCTTCGCCAAGGCGGTGGGCACCGGGTTCAAGGCCGGAGTGTTCATGCGCGACATCGGCGTGGTCAACCTGCACACCGGCGCTCCGACCCTGGCGCTGACCGGCGGCGCGGCGGAGCGGCTGGCCATGTTGCTTCCCGATGGCCACGAGGCGGTGGTTCACCTGACACTCACCGACGATCACCCATGGGCCCAGGCCTTCATTGTCATCGAGGCACGCAAGCTGTGAGCGATCCCGCACCCGAACCCCTTCCCGCCCAGCCCGGCCAGACCGCGCCCGAAAAGGCCGCCGAAAAGGAACGAATCGACTGGATCGCGGAGATTCGCGGATTGATCCTGATGCTGGGCGCGGTGTTGGCGTTCCACAGCCTGCTGGCCAAGCCGTTCTACATCCCCTCGATCTCGATGATGCCGGGCCTGCTGGTCGGCGACCGGCTGGTCGTCTCGAAATTCCCCTATGGCTGGAACTGGTCCTCGGTCAGCTTTCATATCCTGCCGCGCGGGAACTGGCGCGTGCTGGGCGGCACGCCGCAGTACGGCGACATCGTGATCGTCGTGCCCCGCAACCGCACCGATGACCTGATCAAGCGCGTGGTCGCCCTGCCGGGGGACCGGATAGCGGTGAAGGACGGGCAGATCGTGCTCAATGGCAAGCCGGTGCCGCAGGTGGTCGAGCCGCCGGTCCAGCTGCCAGCCGACGATGACCTGGCCTGCGATTACGGCCAGCACTGCTATGCCGATTTCGCCGCCTACCGCACGCGGCTGCCGTCGGGCCGGGTGGTCTATGAACTGCCCACTTTCCGGGAAACCCTGCCCAATGGCGCGAGTTACCTGATCATCGATCACCTGCGCCAGCAGCTCGACACCATGGACGAGATCACCGTTCCGGCGGACCACGTCTTCGTGATGGGCGACAACCGCGATCATTCGGCCGACAGCCGCGCCGCGCTCTGGGAGAACGGCCTGGGCGGGCCGGTGCCGCTGTCCGACGTGGGCGGCCGGGCCGAATTCGTCACCTTCTCGCTCAACGGGTCGCAGACGCTCAATCCCCTCTCGTGGTGGGGGGCCTTGCGCGACGGGCGCGCCGGGCGCAGCCTGCGTCCCGACATGGTGCAGCAGAAAGGCAACTGATGGCGCAAGGCAGCGAACCGCCCATTCCGGCCGGGGCGGAGGCCCCTTCCCCGCGCCCCCGCAACCGGCGGACCCGCGCCCGGGCGGAGGCTCCGGCCCTGCCCGAGCCGGGCGCCAGCCCCGCCGACATCGCCGATCCGCTGATGCGCCAGGAGGCCAGGCGCGCGGCCGTGTGGATCGGCATGGTGGTGCTGACCGGCCTTGCGCTCTATCTGGCCGAGCCGCTGCTGGTGATCTTCGGCGGCATGGTCTTTGCCGCGATGATCGATGGCGGGGCGCGTCTGCTGGGCCGGGTACTGCCGATCGGTCGCGGCTGGCGGGTGGGGATCGTGATGGTCGCCGCCACCGCCTTCCTGATCTGGACCAGCATCTATGCCGGATCGCAGATCGCCGTCCAGGCGGCGCAATTGCCGGAGATCATCCAGGCCCAGGTGATGCGCGGCCTCGCCTGGCTGCAATCGCACGGCGCGGCGATCGACGTCAGCTCGATCCAGGGCCTGGTCGAGCGGCTGCTGAGCAGCGTCGGCCAGTTGACCAGCGCTGTAGGCGGCCTGCTGGGCGGTTTCACCACTGCCTTCCTGATCGCGGTCCTGGGCATCTATTTCGCCGCTGAGCCGCAGCTCTACCGGCGCGGGGTCGCCTGGTTGCTGCCCGCCAGCGAGCGCGGCCAGTTCGAGGAAACCGCCCAGGCCATGGGCTTTACCCTGCGGCGACTGCTGGCGGGGCGCCTGGTTGGGATGTTCGTCGAAGGGATCGGCACCTGGTTGCTGCTGGCGATCTACGGCGTGCCGATGGCGGGCCTGCTCGGCCTGCTGACCGGACTGCTCGCCTTCCTGCCCAACATCGGCGCGCCGATCTCGGGCGTGCTGATGGTGCTGGTCGGGTTTTCAGGCGGCACCGACATGGGGATCTATTGCATCATCGTCTACGTGGTCGTGCAGACGGTGGACGGCAACCTGATCGTGCCGATGATCGCCAAGCGCACGGCCGACCTTGCCCCGGCGCTGGTGATGGGGATGCAGCTGATCATGGGGGCGCTGTTCGGCATCCTTGGCCTGGCTCTGGCCGATCCGCTGCTGGCGATGATCAAGGTCGCGCTGGAACACCGCTCAAGACGCAACGACGCCTCGAACCAAGCAACCGGGACCGCCTGATGGCCAGAAAATTCCTTTACCTTGTTGCCGTGCTGATCGGCCTGTTCGTGGCGGCGGGCCTTGCCTTCCAGTTCGCGGGCGACCGGCTGATGCAGCTGGCCTTCGTGCCATCGCAGCCATTCGTCGCGCCCCAGGCGATGCCGGCCAGCCGCTATGCGGGGAACGAGCTGTGGTTCGCCCGTCCGGGCCTGGCCGCTGATCCGGTCCACTGGCAGCCCGAGGGCGCCAGGCCCGCCGTGCCGGTCGATGCGGCAGTGTTCTTCGTCCACCCCACCAGCTATCTCGCGCGCCACGCCTGGAACGCGCCGCTGGACGATGCCGAATCGCAGGACCGCGCACGGCTGTTCCTGCGCGGTCTGGCCAGCCCCTTCGCCAATGCGGCCGAGGTCTGGTCGCCGCGCTATCGCCAGGCCGCGTTCGGCGCCTTCTTCACCGGCAAGCCCGAGGGCCGGCAGGCGCTTGATGCCGCCTATGCCGATGTCCTCGCCGCTTTCGACGAATTTGTCGCTCGCGCCGCGCCGGACCGCCCGATCGTGCTCGCCGGGCATAGCCAGGGCGCGTTTCATCTGCGGCGCCTGATCGCCGAGCGAGTCGCTGGCCAGCCGCTCGCCAGCCGGGTCGCGGCCGTCTATGCGATCGGCTGGCCGGTCGCGACCGACCACGACCTTCCCCGGATGGGCCTGCCGGCCTGCACCGCGCCCGACCAGCCGGGCTGCGTGGCCAGCTGGCTCAGCTTTGGCGAACCTTACGACGCCGAGGCGATGGCCAAGTCGATGGCGCGTTACAAGGGGCTCGACGGCGCGAACCTGACCGGGGCCAGGTTCCTGTGCTGGAACCCGCTGACCGGAACCATCGGCGGCAGCGCCCCGGCCAGCGCCAACCTGGGCACGCTGGTGCCGAGGGACAGCCTCAAGGACGGCACGATCAAGCCCGTCTACACCCCGGCAAGCTGCCGCGCCGATGGCACGCTGTCGCTCGGCGGCGCGCCCAAGATGGGGCTCTATGTCCTGCCGGGGAACAACTACCACGTCTATGACGTGCCGCTGTTCTGGGAAAACCTGCGCGCGGACTATGCGCGGCGGGTCGCGGCCTGGAAGGCGGCGCGGTGATCACCACCCAGGTCGCGGAGATGCGCGCCGCGCTGCCGCAGGGCGGCGCGCTGCTGGGGCTGGATCTGGGCACCCAGACCATCGGCACCGCCTTCTGCGATGCCGGCTGGCGCTTTTCCTCGCCCGGCAAGACGCTGAAGCGCGGCAAGTTCGGCGCCGACCGGCAGGAGCTTGCCGCACTGGTGAAGGAGCGCGGCGTCGCCGGCGTGGTGATCGGCCTGCCGCTCAACATGGACGGCAGCGAAGGCCCGCGCAGCCAGTCGAGCCGCGCCTATGCCCGCAACGTGGCCGAGGCGCTCGCGCTGCCGGTGCTGCTGTGGGACGAGCGCTGGTCCACCGCCAGCGCGGAAAGCGCCCTGATCGCCCAGGACATGAGCCGCGCCAAGCGCGCGACGCGGATCGATTCGGCAGCCGCAGCCGTTATCCTGCAAGCCGCGATCGACGCTCTGGCAGGCGGGTTCGCCTGAACCAGAACACCTGAACACCCAGCCAACCTCCGTTCGTGTCGCGCTTGTCGAGACACGGGTGCGCTGGCGTGTCTCGACAAGCGCGACACGAACGGAGATTGGGGCAGGGACTCGGGTACGCAGGGGGGGTCAGGCCCCGACCAGTTCCGCCCGCCGCGCCTTGGCTTCCATCGCCACCAGACGGCTCCCTGCACCCTCTGCCTCGCGCCACAGGGCATCGCGCGCCGCGCCATCCACCTCGCGCGAGGCCAGGGCGTCCCAGGCCGCCAGCCTCAGCCGGTCGCTCGGGTGGCGGCGGGCGAAGCGGCGGGCGAGGTCGAGCGCCTCGTCACTGCCCAGCGCGACCGCCAGCTTGAGGAAGGCCTCGCTCGGCCCCGGCGAGACAATTGCGCCAATCTCGCCCCGCTCAAGGTCGAAGCGGTACTGGTCAAGCCAGCCCTGCGTGCCGGTGGTGTGCATGATGTTGAGCGAAACCGACAGCGAATCCGCGGCATACTGCGCGTGAACGTCGACGTGGGCGCGGTAGAGCATCAGCGTGCCCGGTTCGAGCCGCGAGCGGCCGATGTGACGCAGCGATGGCACCGGCTCCCCCCGCCAGCCGGCGACTTCGCCATAGTCGTATTCGTAATAGTCGCTCCAGTAGCCGGGGCCGAAGTAGCCGAGCGTCAGGAAATCGAAGTTGTGATCGTGCGGCAGGCCCAGCACGAACGAATCACCGCCCGATGCGCGAACCATGTGCTCGCTCGCCGAGGGCCAGATGTTGGCGCGGATGAAGTAGGTGCCATTGGGCGGCGCCAGCATGATCACCTGCGGGCTGTAGGCGTTGTCGAGCGCGTCCTCGCGGTGGCGCTGGGCCAGCTCCCCGATCAGGATATCCCCCAGGAAATCGCCATCGTTCCCCAGCCGCCGCAGCCACAGCGCCGCGTGCATCAGGCTGTCTTCGTCGCGGGGATCGAACCCCCGCGCGTCCAGGGCAGCGCAGGTTTCGGCCAGGGACGCCTTCTGCGCATCGGCGCATTCGATCACGCGGGGCATGAAGCCACTCCTGCCAGCTGGGGATAGGTTTCGATCAGCTGCGCCCGCAGCGCACCTGCCGGGCCGCACAGCGGATCCTCGCCGCGCCGGGCCAGCTGGCTGAGCGCGGCAAAGCCCGCCGCGCTATCGAGCGCAAGGCATTCGCGCAGGGCCTGCCAACGCAGCGCGGGGCTGCCGGTTTCCTCGGCCATCGCGGCCAGCAGCGGCGCGGCGTCAGTCCGGCCCATCCGGCCGAGCAGCGCGGCGGTCAGCTCGAGCCGGCTGTCGCGCGGGTTGCCGGCGGCCTGATGGACCAGCGCGCCGTCCGCCAGCCGGTATTCATGGGTCACCGCGTTGCTGGCTGTGCGGCGCTGCAGCTTGAGCGTGACGAGGCTCCCGGCCACGGAGTGCAGGATCAGCGCCTCGCGCGATCCATCGCGGCGATGGACATCGCCCGCACGCAGGTGCAGCTCGGCGCTCGAAAGATCGGCACCGCCGGGACGGGCCGCCACGATGCTCACCACCTCGCCGTGCGCGGAACCGGCCAGCACCCGCTCGATCGCCTCGCTGGGCGGAAAACCGGCCGAAACCGGCGCCGCCCGCCGCGCCAGCCCGGTGCCGTCGAGCGCCTGCAGCGTCAGCGTGGAGCGCGCGTTGCGCGCCAGCATCAGCGTGGTGACGAGATCGTCGGTGTAATGCCGCAGCGGCACCTGCCCCAGCGGATCGCGCTCCAGCGCGGCGACGAACCGTGCGACCAGCTCGGCGGCGAAATCCTCTGCCGCGGTCTCGCCAGGGGCGAACAGCGCGGACAACAGGGGCAGGTCGTCGAGCTCGGCTCCATCGCCGAACCGGGCAAGCTCAGTGTCGAGCGGGGCGGCGGGGCCGGCGCGCCAGCGCGCCAGATCCTCCACCAGGCGGGCCTGGGCCTGGCGCTGCGGCGTGTCGTCACGCCGCAGCGCGTCCAGTTCCGGGCGAATCTGCATCCGGAAACCGGCGGCTCAGGTGATGATGATGTCGTAGACGAACACCATCAGGACCACGATGGAATCGTCCGACTGCAGCGACTGGGCCGGATGGGCCAGGCTTCCGAACACGCCCGTCAGCGTATCGAGATCGGGCAGTGCGGAAATGTCGATCTTGGGAAGGTTCATCGGCTTTCCTCTTTGAAGCGCGAGGCACCCTGCCCCGCCGCCCCATTTCGCGCCGCGCCCCCCTCCAAGCCGAATTAAAACATTGTAACCGCCGCGCCGGGGCAGCAAAGAGGCGCGCATGAGCACTGGCAAGGAACCGCCTTCGATCCACGATATGGAGCCCGGTATGGACTTCGATCCGGCGATGGCGGCCAAATTCATGAACAAGCGCGGGCACGGCAGTTACATCGGCCTCAGGTACCACGCGCACGGGTCCAACTGGTTCGAACTGGCCCTGCCCTGGCGCGCGGAACTGGCCGGGATGGCCGACAGCGGCATCCTTGCTTCCGGCCCGATCATCAGCCTGATGGACAACGCCACCTCGATGGCGGTCTGGACCCTGGTCGGCAGTTTCATCCCCCACGCCACGCTGGACCTGCGGGTCGATTACATGCGCGCGGCGGTGCCGGGGCGCACGGTGATCGGCCACGGGGAATGCTACAAGCTGACCCGCACCGTCGCTTTCGTGCGCGGGATCGCCCATGACGGCGATATCGACGATCCGGTCGCCCATGTCACCGGAATGTTCATGGCGACTCATGGGGCCTACAAATGATCGGCTATGAACTCCCTCCCTATGCGCTGGGCCTGGGCATCGAGCTGGACCATGACGAGGACGGCCTGCCCGTGCTGCACATGGACTTTTCCGAGCGTGTGCTGGGCCGCCCGGGCTTCCTCCACGGCGGGGCGCTGTCCGGACTGCTGGAAATGGCCGGGATCGCCGCACTGCGCACCGAACTTGCCCGCCGGGGCGAGGACGTGGTGCTCAAACCCGTCAACGTCCAGGTCGAATTCATGCGCGGCGGAACAGCGCAGCGCACTTTCGCCGCCGGACAGATCACCCGCGCCGGGCGCCGCATCGCGCTGATCAACGTTACCGCCTGGCAGGACGACCGCGCCAAGCCGATCGCGCTGGCGCAGATGAAGATCCTGCTCAGTCCCGCCGGATGATGACGGTGAGGCCATCCGCGCGCGCGGGCGGCTCTCCATCCAGTTCCCGCTGCACCGCGTCGGCGCGGGCGCGGGTCAGGATCGCTGGCGGAACGCCCGGGGCGTAGAACACCCGGTCCGCACTTCCCAGCCAACGCGCCTGGCGCAGCGTCAGGTCGTCGGGATCGTCGCTGGTGAGCGTGAATTCGGCCATGCCGCCCTCTCCCGTCGCTCCGCCCGAGAGCCAGTTCCCGACCGCCCCCTCACCGTGGGGAGCAAGCGGATCGAGCGGCCCGCCTTCAGCCAGGGCGGCATCGAGCGCGCGGCGCCGCTCGCCGGGATCGCTCCAGCGCGCGCGCATCGCCGCCCGGGCGCCGGACAGAGCTTCGGCCAGCAGGCCAAGCGAGGCGGGCAGCAGCGCTTCCAGCCGCAGCCGCAGCACCTTGGCAAGCCCCGCCGAAGCCCCGCCGGTCGAGACCGCGACGAGCACGGGTCCGCGCTCCAGCACGCTTGGCAGGGTGAAATCGCACAGGTCCGGGCGGTCCGCCACGTTCACCAGCAGCCCGCGCGCCTTGAACGCTGCGGCCAGCGCATCCGGTTCCTCCATGGCGACGAAGGCCAGCCGCGCCTCAATGTTGTCAGGCCCGACGACCAGTCCGCCCGCGCGCTCCACCAGCCGCGCCTTGGCCTCGCCCATGTCCCCCTCGCCCGCGACGATGACAGGGCGGCCGGAAATGCGGTGGAACAGGGGCAGGCTGTGCATGGGCGCGGTCTAGCAGCTAGGCACACAACCCGGCAACCAACCCATCCGTTCGTGTCGAGCGAAGTCGAGACACGGGCGGGCGCGCGCGTCGTCTCGACTAAGCTCGACGCGAACGGAAGCGGGGTGGAAGGGGTAAGCCTTAGTCCAGCCACTCCGGCACCCGCTCGGCGGCGCTGATCGCCTCGGGCAGGATGCGGTCGGCCACCACGGCGAAGCGGTCGCCATCGACCATCACTTCGGCGACGAAGCCGCGCGAGTTGTAGCTGGACGCCATGGTCGCGCCGTAAGCCCCGGCAGTGCGGAACACCGCCAGATCGCCCGCCGCCACCGCGTCGATCTCGCGGTCCATGGCGAAGGTGTCGCCGGTTTCGCAGATCGGGCCGACGATATGGGCCAGCATCTTCTCGCCGCTGGGCGCCACTGCATCGAAATCATGCCAGGCGCCGTACATCGCAGGTCGCGCGAGGTCGTTCATCGCCGCATCGACGATCACGAAGGGCGGGCGGTTGGAGGGGCGCTTGACCCGGATCACCCTGGTCAGCAGCACGCCCGCGTTGCCGCAGATCACCCGGCCGGGTTCGAACATCAGGGTCACGTCCCAGCCCTCGGTCGCGCGGGCGACCATCGCGGCATATTCCTCGGGGCTGGGGAACACTTCGCCCGCCTTGTAGGGCACGCCCAGCCCGCCACCGAGGTCGGCGTGGGTCACGGTCTGGCCGTTCGCGCGCAGCTCGGCGATCAGGGCGCCGACCTTGGCGAAAGCAATCTCGAACGGCTCCAGCTGGTTGAGCTGGCTGCCGATGTGCACCGCGACGCCGCGCATGTTCAGCCCCGGCAGCGCGGCGAGGCGCGCATAGATCCCGGCAGCAAGGTCGATCGGCACGCCGAACTTGTTTTCCGCCTTGCCGGTGGAAATCTTCTCGTGCGTGCGGGCGTCGACGTCCGGATTGACGCGCAGCGCGCAATTGGCGGTCAGGCCGCGCTCAGCCGCGAGCGCGGCGAGTTCCACGCCCTCTTCCTCGCTTTCGAGGTTGAACTGGCCGATGCCTTCCTCAAGGCCCTTGATCATTTCCCAGGCCTGCTTGCCCACGCCCGAGAATACGATGTCGCTGGCCGGCATGCCCGCCGCCAGCGCGCGGGCCATTTCCCCGCCGGAGACGACGTCCGCCCCCAGCCCTTCGCGCTGCATCACGCGCAGCACCGAAAGGTTCGGGTTGGCCTTGATCGCAAAGGCGATGTGGACGCGCGGCAGGATCGACAGCGCTTCGCGGAAGACGCGGGCGTGGCGGGCCAGGGTGGCGCGCGAATAGACGTAGACGGGAGTGCCGACCGCATCGGCAATGGCGGTCAGGGGCGTGTCCTCGGCGTAGAGTACGCCGTCGCGGAAATCGAAATGGTCCATGGGTATCTTACTCGTCGGAAGGGGGCAGGTCGAACGGGTCTTGCGAACGCTCCTCGGAACGTTTTCGCAGTTCGACGCTGCGCTCCGGCGCGGCCTGGGGGGTTAGCTTCATCAGTTCCTCGGCGGTCGGCTTGTCGCCCCGGCCATAGGGGGCGACCGGCATGCCCTGCCCGGCCCTGGGCTTCAGATCCGCCTTCTGGCCGCAGGCGGCCAGGGCAAGGATCAGCGCAGAGGCGGCAAGACGGCGCATGGAACGAATCACTCCAGGCCCAGCGCCACGCGCGCTTCGGCCACGCGGGCCCTTACCTGTTCCGGCGCGGTTCCGCCATAGCTGGCGCGCGCCGCCACCGAAGCCTCGACCGAGAGCGCGGCAAACACCCGCTCATCGATCCGCGCGTCGATGGCCTGCAGGTCGGCCAGCGGCAGGGCATCGAGCGCCACGCCCCGGCTTTCCGCCAGCTTCACCGCCGCGCCGGTGATGTGGTGCGCCTCGCGGAAGGGGATGTTCGCCTGCCGCACCAGCCAGTCGGCCAGATCGGTGGCCGTCGCATAGCCCAGCTCCGCCGCGCCGCGCATCCGCGTCGTGCGGAACTTCGCGCCCTCGACCATGCCGGTCATCGCGGCGAGGCACAGGGTGAGCAGGCCCGCCGCCTCGAACACCGGCGGCTTGTCGTCCTGCATGTCCTTCGAATAGGCGAGCGGCAGGCCCTTCATGGTGATGATCAGGCTGGTCAGGCAGCCGGCGATCCGCCCCGCATGGCCGCGCACCAGTTCCGCCGCGTCGGGGTTCTTCTTCTGCGGCATGATCGAACTGCCGGTCGACAGCGCATCGGGCAGCACGACGAAGCCGAACGGCTGGCTCGCCC
>CALMJG010000188.1 GCA_937864195.1 uncultured Novosphingobium sp.
CCGCGCTGGGCCATCGCCCACAAGTTTCCCGCCGAACGCGCCGAAACCACGCTGGAAGCCATCGACATCCAGGTCGGACGGACCGGCAAGTTGACCCCGGTCGGGCGGCTGACCCCGGTTTCCGTCGGTGGGGTGATGGTCGCCAACGTCACGCTCCACAACCGCGACGAGATCGCGCGGCTGGGGGTGCGCCCCGGCGACCGGGTGGTGATCCAGCGCGCGGGCGACGTGATCCCGCAGGTGGTCGAGAACCTGACCCGCGAGACGGAACGCCAGCCTTACGCCTTTCCCGATCATTGCCCTGAGTGCGAGAGCGAGGCGGTGGCCGAGGAGGGCGAGGTCGACGTGCGTTGCACCGGCGGGCTGATCTGCCCGGCCCAGCGGACCGAACGGCTCAAGCATTTCGTCAGCCGCGCCGCGCTCGATATCGAGGGACTGGGCGAAAAGACCATCGACGAGTTCTTCGCGCTTGGCTGGCTGGAAAGCCCGGCCGACATCTTCCGCCTGCGCCGCCGCCGCTCCGCGATTCTCGAACGCGAGGGGTGGAAGGACAAGTCGGTCGACAACCTGCTCGCCGCGATCGAGGCCAAGCGCGCGCCCGATGCCGCGCGGCTGCTGTTCGGTCTCGGCATCCGTCATGTCGGCGCGGTAACCGCGCGCGACCTGATGAAGCGGTTCGTGACGCTGGAACGGCTGCGCGAAGTTGCCGTTGCGGCTGCTTCCAGTGAGGATGCCAAGGCCGAACTGCTCTCCATCGACGGGATCGGCCCTGCCGTGGTCGAGGCGCTGGGCGACTTCTTCCACGAGGCGCACAATGTGGCGGTGTGGGAGGACATCCTCTCCGAAGTCAGCCCGCCGCCCTATGTGGTCGAGACGAAGGACAGCGAGGTCGCCGGCAAGACCGTGGTCTTCACCGGCGCGCTCGAAACCATGAGCCGCGACGAGGCCAAGGCCCAGGCGGAAAAGCTGGGCGCGCGGGCCGCGGGCACGGTTTCGGCCAAGACGGACCTGGTGGTTGCCGGCCCCGGCGCGGGCAGCAAGCTCAAGAAGGCACAAGACCTCGGCATTCCGGTTATCGACGAGGCCGCCTGGGCCGAGATCGTCAGGGCAGCGGGGTAGGAACATGGCGACATTGAGTGAATTTCACCCGCTGGGCCTGCGGATTGCCGAGGCCCTCAAGGCGCGGGGCGAAAAGATCGCCATTGCCGATGGCGCGACGGGCGGTCTGCTGTCCGCGACGCTGCTGACGGTGCCGGGGGCGCTGTCGTTCTACCTGGGCGGCGGGGTGGTCTATTCGCTGACAGCGCGCGACGTGCTGTTCGACCTGCCGCGCGAGGCCTATCGCGGAATGCGCTCGGCAACCGAGGACTACGCGCTGCTCCAGGCCCGCGCGATTCGCGACCGGTTCGGCGCGGACTGGGGGCTGGCCGAAACCGGCTCTGCGGGCGGCAGCGCGCATCCGATGGGCGTGGCATCGGGACTCAGCTGCTGCGCGGTGGTCGGCCCGGGCGTCGAACTGGTCCGCGTGACCGAGACGCAGAGCGACGAGCGCATGGCCAACATGGACCTGTTCACCCGCGCCGCGCTGGGTCTGCTGGTCGAGGCGCTGGAAGCCTGAACCTGACGCGAGACCCTGCTAGGAGTGCTCTTGCGCCTGGGCGATCGGCGCGCCGGTGCGGCGCAGCGCCACGATCAGCACCCCGGTCAGCGCGATGATCGAGCCGACGATCATCCGCGTGTCGAGCGAGTCGCCGGTGATCAGAACGCCAAGGCCGATGGTCGCCAGCGGCGTGATCAGGGTCAGCGGGGCGAGCAGGTTCGCCTCGTAACGCGCGATCAGGCCATAATAAGCCGTGTGCGCCACCACCGAGACGATCAGCGCGGAGAACAGCAGCGCGGCCAGCATCGGCCAGCCGGCCTCGACCGCCAGGTGCACCGCGTCATGCTCCAGCAATGCCGATAGCGGCAGCAGCACGGCCACGCTGGCCAGCGCGATCCAGGCCTGGAAATTGAGCGGGGCGACCGAGTCCATCTGCTTCATCAGCACAGCCCCCAGCGAGCCGGAGAAGGCCGCGCCGAGCACCAGCAGGAGGCCGGTGGATATGGCCATGGCCGGATGCCAGACCACCACCAGCACGCCCACCAGCGTCAGGGCGATCCCCAGCGCGCGGCGCCAGTGGATCCGCTCACCAAGGATCAGGATCGACAGCAGGGTGGTGATCGGCACCCCGGCCTGAATCACGACGGCCGCGGCAGAGGGCGTCACCGTCTGCAGGCCGATGAACAGCAGCGCGAAATTGCCGCCGCCCATGAACAGCCCGATCAGCAGGATGCGCCACAAGGGGCGGGGCACCGGCCGCAGCCAGGGCAGGGTGACCAGCAGCACCAGCACGAAGCGCGCGGCGGCGAAGGACAACGGCGGCACGCCCCACATGCCCACGACGAGCTTGCTCACCACGTTGTTGAGCGCCCAGATCAGGCAGATTGCCACCAGCAGCAGGAAATCGCGCAGGTTCACGGGGTGATCACCATTCGCGCCGCTTGCGCAGCCACAGGATCGACCAGTCGCCATTGACCATCCGCGCGGCCAGCCGCAAGCCGGCGCGGCGGCAGGCGGCGCGGACCTGCGCCTCCTGCGTTTCCAGCAGGCCGGCCAGCAGCAGGTGCCCGCCCGGCACCAGGTTGCGCGCGAAGTGCGGCGCCAGCCCGATCAGCGGTCCGGCGAGGATGTTGGCAAGGATCATGTCATAGGGGCCGCGTGCCTGCAGCAGCGGATGGTCCATCCCGTCGGCGACGAGCATGGTCAGCTCTCCGCCCCGCGCGCCCATCGCCACGCCGTTGCTGCGGGCATTGTCTTCCACCACATCGAGGCAGACGGCGTCGATATCGCTCGCCGTCGCCAGCGCGCGCGGCCACAGGTGCAGCGCGGCAAAGGCGAGCAGGCCGGTGCCGGTGCCGATATCGGCCACGTTGCGCGCCGTCACGCCGCGCGCCTTCATGGCGGAGAGCATGGCGAGGCACCCGGCGGTCGTTGCGTGCTGGCCGGTGCCGAAGGCCTGGCTGGCAGGGATGCAGAAATCGCGCACGCCCGGTTCGTCCAGTGCGGGATGTTCGGGCGTATGGACGTAAAAGCGCCCGGCCCGGATCGGCTCCAGCCCTTGCTGGCTATAGGTCAGCCAGTCGGTTTCCGGCAGTTGTTCCTCGATGAAGGCGGGTGCGTCGCTGGCGAACAGCCCGGCAAGCGCGGCCTTGTCGGCCTTGCGGGGTTTGCGGGGAAGCCAGGCTTCGAGCTGCCAGTCGTCAGGCCTGTCCTCGGCGATCTCGCTGCCGGAGATGACGATGTCCGGATCCCAGTCGAAGGCGTCCTCGTGCGCCAGCAGCGCCGCCTCGATCACGCCGCGCGGGGCGAGGGCGGTGAGTTTCCAGCTCATGGCACCGCCCCTTCCGATGGCTTCTGCATTTTAGCGGACATAGCTGGCCCCGTTGGCGTCGAGCACCGCGCCGGTCATGCTTTCCGGCGCGTCGAGCGCGCAGAAGACGGCCATGGAGGCGATTTCCTCCGGCAGGGCGACCCGGCCCAGCGGAATGTCGGCGAGCAGGCCGGGGCCGCCCCGGCTGGCGAGGTAATCCCCCGCCATCGCCGTATCGGTGAAGCCCGGGCAGATCGCGTAGCTCATGATGCCCTTCGCCGCATACTGGCGGGCGATGGTCTTGTGCATGGCGATCATCCCGCCCTTGGCGGCGGCATAGTGCCAGTGATCGGGCGAATCGCCGCGATAGGCAGCGCGGCTGGCGACGTGGACGACCCGCCCGGCGCTGCCGCGCTCCAGCCAGTGGCGCACGGCAAAGCGCGACAGCTCCGCAGCGGCGGTCAGGTTGATTCGCAGCGTGTCTTCCCAGTTGTCGAGCCAGGCGATGTCCGACAGGTCCAGCGGATTGGCCTGGAACAGCCCGGCGTTGTTGACCAGCAGGTCGATCCGCCCGCCGCCCCGGCGCAGCGCCTCTTCCCACAGTCTGGCGGGGGAAGTGGGGTCCGCAAGGTCGGCCGGAATCGTGTCCGCATCGACCGCGCGGGTGGCATGGCCGATGACTTTCACGCCCCGCGCGCGCAGCGCGGCGGCAGTGGCGGCGCCGATCCCGCGCGAGGAACCGGTGACGAGTGCAACAGGTTGGGTCATGGCGCCTGCTCTAGGCCTTCGATGCAATACCGCCAAGCGGCGGCTTGCACCGGCCTTCGTTTTGACTATGGGGAATGCGCGAAGGGTGCTGCGTGCGCCCACCAGAGCCAAGGGGAAAAGTCACATGGCCGGGTCCGGTAACCGACCGATTTCGCCGCACCTGCAAATCTGGCGTTGGGGGCCGGCAATGCTGGTGTCCATCCTGCACCGCGTCAGCGGCAACGGTCTGGCCTTTGCCGGCCTGGCCGTGCTGGTGTGGTGGCTGGCCGCGCTGGCCGGCGGGGAAGCCAGCTATGACGCCTTCGTTGGCCACGCCACCGCGTGGTACGGGCGGGTGGTGCTGGTTGGCCTGACCTGGGCCTTCTTCAACCACCTCGTCTCGGGCGTCCGCCACCTCGTGCTGGATATCGGCGCGGGTTACGAACTTGAACGCAATGCCTTCTGGTCGGTGCTGACGCCGATCGCGGGTGTGGTGCTTACCGTCGCCTTCTGGGCGATCGTCCTTCTAGCGTGAGATTGGCTGACCATGGGTAACGGAACTCCGATCGGACGGGTGCGCGGGCTGGGCTCGGCGCATTCGGGTTCGCATCACTGGCTGCTGCAGCGCTTCACCGCCATCGGCACGCTGGTGCCGGCGCTGTGGCTGGTGGGCTCGCTGGTGGCGATGGGCGATCGCTCGTTCAAGGGCGTTCACGCCTGGGCCTCGCAGCCGCTTTCGGCCATTCTCCTGGGCCTGCTGGTGCTGGGCAGCTTCTGGCACGCGCGCCTTGGGGTGCAGGTGATGATCGAGGACTATGTCCACGAAACCGCCAACAAGTTCGCGGCGATCATGCTGCTCAACCTTGCCGCTTTCGCCGGGGCCGCCTTCGGCCTGCTGTGCGTCGTTCGCCTCGCGCTCGGAGCCTGAGCCACATGACCGCTCCTGCCTACAAGATCATCGATCACACCTATGACACCGTCGTCGTCGGCGCCGGCGGCTCTGGCCTGCGCGCCACGATGGGCAGCGCCGAAGCCGGCCTGAAGACGGCCTGCATCACCAAGGTGTTCCCGACCCGCAGCCACACCGTGGCCGCGCAGGGCGGCATCGCCGCCAGCCTCAAGAACAACACCCCGGACCACTGGACCTGGCACATGTACGACACCGTCAAGGGGTCGGACTGGCTGGGCGACCAGGACGCGATCGAATATCTCGTGCGCGAGGCGCCGCAGGCCATTCTCGAGCTGGAACATGCCGGGATGCCGTTCAGCCGCAACGAAGACGGCACGATCTACCAGCGCCCGTTCGGCGGGCATATGCAGAACATGGGCGAAGGCCCCCCGGTGCAGCGCACCTGCGCCGCGGCAGACCGGACCGGCCACGCGCTGCTCCACACGCTCTACCAGCAGAGCCTGAAGTACGATGCGGACTTCTTCATCGAATACTTCGCGATCGACCTGATCATGGAGAACGGCGAGTGCCGGGGCGTGATCGCGCTGTGCATGGATGACGGCTCGATCCACCGCTTCCGCTCGAAGGCGGTGGTGCTGGCGACCGGCGGTTATGGTCGTTCCTACTACACCTGCACCTCGGCTCACACCTGCACCGGCGACGGCGGCGGGATGGTGCTGCGCGCGGGCCTGCCGCTGCAGGACATGGAATTCGTGCAGTTCCACCCGACCGGCATCTACGGCGCGGGCGTGCTGATCACCGAAGGCGCGCGCGGCGAGGGCGGCTACCTCACCAATTCCGAGGGCGAGCGGTTCATGGAACGCTATGCCCCCTCGGCGAAGGATCTGGCGTCGCGCGACGTCGTCTCGCGCTCGATGGCGATGGAAATCCGCGAAGGGCGCGGCGTTGGTCCGCACAAGGACCACATCTACCTGCACCTCGATCACATCGATCCGGCGGTGCTGGCGCAGCGTCTGCCGGGCATCACCGAAAGCGGCAAGATCTTTGCCGGCGTCGACCTGACCCGCCAGCCGCTCCCCGTGGTGCCGACCGTGCACTACAACATGGGCGGCATCCCCACGAACTATCACGGCGAAGTGATGACTATCGGTGCCGACGGCAACCCCGAAACGGTCGTCCCCGGCCTGTTCGCGGTGGGCGAAGCGGCCTGCGTTTCGGTCCACGGCGCCAACCGCCTCGGCTCGAATTCGCTGACCGACCTTGTGGTGTTCGGTCGCGCCGCGGGCCTGCGCCTCAAGGAACTGATCAAGCCGAACACCTCGCACGCCGAGCTGCCCAAGGATTCGGCCGATTTGGCGCTCACCCGCCTCGATCACTTCCGCCATGCCAAGGGCGGCTCGTCCACGGCCGAAATCCGCACCGAGATGCAGCGCACGATGAGCCTCCACGCCGCCGTGTTCCGCACCGACGAGGTGATGGCCGAAGGCAAGGTCAAGCTGGCCGAGACCTACAAGCGGATGGAAGACATCCACGTTTCCGACCGTTCGCTGATCTGGAACTCGGACCTGGTCGAAACCATGGAACTGGACAACCTGATCAGCCAGGCCAGCGTCACGCTTCACGGCGCCTACAACCGCAAGGAAAGCCGCGGCGCCCACGCGCACGAGGACTTCCCCGATCGCGATGACGCCAACTGGATGAAGCACACCGCCGCCTGGTTCAACGGCTGGGGCGGCAAGGGCGGCGAGGTCAAGATCGACTATCGCCCGGTCCACGAATACACGCTGACCGACGACGCCGAGTACATCAAGCCGAAGAAGCGGGTGTACTGAGGCGGGCATCATAGCCAGATTGCGAAGGGCCGGGGCGAGAGCTTTCCGGCCCTTTTGCTTGCGAGGCGCTTTGCTTTCCTACCCGCTGCAGGTCTGGCACATCAGTCCTTGCCATGCCGTTTGCCCTTGCCTGCCAACGATCTGGACGGAGCGCGGCTTTGATCCGGAAGGTCACAGCGGAAAGCCGGTTATTGTCATGTAAAACTTTGTTTTGCCAAAGAGAAGTCGGACAAAGGTCACAGCACAAAGTGGCCGCCAAGTGTCGATTGCGCCGGGCGGTTGCGAGTTGGCCGGGTGCTGCTAGCTTGCCGCCAAGCCGGGGAGACTGAACTGATGCGCTTTCGTTGCCTTGCCTTGCTTGCCGCGCTTGCCGTGCCGACCGGCCTTTCCGCCGGGGCCCCGCCCACACCGCAGCTCAAGATTTCCGCGATCGAGGCGCGGTTGTTTCATGGCTATTCGGGCACGCTGTCCGACGACCTGCTGAGACGCAATCCTTCGTTTTCAGGCTGGAACACGATCATCGGTGAGGGGGCGGCGGGCGAGCCGGCGGACGATTTGCTCGTCTCGGTGAAGGTCGAGCCGCTGGTCAAGCCGGCCGGGAACGAGGGCATCTTTTCCGACCAGCCGGTGGTGGTGACCGCGACGGCCAACGGCAAGGTCGTCGCCAAGCGCACGTTCACCAGCACTCTGACCAACGACGAAGGCGTATCGTGGAAGGGGCTTTACCTGCGCGACATCGGCTGTTCCGGCACGCTCAGGATCGAGGCGGTGGCAGGCAGGCAGCGCAAGGTTGCGACGCTGCAGTTCGACTGCGGCGAGTGACCGCGCGGGGCGTGCGGACCGTTTGCAGCGCCCGCAGGCCAGGCGCGCCTAGTCGGTCTTCTGCACCACGGGCTGCGCCACGTAGTCGACGTTGCCCTTGCTGCGCTTGGAGCCCTTCCGCTTCGGTGGCTGCGCGGGGGCAAGGTTGCTGGCAGGCGCCGCGGCGGGGGCCGCGCCGATGATCGCGGCGATATCGGCGGTGGTCGCGGGACGGGCCGGGTAGCGGCAGCCGCGCGCCTGGCCATAGCCCTTCAGGAATCCCCGGCGGGCAAGGCCGGCCATGATCGCCGACTGCATCTTGCGCTCGCTTTCGTTCGCGCCCGAAATCTCGCGGATCAGCCCGCGGAAGGGGATGAAGGCGCCGACCGCCGCTTGGGCGACGCGCCCCGCGCTGAGCCTGTCGCGGGCCTCGCCCGGCAGGTCGCTGTCTGCGCCCAGCACTGCGTCGAGCTCGCCCACGGCAGCGGCAATCTGCGGACAGGTGCGCAGGCCGGTGAGTTCATAGGGACGCTGCTGCGCGCCCAGCAGCAGCGCCGGGATCTGGTCCTTCTTGAGGTTGAGATCCGACAGCGGCGTCGTCGCCGCGTCCTTCATGGTGGTCGGGCGCTCGGTCACCGGCTTGCCCGGATCGGCATCCTGCTTGTCCTGCCGTCCCGCGAATGCGGGGGTGGCGGAGGCAAGGACCAGTCCGGCAACGAAAAGCCTGGCAATGGGGGGAAGGGGGGCACGCATGGTCGGTCAATCTCCGCAACGGGTCCGAATCGATGACGGCCAGCCCCCTGCGCCGCCATTGATGAGCTATCCCTTTAGCGCCTCAGATCGGAAAATGTATCGCACGAATCCTCGTTACCGGTCTGCAAACCACGCCGCAGCCATTCCGCGCGCTGCTGGCTGCTGCCGTGAGTGAAGGCGGCCTCTACCGGACGGCGTCCGGCCTTTTCCATCAGGGTGTCGTCGCCGATCTGGTGGGCGGCGTTCAACCCTTCCTCCATGTCGCCGGGCTCGATCCGGTCGCGGTTGCGCGCGGCCCAGACCCCGGCATAGCAATCGGCCTGAAGCTCCATGCGCACCTGCAACTGGTTCGCCCCGCGCGGATTGCGCTCCTGCGCGGAGCGGACCTGATCGGCCATGCCGGTCAGCGCCTGGACGTGGTGGCCGTATTCATGCGCCATCACATAGGCGCGCGCAAAGTCGCCGCCCGCGTTCATCCGCGCTTCCATTTCCTTGTAGAAGTCGGTGTCGATGTAGATGCCCTGGTCGGCCGGGCAATAGAACGGTCCCATCGCGCTTTGCGCCGCGCCGCAGCCGGAACTGCCGGACTGCGAATAGAACACCAGCTTGGGCGGCGTGAAACGCACATTGGCGGTGGCGAAGATCGGCTCCCAGGTCTTGTTGAGCGAGGACAGGGCGTTGCAGCTTTCGCGGCTCATCGCGTCGATCGTGCAGCTTTCGCTGGCAGATGTGCCGCTCGCCGCCTCCCGCGCCGGTTCCTGCTGCTGGACTTGCTGGAGCCCGCCCAGCATCTGCGCCGGGTCCACCCCGAACACCAGCGCCGCGATCAGGGCAATGGCGAGCGTGCCGCAGCCCAGCTTGCCGCCGGGACCGCCCATCCGGAAGCCGCCGGAGCCGCGCTGGTCCTCGATGTTGATGGAATTGGGATCGAAATCGTCGAGGCGCATGGCGGGTTCCTTCTCTGCGCTGGACAACCGCCCATCCAGTCGCGATGGCGCTATCCATACCCTGTTTGGATCGGAGTCGGGAATGTTTCTTGAAGGAAAGCGTGCGCTTGTAACGGGTTCCACCTCGGGAATCGGTCTTGCCATCGCCCGCGCCCTGCATGCCGAGGGCGCTCAGGTGGTCCTGTCGGGATTTGGCGAGGAGGCCGCGATTGCCGCGCTGTGCGAGGAACTGGGCGCGGTCCACGTTGCTGCCGACCTGTCCCGCCGCGAAGGCGTGGAGGCGCTGATGGCCGGGGCCGGGGCGGTCGACATCCTGATCAACAACGCCGGGATGCAGCACGTGGCCCCGGTCGAGGAATTCCCGGTCGGCAAGTGGGATATGATCATCGCGCTCAACCTGACGGCGGCGTTTGACGCCTGCCGTCTGGCGATCCCGCACATGAAGGCGGCCGGGTGGGGGCGGATCATCAACACCGCCAGCGCCCACAGTCTCACCGCATCGCCCTACAAGGCTGCCTATGTCTCGGCCAAGCACGGCCTTGCGGGGCTGACCAAGACCCTGGCGCTGGAACTGGCGACCTTCAACATCACCGCCAACTGCATCAGCCCCGGCTATGTCTGGACCGAACTGGTCGAGCGGCAGATTCCCGATACCATGGCCGCGCGCGGCATGACGCGCGAGCAGGTGATCCAGGATGTGCTGCTGACCCGTCAGCCGACCCGCAAATTCGTCCAGCCGTCCGACGTGGCAGAGATGGCAGTGTTCCTGTGCCGCGATGCCAGCGCCAATATCACCGGCACCAACATCAGCATGGATGGCGGCTGGACCGCCGAATAGCGGGCCCGGGCCCTGCAGGACTGTTGTTTTCCTGCCACTTGGGCAAGGCAACCGGAACGCCATGCACCTCCGCGCTTGCCGTTGACGCGGCTTCGTGGTGGTATGCCGCGATGAGCCGTTTGTTTTCAGCGATGAACCGTTGCGCCGTGGTGATTCTCACGGTGGCGCTGGCCTTCGCGGTTCCGGCTCATGCGGCCAAGAAACGGGATGCGGCTGGCGAAGAGCTGAAAGCCCAGCTTCTCGCCCACATCACGGAACTGGCTGACGACAGCTATGAAGGCCGTGAACCCGGCACCGAGGGCGAAG
This sequence comes from uncultured Novosphingobium sp., assembly GCA_937864195.1. Classification (GTDB taxonomy): domain Bacteria; phylum Pseudomonadota; class Alphaproteobacteria; order Sphingomonadales; family Sphingomonadaceae; genus Novosphingobium. Next base: position 10,545 of record CALMJG010000188.1, read on the forward strand.
CGAAGACGCTGCGCTATCTGGGCAAGCAGTGGTTCGACATCGGTCTGGAATCGGGCACCAACAACCCTGCGCACGCCTGGTTCGCGCCGGTGACCGTGGTCGCCCGCGAACCGGACGGCAACCGCGCGGCCTTCACTCGCCGGGGCAAGCGGCTGTTCCTGCTGCCCGGTTCGACGCTGGTGCTGACTTCCGGCAAGCGCAGCCTGATCGAGAATGCGCCGGTGCTGTTCGTCGGCAAGGGCACGGCAGTGCCTACCCGCGCCGAGCTTGCCGGACGTGTCGCCCTGCTGCTCGATGGCGGCGAAACGGGCTCGGCCAGGCAGAACGCCCTGCTCGAGGCGGGGGCGTCGGCCGTGATGACGGTGCTAGACGATCCGGACCAGACCCTGGAGAACATCGCCGCGCGGCGCAGCCGCAAGGGCTATGCCCTGGCAAGCGAGGAGCTTGGCGGCGATCTTGAAGTCTATATCACGGCAGCGGGGCTTGATCGCCTGCTCGCCCCGGTTGGCCAGTCGACCGCATCGCTGCACGCGCTGGCCGAAAGCCCGGACTTTGCCCCGCGCTCGCTTGATCTTGCCGCCACGCTGGAGGCGACCACCAGCGAGACGCGGATCAACACCCATAACCTGATCGGCAAGCTTCCGGGCCGCAAGCCCGATGGCAAGGCGGTGCTGCTGCTGGCGCACTGGGACCATTTCGGGCGTTGTTCGCCGCCCCCGGCGGAGGACCAGATCTGCAACGGCGCGATCGACAATGCCAGCGGCCTGGCGGTGCTGACCGAGACGGCGCGGCGCCTGGCCAAGGGGCCACCGATGGACCGGGACGTCTATTTCCTGGCCACCACTGCCGAGGAACTGGGCCTGCTGGGCGCCCAGGCCTTTGCCGAAAATCCGCCCGTGCCGCTGGATCAGATCCTGGCCGCGTTCAATATCGATTCGGTTGCGCTGGGTCCGGCCGGTCAGCCGTTTGCGGTGGTGGGCAAGGGGATGACGCGGCTTGACCCGGCGATCGCGGCGGTGGCCAAGGCGCAGAAGAAGAAGATCGCCCCCGGCGAAGCAGTCAACGCCTATGTCCGCCGGCAGGATGGCTGGGCGCTGATGCAGCACGATGTCCAGTCGGTGATGATTTCCAGTTCATGGTCGGACATCGCCCGGGTCGAGGCGTTCATGGAAGGCGATTACCACCGTGCAAGCGACGGGCTGAAGCCCGGGATCGAACTGGGCGGCGCGGCGGACGACGTGCAGTTCCTGGTCGCGCTGAGCCGCTGGTTCGCCGATCCCAGGAAGGTGCCTGCCCCGGCCAAATAGCCCCCTAGCGACATTTGCCCGGTGCGTTTACATGGGCCGCCACGAATCGCTCCGCACAAAAAGGCACAGTGGCACCATGGACATCCCCCTCGGCTTGACCTTTGACGACGTCCTGCTGCTGCCGGGCGAATCCGATATCGTGCCCTCGATGGCAGATACCCGCACCCGCCTGACGCGCGAGATCGCGCTCAACATCCCGGTCCTCTCCTCTGCGATGGACACCGTGACCGAGGCTGACATGGCGATCGTCATGGCCCAGCTGGGCGGGATCGGCGTGCTCCACCGCAACCTGACGATCGAGGAACAGTGCGCCGCAGTGCGCGCGGTAAAGCGCTTCGAAAGCGGCATGGTCGTCAACCCGATCACCATCGCTCCCGAAGCCACCCTGGGTGATGCGCGGGCGCTGATGGAAGCCAACCGCATCTCCGGCATCCCGGTGGTGGAGGCCAACGGCAAGCTGGTCGGCATCCTCACCAATCGCGACGTGCGCTTTGCCGACAACCCGGCCCAGCCGGTGCGTGAACTGATGACGCACGAGAACCTCGCCACGGTGCGCGCCGGAGTGACCCAGGACGAGGCGCGGCGGTTGCTCCACCAGCGCCGGATCGAGAAGCTGCTGGTGGTGGACGACCAGTTCCACTGCGTCGGGCTGGTCACGGTCAAGGACATCGAAAAGGCGGTCACTTACCCCTCAGCCACCAAGGATGCCGCCGGCCGCCTGCGCGTCGCCGCCGCGACCACAGTGGGCGACAAGGGGTTCGAGCGCACCGAGGCGCTGCTCGGCGCCGAATGCGACGTGGTGATCATCGATACCGCGCACGGCCATAACCGGGACGTCGCCCGGGCAGTCGAACGGGTCAAGAAGCTCAGCAATTCGGCGCAGGTCGTCGCCGGTAACGTCGCCACTTATGACGCCACCCGCGCGCTGATCGATGCCGGGGCCGATGCGGTGAAGGTCGGTATCGGGCCGGGCTCGATCTGCACCACCCGCGTCGTCGCAGGCGTGGGCGTGCCGCAGCTGACCGCGATCATGGAAGCCGCGCGGGCTGCGCGCGAATCGGGCGTGCCGATCATCGCCGACGGCGGCCTGCGCACCTCGGGCGATGCAGCCAAGGCGCTGGCGGCCGGGGCCAGCACGATCATGGTCGGCTCGATGCTGGCCGGGACCGAGGAAGCCCCGGGCGAGACCTTCCTCTACCAGGGCCGCGCCTACAAGTCGTACCGCGGGATGGGTTCGGTGGGCGCGATGGCGCGCGGCAGCGCGGACCGTTACTTCCAGCAGGACATCAAGGACCAGATGAAGCTGGTGCCCGAAGGGATCGAGGGCCAGGTGCCCTTCAAGGGCCCGGCCAAGGACGTGGTCCACCAGCTGGTCGGCGGGGTCAAGGCGGCGATGGGTTACACCGGCTCCGCCACGATCGAAGACCTGCGCACCCGTGCCCGGTTCGTGCAGATCACCAACGCCGGCCTCAAGGAAAGCCACGTCCACGACGTGACGATCACCCGCGAGGCACCGAACTACAAGTCGTGACGCGCCGATGACCCCTGCCGCGCGGGTCCAGGCCGCGATCGAGGTTCTCGACCTTGTGATCGCCGCCGCGCGTTCGGGCGGGGCGAGCGCCGACCGGATCATCGCGGACTGGTTCCGCACCCGCCGGTTCGCAGGTTCGGGCGACCGGCGTGCGGTGCGCGAGCTGGCCTATGCCGCGATCCGGGCCTGCGGGGAGATTCCAGCTTCTGGCCGCAGTGCCATGCTGCTGCTGGCGCAGGACGATCCGGCGCTGGCCGCCCTGTTCGATGGCTCGCGCCATGCTCCCGCGCCGATCCAGACGGATGAGCCGGTGGCGCTGCCGGGCGTCGCTCCTGCCTGGCTGGGCGAGGCGCTGCTGCAGAGCGGCATCGCCGGGACGGACGCCGCCGCATTGCTGGGCCGCGCACCGCTTGATGTGCGGATCAACCGCCTGAGACCCGGCCTGCCGGAGCTGCCGGTTGCAGGCGAGCAGACTGCCGCCCCGGATGCCCTGCGCTTTCCTGCCGGTACTCCGGTCGAGCAGTGGGATGCCTACAAGGCCGGCCAGATCGAGGTGCAGGACAGCGGCTCGCAGCTCGCCTGTCTCGCCGTCGGGGCCGCGCCCGGGGAGACGGTGATCGACCTTTGCGCCGGGGCGGGCGGCAAGACGCTCGCGCTCGCCGCCGCGATGGCGGGCACGGGGCGGCTGCTGGCCTGCGATACCGACCGCCCGCGCCTCTCGCGCCTTGACCCCCGCGCCGAGCGGGCGGGGGCAGCCTTCATCGAAACGCGCCTCCTGAACCCGGGCCGCGAGGCGGAAGCGCTGGCGGATCTCGCCGGCAAGGCCGATGCCGTGCTGGTCGATGCGCCCTGTTCCGGCACCGGCACCTGGCGCCGCAACCCGGAAGCGCGCTGGCGGCTGACGAGCGCGGAGGTGGCGCGTTATGCCGCGATCCAGGCACGGCTGCTGGATGTCGCTGCGACCCTGGTTCGACCGGGCGGCCGAGTGGTGTTCGTCACCTGCTCGCTGCTCGATGCCGAGGGCGCGGACAGGGCGGCGACTTTCCTCCAGCGCCACCCGGATTGGCGGGCCGAATCCCCCGATCTGCCCGCCGGAGAGGCGCGCGGCGCGGGCTGGCGCCTTGCGCCGGGCCGAGACGGAACCGACGGCTTTTTCATCGCACGTTTTGTTTCGCCGTGATAACGAAGCGCTGACATGGCTACGCTCAAGGAGCTGACGATGCGTTATACCCCCGCCGCGCTTGCGCTTGCCCTGTTGGCGGCGGTGACTGCCAGCGTCGGGCAGGGTGCACCGTCCATTCCGCTCGATCCGCGTTCGGCTGCGCTGGTGGCGCAGGGGCGCGCGGCCCTGGCCGGGGGCGATGCCAACAGTGCGATCGATGCGTTCGAAGCCGCCCTGGCGGTCCAGCCGGGGCACGTCGCGATATATCTCAACCTGGCCGAGGCGACCCGCCAGCAGGGGATGCAGGGCAAGGCGCTGCACTATTACCGCCAGGCGCTCGTGCTCGAACCGGACAACCAGTACGCTATCGCGGGCGAGGGCCTGGCCCTGGTGGAAAAGGGCGCGATCGAAAAGGCCCGCCGCAATCTCTCGCGGCTGGAACAGATCTGCGGCAAGCAATGTGCGCCGACCGAGCAGCTTGCCGCAGCGATTGCAAAGGGGCCGGAAGCACCTCAGGTGGTGACGGCAGATCAGCTGAAGTCGCAGCCGGTGGTTACGCCTAACTGACGCAACCGGTTCCCACCCCCGTTTCCTGACGGAAAGGGCGAGAGGCGGATGGTGAGGACAAGAGTCAGATCAGGCCCGAGAACTCTTCCAGGACGGCTTCGTAGACGTGCTTCTTGAAGGGCACGATCAGGTCCACCAGGCGTTCCGGCGCAACCCATTGCCATTCGCAGAACTCGGCCGGATCGTGGTGATCGATCCGGATGTCGGCATCCGCGCCGGAAAAGCGCGCCAGCAGCCAGTGCTGGGTCTGGCCCCGATACTTTCCGCCCCAGACCCGCCCGAGCAGTTCGTCGGGCAAGTCGTAAAGCAGCGGCGCGCGGGTCTGCGCGATCAGGCTGACATGGCCCGCCTCGACCCCTGTTTCCTCCCACAGTTCGCGGTAGGCGGCTTCGTGCAGGTCCTCGCCCGGGTCGATCCCGCCCTGCGGCATCTGCCAGAACTCGCTGGCGGAATTGTCGATCCGCTTGCCCACGAAGACGCGGGCATCGGGGTTGACCAGCATCACCCCCACGCAGGGGCGATAGGGCAGGGCGGCGAAACGATCTTCCATGATGGGCGCCTTAGCGGAAGGAGCAGCAAATCGAAATCGTCATTGCAGGCAGCGGAGCCGCGCGGCAATCCAGAGCCGGTTTGCGCCGTTACAGGTGCGGCTTCGCAATGACGATCCGTGAGTGGGTTATGGTCTGACCTTGCCCAGCATCAACTTCATTGCGGCGATCACCCGGCCCATTTCGAACGCGGCGCTGGGCAGGGCCTTGCGGGTGGTCGAAAAATCGTGGGTGAGCCCTTCCATGTGGAGGTAGCAGGTGTCGACTCCCGCCTCGACCAGCTTGGCGGCCATGCGGCGCCCCTGGTCCTGCAGCGGGTCGAGCCCGGCGGTCGCGACGATCGAGGGCGGCATGCCCTCGGCGCTGGCATGAAGCGGAAAGGCGCGCGGATCGCCGCTTTTCGGCAGGTAGAGCGAATAGAACCAGTCCATCGCCAGCTTGGTGAGGAAGTGCCCTTCGGCCAGGCGCTCCATCGATCCGTCCTGCGATTCGTCGGTCGCGGGATAGAGCAGCACTTGCAGCACCATCGGCGCGGCGGCGGGCTTGTCGCACAGGGCGCGGGCCGTGACGGCAGCAAGATTGCCGCCCGCCGAGCCGCCGATGGTGATGATGCCGGTCACCTGCCGCTCCAGCTTCGCCGGGCTGGCCGCCAGCCAGCGCGCCGCCGCTTCGCAATCATCCGGCGCAGCGGGGAAGGGGTGTTCGGGGGCAAGGCGATAGTCGACCGCCAGCACCGGCAGGTCGAGTTCGGCCGACAGTTCGGTGCACAGCGAATTGTGCGTATCCAGATCCCCGATCACGAAGCCGCCGCCGTGGAAGAACAGGATCACCGGCGAGGGATCGCGGCTTTCGCGCACGTCATAGAACCGGACCGGGATGTCGCCGGCGGGGCCGGGGCAGGTCAGGTTCCTGATCACGGCCAGCGGACGCGGGTCGGCCTCGGTCATCGCCTTCATCGCCAGATAGCCCGCGCGCTGCTCCTCCGCGACCAGCGATTCGGGCGGGGGAAGGCTGTTCACCAGGGCGAGAAAGCCCTGCACGTCTTCGCGGATGAAGGGGGTGGAGTCGGCCATTTCGGAAATCCTCTCGCCTATCGTTTAATCGGCAGGTTAAATTGCCCGGAGCGTCTTGACTAGCCGCCTTGCGCGGCCTTTGGTGGGTTTGGCGCGCAGCAGTTTTTCTTGATTGCGCGCAGGGAATGGAGGGGACTAGGGCGCTAGATGAGAGGCACCCAGTCTGCCTGACAAGGAACGAGCATGGCAACGCAATTGGCCGAATCCGATACCCGCACCGGCAACGCTCCCGAAGCCGTAGTGGTCCGCTTTGCGGGCGACTCCGGCGATGGGATGCAGTTGACCGGCGGGCAGTTCACCCTGTCGACCGCGCTGGCGGGGAACGACCTCGCCACTTTCCCGGACTTTCCGGCAGAAATCCGCGCGCCGCAGGGCACGCTGTTCGGCGTGTCGGCCTTCCAGATCAACTTCGGCTCGACCGAGATCGACACCGCCGGGGACGCGCCCGACGTGCTGGTGGCGATGAACCCGGCGGCGCTGAAGACCAATGTCGGCGCCTTGAAGCCCGGCGGACTGATCATCGCCGACACGGGCGAGTTCAACAAGCGCAACCTCGAAAAGGCTAAATACGCGGTCAACCCGCTGGAAGACGGCAGCCTGTCGAAGTGGAACGTGCTGGCTTTCGACATCAGCGCGCTGACGCTGGAATCGGTCAAGCCCTTCGGCCTTGGCAACAAGGAAG
>CALMJG010000189.1 GCA_937864195.1 uncultured Novosphingobium sp.
GCGGCGGCGGCGCGCAGATCCTCGATCCGGCTGTTGGTGCACGAACCGATGAAGATGTTCTGGACCTCGATCTCGGTCAGCGGGGTGCCGGGTTCGAGCCCCATGTAATCCAGGCTCTTGCGCGCGGCATCCTGCTTGGACGGGTCTTCGAAGCTCTCGGGCGCGGGGACCGTGGCGGTGATCGGCAGGACGTCTTCCGGGCTGGTGCCCCAGGTGACGTTGGGGGCGATGTCCGCCGCGTTGATCACCACGACCTTGTCATAGGTCGCGCCGGGATCGGTCGCCAGGCTCTTCCACCAGGCGACGGCCTTGTCCCAGTCCTCGCCCTTGGGGGCATAGGGGCGGCCGTGCACGTATTCGAAGGTCTTTTCGTCGGGCGCGATCAGGCCGGCGCGGGCGCCGTGTTCGATCGCCATGTTGGAGACGGTCAGGCGCCCTTCGATCGACAGGTCGCGGATCGCGCTGCCGGTATATTCGATGACATAGCCCGTGCCGCCCGCAGCGCGCAGTTGCCCGCAGATGTGGAGCACGATGTCCTTGGCCGAAACGCCGGGGCCAACCTTGCCCTCGACGCGCACTTCCATCGTCTTCGACCGCTTGAGCAGCAGGGTCTGCGTGGCCAGCACGTGCTCGACCTCGCTGGTGCCGATGCCGAAGGCGAGCGCGCCAAGCCCGCCGTGGCAGGCGGTGTGGCTATCCCCGCAGACGATCGTCGCGCCGGGCAGGGAGAAGCCCGATTCGGGGCCGACGACGTGGACGATACCCTGCTCCGCATCGGCATCGCCGATCAGCCGCACGCCGAATTCGGGCGCGTTGCGGGTCAGCGCCTCAAGCTGCTGCGCGCTTTCCGGGTCGGCGATGGGAATCGGCTGGCCGGCCGCATCGCGCCGCGCGGTGGTGGGCAGGTTGTGGTCTGGCACGGCCAGGGTCAGGTCCGGGCGGCGGACCTTGCGGCCCGAAACGCGCAGCGCTTCAAACGCCTGGGGGCTGGTAACCTCGTGGACGAGGTGGCGGTCGATATAGATCAGGCTGGTGCCATCGTCGCGGGTTTCGACAACGTGGGCGTCCCAGATCTTCTCGTAGAGCGTGCGGGCTGTAGTGGTCATGACCGCGCCGGGTTAGGCGCGGCAAACGGGCAATTCAAGCCCGATGGAAAGAATCTTCGTATTCTAAGTATCAAGCGGGTGCCCGGACCCCTCCACGGGGGAGGAATCCGGGCGATTCGTTACCCGCGATAGCCGTCGCGGTCGCGGCGCTCGTTCTTCAGGCGCTGCTCGATCCGTTCGGTGCGCTGCGTCAGCTGACGCGCTTCGGACCGGTCGAGGCCATTGGCGCTCATGCGGCGGAAATCGCGCTTCAGCTCGCCAACCTGGCGGTGCAGCCCGTTCGCTTCGCGCTGGGAGATCGTGTTGCGCTTGTCGGCCCGGTCGATCTTGCGGTCGAGCTCGGTGATTTCCTGCCAGACCTTGTTGCCGTTCACCCGGTCTTGGCGGTCATGGCCGGCGTGCGCGGCGTTGCCCTGCCAGTACTGAGCGCTGGCCGGCGCGGCGAAGCCGGTGGCGGCGATAGCGGCGGCAAGAGCCAGGCCGAGAGCGTTGAATGACTTCATGGTGCAATCCTTCCTGCGTTGCGTCCCTGTTGCCGATAAAGGATATAAAGCACGGGAAAGCGCGCAGTTCCCGTCACCAATTGTCGCGATTGGTCGCGCTATTCGGGCCGGGTCCAGATCCAGGTGCCAGCGGTGGCCAGCACGGCCAGCGGGATCAGCGCCCAGGTCCAGCCGGCCAGCGTGGCGGTCAGCACGGCGCTGGCCGCCATGGTCGACAATGCCGCCAGCTTCGCGGTGCGGGAAATCGCCCGCCGCTCGCGCCATTGCCGCAGCGGCGGGCCCCAGCGCGGATGGTCAAGCAGCCGCGCCTCCCATGCGGGGTTGGAGCGGGCAAAGCAGAAGGCCGCCAGCAGCAGGAACGGCACGGTCGGCAGCACCGGCAGGACCGCGCCCGCCGCGCCCAGCGCCAGCGCGGTCAGCCCGGCGGCGCCCCACAGCAGGCGGGCAGGGTTCAAGCGGCGGCGATCCGGGCGGCCGTCTCGCGGATCAGCGCGATCATGTTCGGCACGCCCTGGGTGCGGTTGGAGGAGAGCTGGTTCTTGAGGTCGAACGGTTCGAGCCGCGCGGCGATGTCGGTCTCCGCCACTTCGGGCGCGGGCCGGTCCTGCACGGCGGCGATGACCAGCGCGACGATCCCCTTGGTGATCGCGGCGTTGCTGTCGGCCAGGAAATGCAGCGTCCCGTCGCCGCGCGGGGCGGGATAGACCCAGACCGAAGCCGAGCAGCCGCGCACCAGCGTGGCGTCGGTCTTCAGTGCATCGGGCATCGGTTCCAGTTCGCGGCCCAGTTCGATCAGCAGGCGATAGCGTTCGTCGCCTTCCAGGAATTCATACTCTTCGCGGATGTCGTCGAGGCTGCGCACTGTGTCTCAATTCTTCGTCGTTGCGGGCGTAGCGATACGGGTCCGTGGCGGGTGCCGCGACGCCCTGGATTGCTTCGTCGCTGCGCTCCTCGCAATGACGAAGCCGGGGCGGGGCGGACCTAGCCAATTCGGCGGGGTGGGGAAAGGGCCTTGCCTAAAGGTCCACGCCCGCCGCGATGGCTTCCAGCTTGCGGATGCGCTCCTTGAGGTCCGCGATCTCGATCCGGGCCATGCCCGCGCCGGCGCCGGCGCCGGGTTCCAGTTCCGGTTGGCGGCTTTCCAGTTCGCGGGTCTTGAGCGTCAGCCAGCCCTGCCAGCCCCGCAGCGCCGCAACCGCGACGATGGCAAGGCCGAGCAGCGAAGTGCTGGCGGTGACGAGGATTTCGCTGGGCATTGCAGTGTCTCCCTCGGTCGGTTGCGGTTCAGTTGCGGGGCAGCTCGCGCAGCGCGTCGATCTGCTGGGTCAGGTGATAGCCGCTGTCGGTCACGATCCGCTCGACAGTGCCGAGCCGGTCCCTGATCGAGCCAAGCTCCGCGCGCAGCTGGGCGTTTTCCTGGCTGAGCAGCTTGATGCGTTCGGCCTCTTCGGAACTGGTGCGCGGATAGACCGCCTTGCCCCAGGAGTTTTCCAGCGGATAGCCGTGCTTGACCCGCATCCAGGTGGTGATCACCCAGCCGGCAACGCCGATCACGCCCAGGATCGAGGCCGCCGGGGCCAGGGCTTGCATCACTTCGGGGCTCATGGACGCAGGTCCTTCTCGCGGCTTTCCAGCAGCGCATCGACCTTGCGGGCATCGCGCAGCGCCTCGATCTGGGTGGCAACGTCATAGCCGCGGTCGGTGACGATCCGCTCCAGCACCCGCACCCGCTCTTCAAGCTCGGTGGTGTGGCTGGCGTACTGCGCGGCGGTTTCGGCCGTCGACTTGATCTGAAGTTCGGCCATCTTGCGCTGGTGCTTGGTCCAGACGATGAAGGCGACCATCAGGAAGGGTGCGAGCGGCACCAGCAGTCCAAACATTTCCATTGTGATTCCTCCCCTTCGGCGGGTTTCAGCGCAGCCGCTCGATCTCGGCGGACAGGCGCGGGTTGCTGGTGACGTAATAGGTTTCAAGCTCGGCCAGGCGGCGATCGATGTCGCGGAACTGTGATCGCACTTCGCGCGCGGTGCGGGCCGGGCTCTGCCGGACGCGCTGCCAGTACTGCTGCTCCTGCCGGTCGACATAGAGGTGCGGCGGCTTCTTGTTGGCCAGCAGGCCGACTGCCAGGTAGGGCAGCAGCAGGAAGCCCGAAGTCATGAACAGGCCCATGACAAAGCCCAGGCGAACCCACAGCGCGTTGACCCCGGTGTAGTCGGCGATCCCGGCGCAGACCCCCATGAACTTGGCGTTCTGCTTGTCGCGGTAGAACGATGTGCGCGGGCTGTTCACTGGCGGGGTCCCCTCTTGGCAAGCATGGTTTCAATGGCGGCAAGGTCGGCACTGGCTCCGGACAGCTGATCGAGCGGCTGTTCGTGCCCGATGCGACCGGGGCGGAAATCGGCGTGTTCGGTGGCCACCAGGCGCTCGACCGTTTCCAGCCGGTCCTCCAGCCGGCGGGCGAGCTGATAGAGTTCGCCCAGCAGCGCCTCATCGTCGGTGGTCAGCGTCGCGGCGGTCTTCCACTTGGTGACATAGTGCAGGATCAGCCAGGGCAGGCCGATGAAGATCCCGCCGATGGCCATCATGGGGACAAGAATGTCTTCCATCGGATCAGCCCTCCTGCTTGTCGGCGCCCAGGGCGCGCTTCATGGCTTCCAGTTCCTCGTCGATCTTGTCCTGCCCGGCGAGCGCGGCGATCTCGTCCGCCAGGCTGGGCTTGGCGCTGCCATCAGCCAGGCTCAGCGCGTCGGCGCGGCCCTCGGCATAGTCGACGCGGCGCTCCAGCTGGTCGAACCGGGCCATCGCCTCGTCGACGCGTTCGCTGGCCAGCAGGGTGCGCAGCTTGACGCGGTTCTCGGCGCTTTCCAGCCGTGCGGCGATCGCGCCCTGGCGGCTGCGGGCTTCGCGCAGGCGGTTCTGCAGCTTTTCGATGTCGAGCTCATAAGCGCGCAGCGCATCGTCCAGCACGGTGATCTCGGCCTTCAGCTGGTCGGCCATGTCGGCGGCCTTCTTCTTTTCGACCAGGGCGGCGCGGGCCAGGTCCTCGCGGTCCTTGGACAGCGCCAGCTGCGCCTTTTCCGCCCAGTCGGCCTGGAGCCGGTCGAGCTTCACCGTGTGGCGGTGCATTTCCTTCTGGTCGGCGATGGTGCGCGCCGCGCTGGCGCGGACTTCGACCAGGGTTTCCTCCATTTCGAGGATGATCATCCGGATCATCTTCGCCGGATCGTCCGCCTTGTCGAGCAGGTCGTTGAAATTGGCGGCGATGATGTCACGGGTGCGCGAGAAAATGCCCATCAGGGGAACTCCGGTATGTCGGGAAGCGGTTTCGGGATTGCGGCGGAGGCGTTCGACCTCGGCCTCGAGCCGGGAGCCCCGGCGGGCGGTGCTGTCCGCCGGGGTCTGGGCCGGAACGCCCGTGAGGCGGGGGGACTGAGGTCCGCCTGAGGGGGTTCCGGAGCGTTCCGGCCCAAGGGGGTCGAGGGGGTCGCGGATCATCGCGGCTCAGGCCTGCTGCGCGGTCTGTGCGGCGGAAACCAGCGCGACGCCCGGTGCGGATTCGACCTGCTGGGCCAGGACGATGACGTTCATCGCCAGCATGGCGCCGACCGAAAGGGCAATCGCCTTGTCGAGGAGCGTGAAGCGGGAGAAGGGCTTGGTGAACATGGTGAGCCTCGTTGAAGAGCGTTTGCCTGGTGTTTCGCAAGCGCCGTGCCAAACTGCGGGAAGGCCGGATTTCCGCCATTCGGGCAGTCATTCGACGAACGACATGTGGGAATGGTTGCCGACCCTTGGGAAAATCCGCTAGAAGTTGGGTATGGATCGCGATGTCCAGTTTCTCGGCCAGTCCGGCGCCTTTCTCGACGCGGTCGAACGTGCCAGTCGCGCCGCGCCGATGCGGCGCCCGGTGCTGGTGATCGGCGAGCGCGGCACCGGCAAGGAACTGGTGGCCGAACGCCTCCACCGCCTCTCCCCGCGCTGGGGCGAGCCGCTGGTTACGCTGAACTGCGCGGCCTTGCCTGAGACATTGATCGAGGCGGAACTGTTTGGTCATGAAGCGGGTGCCTTCACCGGCGCTACCAGAGCGCGCAGCGGAAGGTTCGAGGAAGCCGACAAAGGCACGCTATTCCTCGACGAACTGGCGACCCTGTCGATGGGCGCCCAGGAACGCCTGCTGCGCGCGGTCGAATATGGCGAGGTGACGCGGATCGGCTCGTCCCGTCCGATCCGGGTCGACGTGCGGATCGTTGCCGCGACCAACGAGGATCTGCCGCGCATGGCGGAGCAGGGCCGGTTTCGCGCCGACTTGCTCGACCGGCTGAGCTTCGAGGTGATCACCCTGCCGCCGCTGCGCGTGCGCGAGGGCGATATCGAGGTGCTGGCCGACTATTTCGGCCGCCGCATGGCGACCGAGCTCGATTGGGAAACCTGGCCCGGCTTCTCCGACACGGCAATGCGCGCGCTGGAAGAGCACCAGTGGCCCGGCAACGTGCGCGAACTCAGGAACGTGATCGAGCGCGCGGTCTATCGCTGGGACGACTGGACCCAGCCGGTGGGGCACGTCCAGTTCGATCCCTTCGACAGCCCGTGGAAGCCCGCGCCGATGCCGGCCGCGCAGGCGGAAAACGCGCCCGCACCTGCTCCGGCGCCGCCACAGCGGGCGGATCTCGATGCGATTACCGATCTGCGCGCGGCGGTCGATGCCCACGAAAAGGCGATCGTCGAACATCACCTCGGCAGGAACCGCTACAACCAGCGCCAGACGGCCAAGGCACTTGGCCTCAGTTACGATCAGCTGCGCCATTGCATGAAGAAGCACGGGCTGGGCGAGCGAGGGTAAGTTGACATTCCCCTGGGCCAGGTATCTTGCTGTGCGAACAACGGCTTGGGAAAGGCGGGTGATGCGGGTGAAGCTAATGGCAGGGCTGGCCGCTCTTGCGCTGTCGGTTCCGGCACTTGCGGCCCCGGGCGCGCAGGAGAACGCCGCCGCTGCGGCTGCATGGGCGCGCGGCCAGCAGATGTTTGCCTATGACCAGGCCGCCTGGCACGCGAGCGATGCCTTCCAGGCCGACATCGCCCGCGAAAGCCGCGATCTGGCCGCGCTGGTCCGCGAGGAAGGCCTTGCGGGCTATGTCGTCGAGCCGGAAGCGGGCGGCGCGCTGCGCGCCACGTTCTACGGGCGCAGGCAGGCCGAACCGCACGCGGTCGCGCGCTATGTGGTGGCGGCCGGCAAGGTGGCTGGCGGCGGCTTCGTCAGGCGCGGGGAGGAGTCCGCACTTTCGCCGCTGGCGCTGCGGCTGATCGCCGCGCGCGATCTTGCCTTGGCTGCCATGCAGCAGGGTGATCACCCGCTGTGCTCGGCCGACCAGCCCAACACGCTGGTCCTGCCCCCGGACGAGGACGACGTCATCTCGGCCTATGTCCTGACCGCGACTACGCAGGCCGGAGTCTATCCGGCCGGCGGCCACTATCGGTTCGACGTTGGCGCGGATGGCAAACTGGCGGGCGAGCGCCGGTTCATGAAGTCATGCTTCCCGGTCGACTATCGCAAGCAGGGCGGCAAGGTTGCCGAAGGGCTCTTTCTGACCCACCTGCTCGATCCCCAGCCGACGGAAATCCACGCCTTCGTCAGGCTGAACATTCCGGCGGAGCTTTACGTCGCAACAGTGGGCAACGGAGCGATCTGGAAGGTCGGCCCGGACCGGGTGACCTACGTCTCGGACGTTCCGCGGAAATAGCGAAATCCGAAATCGGCGGCGCAACCGCCGGTCCGCTGCCTGCCGGGGCCTACTTGGTGGCGTATTGCCCGGCCTTGGCGTTGAAATTGTCGCGCGCCCAGTTCTTGGCGGCGGCGGCGGTGCGAAAGCATTCGTCCTGCAGCACGCCGGTGACGATCGGGTAGCCTTGCGAATTGTAGCGGATGTCGCGCACGGTCAGGCGGAAATTGCCTTCAATGTCCTGGTTGATCAGGAAGGGGCGGGTCGCTTGGTCGGTCATCGGATGTCTCCTGCTGTCGGACCGTCTCGCGCGCCGCGCGCCCGGCCTGTACTTCGATGTCGCGCGCCGCGAGCGCAAGCCATGCGGCTCGCGAACGCAGGAACGTATCGCGCTGGTTTCCAAGCAGCGTCGCCGCCGCCGAACGGGCGCAGATTTCGGCCTGTTGGAGGTAGAAGGCGGATGGAGCTGCCATGGTAATGGACCTTTCGTCAGAGGGGCGGGCAGGTCAGCCCAGCACTTCGATCACGGCCTTGCGCAGTTCACGGCGCGAAAGCGTGGCCCCCGTGGGCGCCGCACCGGCTGGTGCGGACTTGGCATGACCGGCCCGGGATGGCGCGAAGCCGGTGCGGAGCAGGTCGATCAGGTATGTCAGTGTCATGGTGTACTTTATCTATTCTTATTCCGCTGCCTGCCGGGCCGGGATGATCCGGCATTGTGGCAGGCAGGGGGGGCAGACACCGGGCGTCCGGCCTAGCGCCGGAAGCCCCCGCGCTTGCCCGGAGGTCCGCCGCCGCCGGGGCCCTTGTCGCGGAACACGATGCGCCCCTTGCTGAGGTCGTAAGGCGTCATTTCGACGCGAACCCGGTCACCAACCACCGATCGGATGCGGAATTTCCGCATCTTCCCGGCGGTGTAGCAGATGATCCGGTGCTCGTTCTCGAGCGTGACGCCGAAGCGCCCGTCCGGCAGGATCTCGTCGATCTGGCCTTCGAGGGTCAGCAGATCCTCCTTGGCCATCGGATCAGGCCGATTCGAGCTGGGCGGCGGAGGTCTTGCCGCGGCGGTCGGTTTCCAGCTCATACTTCACGCGCTGGTCCTTCTCCAGCGTCGCCATGCCGGCGCGCTCGACCGCGGTGATGTGAACGAAGCTGTCGGGCGAGCCATCGTCAGGCGCGATGAAGCCATAACCCTTGTCGACATTGAAAAACTTTACGGTGCCAATCGGCATAACCAGGTTCCTTTCACGAAACTCGGGTGATCCCCCGGCAGGTTGCCGAAGGAGCAAGTGCGGCGTGAAATGGAACGAGAAGCCGTTGAAAGGCAGAAAGTCCCGTCGCAGGCGACGTGTGCAAACGGTCATATAGGCCGGGTGCCGCCAAAAAGCAAACAATAGCGCGCCGCCCCCACGCAGCCCTTGCTTTTGCACTGGCACGCTACTATGTGGCGCTCATCCCGACATTGTGACGCAACGGAGGGGCTGGCGCCGGAAGGGGCCGGCGCCTCGCGGCATTGCATGGTCCGGAAACAGGAGTTTGAATGGCGGATATCGCGCGCATCATCGAAATCGTCGAGCCGGAGGCAAAGGCCCTTGGCTTCGATCTCGTGCGCGTGCGCTATTTCAAGGGCGGAGAGATCGGCCCGCTGTCCGATGCCGAGGAATATACCCTCCAGATCATGGCCGAACGGCCCGACACCGGGCAGTTGGTGATCGAGGATTGCGCCGCGCTTTCCCACCGCGTGTCCGATGCGATCGACGCGCTGGAAGAAGCGGGCGAAGTGCTGATTTCCGATGCCTATCGCCTCGAGGTATCCTCGCCGGGCATCGACCGCCCGCTCACCCGTCCGGCCGACTATGTCAACTGGGCCGGACACGAAGCGCGCGTCCAGCTGGTCAACCCGGTGGAGGGCAACCGCAAGGCGCTGCAGGGCGAACTCATCGGCCTTGATGGCGATACCGTGACCCTGGAAGACAAGAAGTCCGGCCGGGTTTCCTTCCCGCTGGCCGATGTTCATTCCGCCAAGCTGGTCCTGACCGACAAGCTGATTGCCGCTACCCGGCCGCTCGATACGTCCGGGGCAGACGATATTCTCGAAGTAGAAGAACAGGAAGACTGATATGGCCAGTCCGATTTCCGCCAACCGCGCCGAACTGCT
>CALMJG010000190.1 GCA_937864195.1 uncultured Novosphingobium sp.
AGATCGTCGGCTGCCTGAACGGCATGGGCGATGCCTGCCGCGCGCTCGACTATCCGATCGTCTCGGGCAACGTCAGTCTTTACAATGAGAGCAAGGCGACCGGCGGCGGGTCCGCGATCCTGCCCACCCCCGCGATCGGCGGCGTCGGCCTGATGGAGGACCATTCCGTCATGGCGACGATCCGCTTCAAGGCGGAAGGCGAAGCCGTGTTCGTGATCGGTCAGTCGAACGGCCACCTCGGCCAGTCGCTGTGGCTGCGCGAAATCCACGGCCGCGAGGACGGCGCTCCGCCCCCGGTCGACCTGGCGAAGGAACGCGCCCACGCCGAATTCGTCCGCCAGCTGGTGGCCGAAGGCAAGGTGACGGCGGTCCATGACGTGTCGGACGGCGGCCTGCTCGTCGCGCTCGCCGAAATGGCGCTGGCTGGCGGGATCGGCTGCACGGTCGAGGAAATCGGCGATCACTTCACCGCTTTTGGCGAAGATCAGGCGCGCTATGTCGTGACCAGCGCGGTAGCGGAGACGATCCAGGCGGCGGGCATTCCGATGACCCGGATCGGCACCACCGGCGGCAGCGCGATTCGCGGTCCGGGCTTCGCGGTCGAACTGGCCGAGCTGCGCGAAGCCAACGAGGCCTTCTTCCGCGACTGGATGGCGGTGTAAATCCGGCGCCGTTCGGGGTGACGATCCGGGTCGGTGGCCCGGATCAATTCCGGGACGCTAGACCGCCTCAAGCCGCCTTCTGCACCGGGGCCATCAGGTCGTAGGGATCGACCCCCGCCGCGCGCCACATCGCGTGGGCCTGACGGTAGTAATGCGGCTCGGTCATGCCGAGGAAGCGGCGCGCGTCCTCGTACTGCATGGCCAGCAGGTCGCGGATCGGCATTTCGACCAGGCGCGGGCAGACCTTGCCCAGCTTCTGCGCCTCGCGCACCGCGCGGAACACGGGAACCTTGACCGTCTTGTGCTTGGCGATCTCCACCGCCCCGGCATAGCCGAGGAACAGGTGGGCGAGCGCGGGCTGCTGGCTGTAGGTGAAAGCCAGCACGCACTGTTCGCCCAGCGCGTCGCGGCCGAACCCGGTCAGCACGTGCAGCAGATCATGCGTGTCGCGCATCCGGCGGAAGTACCAGTCGACCTGGTCGTTGAAATACATGTCCGCCGGGCGATACCGGTTGAGTTCGTCCACCAGCCCCTGCGCCGACAGTCCCTCGCGCTCCATGAAGTCGCAGTAGACGTGGGCGAGGCTGCCCGCCGGCAGCTTGCGCAGAGCTTCGTGATCGTCGAGGATTTCGACCAGGCAGGGTTCGCTGGCGTAGATCGCCTTGCCGCGATCCGAGGTCAGGAACTTCTTCGCCGCTTCATAGGCGCCGGTCCAGGGCAGCGATTCGAAGATCGGCGCGACTTCCGCCGTGTTCTCCTTGTCCTTGACCAGATTCTTGAAGTGCCGCCAGGCGCGCCCGAAATCGTAACGCATCGCGGGGCGGGTGGGCAGCATCAGCGGCAGTTCGTCAGCCGCGGCGGGGACAATGGCGCTCTGCATGTTCATGCGCGTGAATATGCGAATTACTTACAGGACTGTCAATATGTGTTGAGTGGGGCGACCTTCGGGGGCGAATCACGCCTCACCCTTCGTCATTGCGAGCGAAGCAATGACGAACTTTGGGTACGGATTAAGCGTCAAGCCTCGACCCAATCGCCCCGCGGAATCCCCAGCAGCCTTAGCACATCGGTCAGGTCGCCCCGGTCGATCCAGCCATCGCCCGCCGCGCGCGCCTTGGGCTTGGCGTGATAGGCGATGCCATAGGTCGCCGCCGCGATCATCGGAATGTCATTGGCGCCGTCGCCCGTGGCGAGGCTGACCGCGTTGGCGCCGATCCGCGCCGCCTCATCGCGCAGCACCCGTTCTTTCACCGAACTGTCGGTGATCGCACCGACAAGCCCGCCGGTCAGCGTGCCCTCGCCCACTTCCAGCCGGTTGCCGACCACCAGTTCGAACCCGAGCTGCTCGGCCACCGGATCGGCGAACTGGTGGAACCCGCCCGTCACCAGCACGGTATGGCAGCCGCGCGCCTTGAGCGTTGCGACGAGCGTCTTCGCCCCGGGCATCGGCTGGATTCGGGTATTCAGGCAATCGTGGATTGCGCTTTCTGAAAGCCCGCGCAGCAGCAGCACGCGCTCCCTGAGGGCTGAGGAGAAATCGAGCTCGCCCTGCATGGCGCGTTCGGTGATCGCGGCGATCTGCGGCTTGAGGCCGGCATAGTCGGCCAGCTCGTCGATGCATTCCTGCCCGATCATGGTCGAATCCATGTCCGAGACGAACAGGTGCGGGAGTTGCGGTTCGTGGTCCGCGACCAGCAGGTCGCAGGGGCCGAAGCATTCGTCCAGCACGCCGCGCAGCACCGCCGCATCGCCGCCGACCAGGTCGAGCTGGAGCGTGGTATCGCAGAAATCGAGCATTTCCGCTGCCGCCAGCTTCATGCCCGCCGCCTCGATCCGGGGTTTCGCCTTCTCAAGGCTTGCGGAAAGGTGGGCGGGGTCTGCTATCAGGCGGGCAATGAGCACGGTTTCTTCCTCGATCTCGGCGGACCAGCCGCCGCTGGCGCTCATCGCAGGGCCGACCGCCAGCGGCAAGAGCGATTGCGCGGTCCGGCTTGCGCTGGCCCTGCGCGCGCGGGGCCGCGAGGCGGTGGTGATCAACGCCGACAGCGCGCAGGTCTACGCCGACCTTGCCATTCTCTCCGCCCGGCCCACCGAAGAAGAGATGCAGGGCGTGCCCCACCGCCTGTTCGGGGAATGGGACGGAGCCGAGGCCTGCTCCGCCGCAGATTGGGCGGCCCAGGCGCGGGAAGTGATCGCCGAAGCCCATGCGACCGGGACTGTGCCGATCCTCGCCGGGGGCACCGGCCTTTATATGCGCACCCTGCTCGACGGGATCGCCCCGGTGCCGGAGATCGACGCGCTGGTCCGCGCCGCCGTTCGCGCCATGCCGGTGGAAGAAGCCTATGCCGCGCTGGCCCGCGAAGACCCGGCCCGCGCCGCCCTGCTCGCCCCCGCCGACAGCCAGCGGGTATCGCGCGCGCTGGAAGTGGTCCGCTCGACCGGGCGCACCCTTGCCGAATGGCAGCGGGAACTGAGCGGGGGCATCGGCGATCAGGTCACGCTCCACCCGCTCGTCCTCCTGCCTCCGCGCGACTGGCTCTATCGCCGCTGCGACCAGCGCTTCGCCATGATGCTGGCGGGCGGGGCCATCCCAGGAATACAGGCGCCGCTTTCCCGCGCGCGCCATCCCCCCCCGCCCGTGAGGGGCGCCCTCCGCGCCCCCCCGGCGGGTCGCCGGGGGCGGGGGGCCCAGCCCGGGGGGGGCGGCGCAGCGGCGCCGGGCGGCCGGACCCGACGAGCCCGCCGATGCCGAGGATCTCGCCCGGCTGGAGCTGAAACGAGATGTCATGCAGAGCGCCTTCGAGTCTGAGGCCGCGCACGGCGAGCGCCGGGGCGGCGCCGCTGTTCTCCGCGCGTCTGCCGGCGATGCGGCGGCCCTCGGAGCCGTGCGACCGGTGGCCCTGGCGGTCTCGCTGCATGCCCCCAACGACCCCCTGCGTGACAAC
>CALMJG010000191.1 GCA_937864195.1 uncultured Novosphingobium sp.
CGGTCGCCGTAAAGCTCCTTGGCGCGGCGCGAGGTTTCGTTGTCGTTCCAGCCGATCAGCGCCTTGGCGATGCCGTGCTTGTCCATCTGCTCGACGGTCCACTTGACGTAGTCGTCGGCATGGCCGGTCTGCGGCACGTCCTTGAACATGTACTGCGCCGGCATCGAGAACTGCTGCAGCGTCTGCTCGTCCTTGATCAGCGGACGGAAGGCGGTGAACCAGTCGGACCGGTCCTCGGCCTCCGGAATGCCCAGCATGCAGTCGATGATCCCGATATCCTTGGGCATGCCCATATCACTTGTCTCCTGAGAGTGCGGCCCAGGCGCTGCGCAGCGCCGCCTTGTTGACCTTGCCCACGTCATTGCGCGGCAAGGGCTGATCACTGATGACGACGCGGCCCGGCGCCTTGTAGCGGGCGAGGCGTTCGCCCACCCATTCCCTGACCGCCGCCTCGTCCATTCCCTGGCCCACGACCACCGCGACCAGCAATTCGCCCAGCCGCTCGTCGGGAATGCCGAAGGCGGCGCATTCGCCCACGCCCGGCATTTCGCCCATGACGCGCTCGACCTCGGCGCAATAGATGTTCTCGCCGCCGGAAATGACCATGTCCTTCACCCGGTCGACGATGAAGACATAGCCCTCGGCATCGAGATAGCCGACGTCGCCGGTGCGCAGCCAGCCGTCGGCGGTGAAGGCGGCGGCGGTTTCCTCGGGCCGGTTCCAGTAGCCCTGCATGGCCATCGCGCCGCGGAACTGGATCTCGCCGCTCTGGCCGGTGGGCAGTACGGCGCCGTTCGCATCGACGATGCGCATCTGCGCCAGCGGCAGCACGCGCCCGGCGGCACTGCGGTTGCGGATGAAGTCCTCGCCCACGGCCTGGGCCAGCGAGCCGGAGGCCTCGGTCATGCCGTATCCGGTGCCCATCACCGCCTGCGGGCAGGCGGCGCGGATCGCGTCGAGCAGATTCACGGGCAGGGCCTGTCCGCCCGAGGCGATATTGCGCAGCGAGGACAGGTCAGCCGATCCCAGCCTTGCCCCGTGGAGCAAGTCCCACAGCATGGTCGGCACGGCGGAGAACATGGTGATGTGTTCCGCCTCGATCAGCCGCACCGCCTCCTGCGCGCTCCATCGGCGCATGATGACGATCTTCGATCCCGCCAGCAGCGGCGAAAGGAACGCCGCGCCGAGGCCCGAGATGTGGAACAGCGGATAGACCAGCAGCGCGGCCTGCTGCGGCAGGCTGGCCAGGATCGTCTCGACCGGGATACCGTGCGCGCGGGCCATGTTGTGCAGCACCATCACGCCCGACAGCTGCATGGTCATCAGCCCGGTGATCAGGCTGCGGTGGGTCAGCACCGCGCCCTTGACCCGGCCCGTCGTGCCGGAGGTGAACAGGATCGCACAGGGGTCTTCCGCCTTGGCCACGCCCGGATCGGGCACCGGCTCGGCGGCGCGGCGCTCCACTTCCTGCCCCTCGAACGGGTGGGTCAGGTCGAGCATCCGGCCCGTGTAGCCGCCCTCGCGGATCAGCTCCGCGCGGCGGCTGTCGGCCAGGACCAGCGCGGGGGTGACATCATCGATCATCGCCACAAGCTCGGTCGGAGAGCCGCGACTGTTGAGCAGCGCGGCGATCCCGCCGGCCTTGATCACCGCCATGAAGGCGACGATCCATTCGGCGCGGTTGCGCATGCAGATCGCCACCCGGTCGCCCCGGCGGATGTGCAGCATGGGGACCAGTTGGTCGCGCCAGGCGAAGACCTGTTCGAAGGTCAGCCGCCGCTCGGCGCCTTCAGACGAGAAATCGACCAGGAAGGTCTTGTCCCCGTGACGCCGCGCGGAATCGATCATCAGCGCCAGATCGGGCGCGGCTTGCGCGAACTGGAGCAGGCCATCGCGCTGGGTCAGCTCGAAGGGCGTGCCGGGAGCCGTGACGGCGGCGAAGACAGGGTCGATCTGGGTCATGCTGCGTTCTTTGCCACTTCCTTGGCCCAGCGGTAATCCTGCTTGCCGGCGGGCGAGCGCTTGACCTCGTCCACCCAGACCAGCGCCTTTGGCACCTTGTAGCCGGCCAGCCGCTCCGCGAGGTAGGCCTTGATCTCGTCGAACTCAGGCTCGGCAACGTCTGCGCGGCGCGAGACGACGCCGATCACCCGCTCGCCCCAGCGCTCGTCGGGCTGGCCCGCGACGACAGCATCGAACACGGCGGGATGGGTGCGCAGCACTTCCTCGACCTCTTCGGGGAAGACCTTCTCGCCCCCGGTGTTGATGCAGGTGGAGCCGCGCCCGAACATGGTGATCATGCCGTCGGCATCGAGCCGCCCGGCATCGCCCGAAACGGCCCACAGCGCGCCCTCGATGGTGACGAAGGTTTCCGCCGTCTTCACCGGATCGCCGTAATAGCCGATCGGCGTGTTGCCGGTCCGCGCGATCAGGCCGACTTCGCCCACCTTGGCCAGACGCTGGCCGTCGACCACCACCTGCTGCTGGGCGTTGGCGGCGAGGCGCATCACGCCGTCATCCGACTTTTCGGCCATGCCCGACATCCCGGTTTCCGAAGAGCCCATCCCGTCGGTAACCTGGGCGCCGGGGACCAGAGCCTTGAGATCGTCCTTGAGATGCTGGGAGAATACCGCCCCGCCGGACCCGAGGTTGACCACGGCGGACAGGTTCCACCGGCCCGGATGGGCGCGCAGCGCGTCGCGCAGCGGGGTCGCCATGGCATCGCCGACGAACTGGATCAGGTTCGCGCCTTCGCGCTCGGCGGTATCGAAGATGCGCTCGGGATCGAACACCCGGCCTTCATCGAGAATGATGGTCACGCCGTTGAGGATCGCGCTCCACACCGACCACATCGCCGCCATGTGCATCAGCGGAGCGAGCGGGAACATCCTGAGCGGATAGCCATCGCGGGCACGGCTTTCGATGTCCTGCGGCTGG
>CALMJG010000192.1 GCA_937864195.1 uncultured Novosphingobium sp.
CTGCCGGTCGACAGCGCATCGGGCAGCACGACGAAGCCGAACGGCTGGCTCGCCCAGATGATGAATTCCTCGGCCAGGCGAGAGAGGTGCAGCGCGCATTGCGCGGCGCTCATCAGGTAATCGAGCGCGAAATCGCGGTCGGACACGGTGTCGAGGCTGTTGCGGGTCGGTTCGGCAAAGCCCAGCGCTGCGGCGGTCATGTGGCGGTCGATCGGAAAGCCGGTGCCGGCCAGCGCGGCGGCACCCAGCGGGCTTTGGTTGGCCCGCGCGCGCGCATCGGCAAAGCGTGAACGGTCGCGCTGCGCCATCTCGTAATAGGCCATCAGGTGGTGGCCCAGGGTAACGGGCTGCGCGGTCTGGAGGTGGGTGAAGCCGGGCATGATGCTGTCCGCATGCTCGGCAGCACGGGTGACGAGCGCCACCTGCAGCGCCTTCAGGCCGGCATCCGCCTGCGCCATGGCATCGCGCACCCACAGCCGGAAATCGGTCGCCACCTGGTCGTTGCGGCTGCGCGCGGTGTGGAGCCTTCCCGCCGCCGGACCGATCAGTTCGGCAAGGCGGTTTTCGGTGGTCATGTGGATGTCTTCAAGGTCCCAGTTTTCCGGAACCCCGTTCGCCTCATACTCGGCGGCAACCTTGTCCAGCCCATCGGCGATCAGCGCGGCATCCTCGGCCGAGACGATGCCCTGCGCGCCCAGCATGGCGACGTGGGCCTTCGACGCGGCGATGTCCTGCCGCCACAGCGCCTTGTCGAAGGGGATCGAGGCATTTATCTCTCGCATGATCGCCGAGGGGCCCTCGGCGAAGCGTCCACCCCACATTGCATTGGAGCCGCTCTTGCTGTTTTCCCGATCGCTCACTCTCGCCGTCCTTGGCCTGCCGCTGGTATTGGGGGCGTGCGATAGGGAAACCGCGCCCGAGGCGCAACCGCAAGCGTCCGAAGCCGCCGCGGCCAAGGGGGCCAAGGCCGAATCCGGCGTGCTCGACCGCAGCAAGCAGGGCAGCGAGATGCCTGATTTCGTGCTGAAGGACGCCGCCGGCAACCAGGCGAAGCTTGCCTCGTTCAAGGGCAAGCCGCTGCTGGTCAACCTGTGGGCAACCTGGTGCGCGCCCTGCGTCGCGGAACTTCCCGCACTCGACAAGCTGGCAAAGGACCGCGCGGGAAGCCTCACCGTGCTGGCGGTCAGCCAGGACCTCGACAGCGCCGGAAGCACCGGGGGCGGCGGCACCGACGCCAAGGTCGCCGCTTTCCTCAAGCAGCGCGCGCCCGGCCTTGCCCCGTGGCGCGATGGGGAAAACAATCTTGCCTTCCACTACAACGCGCAGACGCTGCCGACGACGATCTATTATGACGCGCAGGGGCGCGAAGTCTGGCGCTTTACCGGCGCGCGCGAATGGACCAGCGGGGAAACCGCCAAACTGCTCGACGAAGCGCGCTGACACGCCACGAAACCGTTGCGCCGGACGGCAGGTCCGGTTTAATTGCTCGATTAACAAGCTGCCAGATTGGACAGATGGACCGAGCGATGCGCAATTTCACCGAAGACCAGATCCTGTTCCGCGATGCCTATCGCAAGTTCCTGGAGGCGGAAATCGCCCCCCACATGGAGGAATGGCGCGAAGCGGGGATCGTCGACCGCGCGGCGTTCAAGAAGGCAGGCGACATGGGTTTCCTGATGATCTGGCCGGACGAGAAATATGGCGGGATGGGCGACACCGATTTCCGCTATGAGCAGATCATCATCGAGGAAACCGCACGCGCGGGCTGCAAGCAGTGGTACAACACGCTGCACAGCCGCCTAGTCGGCCCCTATTTCCAACGCTTCGGCAACGAGGAACAGCGCCAGCGCTTCCTGCCGAAATGCGTTTCGGGCGAGACGATCCTGGCCATCGCCATGACCGAACCCGGCGCGGGATCGGATCTGGCGGGGATGCGCAGCAACGCGCAGGACATGGGCGATCACTGGTTGCTCAACGGATCGAAGACCTACATTTCCAACGGCATCAACGCCGACGTGGTGGTGGTCGCCGCCAAGGTGGCGGGCGCGGAAAAGGCCCATTCGATGGTGTTGCTGATCGTCGAGCGCGGGATGGAAGGGTTTGAGCGCGGCCGCAACCTCAAGAAGATGGGCCTGCCCGCGCAGGACACCGCCGAGCTGTTCTTCAACAACGTCAAGGTGCCCAAGGCCAACCAGCTGGGCGAGGCCGGCAAGGGCTTCCACTACCTGATGGAAGGCCTGGCCGAGGAGCGCCTGATCGCCGCGGTTGGCCAGATTGCCAATGCCCGCAAGGCCTTCGACATCACGCGCGACTATGTGATGCAGCGCCAGCTGTTCGGCAAGCCGCTGGCCGACCAGCAGAACACCCAGTTCCGCATGGCCGAGATGGATACCGAGATCGAGCTGGTCGAAATCTACGTCGATCACCTGGTGGCGGCGCACAACACCGGGCAGCTCAGCAGCAACATGGGCGCCAAGGCCAAGATGATGGCGAGCGAAGTCGAATGGAAGATGGTGGACCTGGGCGTCCAACTTCACGGCGGCGCGGGCTTCATGGACGAATACCCGATCAGCCGGATGTTCAGCGACGCGCGGATCAACCGCATCCTTGCCGGTTCGAGCGAGGTAATGCGCCTGATCATCGGCCGCGACGTGTTCTCGCAGAAGTACCAGAGCCGGATGGGGTGATCGCGGTTCCCCGAGAGGGGACTGGTGGGCGCTGACGGGCTCGAACCGCCGACCCTCTCGGTGTAAACGAGATGCTCTACCAACTGAGCTAAGCGCCCGGTGACCGGGAAACCGCGCGTTTAGCCGGTTTTTCGGTCCCGTCAACGCCCCCTCTCGCGGAACAGAACGGCACCAAGCGGAACAGAGCGGCACCAAGAGTCCCGACATAGTCCCGACATAGTCCCGAAGCGGCGAAGCCACTCGCCAATCAGACCAGCCGCGCGGCGCCCTTGCCCAGTTCCGAAAAATAACGGGCCATGGCGTCCGCCGCCCTGTCGGTCAGGGTGATGAAGGCGCGGCGCCGGTCGGTCTCGTCTTCAACCCTGACCAGCAGCCCCGATTCGGTCATCTGCCCGATCCAGCGCAGCGCGGTGGTGGGCGGCACGCCGCTGGCGATGCACAGGCTGGTGACCGAGACACGGGTGTGTTCCGCCCGCGCCGCAGTGAGGTCCAGCAGCATATCCCAGGCGGGATCCGCGAACAGGTCGGCCTCGAAGAAGCGCGCGCGCAGCTGGCGCTGGCGGATGATGCGGCGCACCAGGCGCGGATCGGGCAGCGGCGGACGCGCCGCGCGGACCAGCCGGTCGCCCTCCTCAGTGCTCGCGGTAAAGGCATTGGCCGGGCTTTCGAAGCGGAACAGCGCCTCGTCGGGCTGCGCCGCCTGGGGTGCTGGGCCGCCGAGGCGTTCCAGCCGCTGGGCAATCTCGGCCACCTGCTCGGTCAGGCGCAGCAGGGTCAGCCGGTCTTCGTCCGACAGGTCGCGCACCCTGAGGTGCGGGGCGCGGGCCAGGACCCGGCCCAGCGCCATCACCCGCTCCGCCCTGCCCGGATCGACCAGGATCTGCGGCTGCGACTGATCGAGGCAGCCGAACACATCATCAAGCGCGCCCAGCGTGGTCGAGACCACCAGCTGCGCCCCGCTTTGCGCCGCGCGCATGTCCAGCCGGGCAAGCGCGGCCAGCACATCGGCGCGCGATTCGGGACAATCGACCATCACCACGTCGCCCAGCGGGCACACGTCGCCTTCGATCAGCGCCCCGATCCCGGCGGCCTCGACCACCCGGAACCCCGCCACCTCGGCATCCCCGCGCAGGTCCGCCCGCAGGTGGGCCCGATCGACAAAGATCGAAAGCGCCAGCGGCAGCGCGCCACCATCGTTGGCAGGGGCAGCATAGGCGAAATTGCTTTGGGCCATGATGTTCGACTCCCGTTCTCATGAACAGGAGTAGAACAAACCGGCATCATGTCAAGATCAGGGATAGATCTCCACCGGCGTGCCCACGGGCACAACCTCCCACAGGGCCTCGATTTCCTCGTCGGAGACGGCGATGCAGCCATCCGTCCAGTCGCCCGGCAGGCGCCCGCCGGGCCGTTCATTGGGCTGGCCGTGGATATAGATTTCCCCGCCCGGGCTGCGGCCCTGCGCCCATGCGTTATCGCTGGCGGCCCGGTCCGGATAGGAGATGCGCAGCGAAAGGTGGTACGAGCTTTCCGGATTGCGATAGTCGATCACATAGCGGCCCTCGGGCGTCTTCTCGTCGCCTTCGAACTGCTTGTGCCCCACCGGCGCGTCGCCCAGCGCCACCCCGGTCATGGCATGGACCATGTGCCCGCCGGACCACAGCTCCATCCGCCGTTCCGCCTTCTTCACGACGATAAGGTCGATCGGCGGCAGCGGCGGGACAGCGACCGGCGCGTAAGCGGCGCGCAGCGGTGCGGCCGCCAGCGCCATTCCCGCCGCGCCCAGCGCGAGGAAATGGCGCCGCCGCATCGGCATCAGTCCGCGAAGGGATCGCGCACGAGGATCGTATCCTCGCGCTCGGGGCTGGTGGAAACCAGCGCCACGGGGGTTTCGATCAGTTCCTGGACGCGCTGGATGTACTTGATCGCCTGGGCGGGCAGATCGGCCCAGGAACGGGCGCCGGCGGTGGTGCCGCTCCAGCCTTCCATTTCCTCGTAGATCGGCTCGACCAGGGCCTGATCGGCGGCATGGCTGGGGAAATAGTCCAGCACTTCGCCGCGCAGGCGGTAGCCGGTGCAGATCTTCACCGTTTCCATCCCGTCGAGCACATCGACCTTGGTCAGCGCGATGCCGGTCACGCCGGAGATCGCGCAGGACTGGCGGGTGAGAACCGCATCGAACCAGCCGCAGCGGCGCTTGCGCCCCGTGACGGTGCCGAATTCATGGCCGCGTTCGCCCAGCCGCTGGCCGGTCTCGTCCTCCAGCTCGGTCGGGAACGGGCCAGAGCCGACGCGGGTGGTATAGGCCTTGACGATGCCCAGCACAAAGCCGGCCGCGCTGGGGCCAAGGCCCGAACCGCTGGCCGCCGTGCCGCTGACCGTGTTGGAGCTGGTGACGAACGGATAAGTGCCGTGGTCGACATCCAGCAGCACGCCCTGCGCGCCTTCGAACAGGATGCGCTTGCCCTGCTTCTTCGCCTCGTTGAGCGTGCGCCACACCGGCTTGGAATAGGGCAGGATGAAGCCCGCGATCTCGCGCAGTTCGCCGATCAGCCGCTCACGGTCGATCGGCGGCTGGCCGAAGCCGACGCGCAGCGCATCGTGGTGAGCGCAAATCCGGTCCAGCTGCGGGCCAAGATCGTCGAGGTGAGCCAGGTCGCACACGCGGATCGCGCGGCGGCCGACCTTGTCCTCATAGGCCGGACCGATCCCGCGCCGGGTCGTGCCGATCTTGCCCGCGCCGCTGGCATCTTCGCGCAGCGCATCAAGATCGCGGTGGAACGGCAGGATCAGCGGGGCGTTCTCCGCCACCTGGAGGTTCTGCGGATTGACGTCCACCCCCTGCCCCTTGAGCTTGGCGACCTCGTCCCGGAAGTGCCAGGGATCGAGTACCACGCCGTTGCCGATCACCGAAAGGGTGCCGGTGACGATGCCCGAAGGCAGCAGGCTGAGCTTGTAGACCTGATCGCCGACGACAAGGGTGTGGCCAGCATTGTGCCCGCCCTGGAAACGGACCACGGCATCGGCGCGGCTTGCCAGCCAGTCGACGATCTTGCCCTTGCCTTCATCGCCCCACTGGGCGCCGATTACGGTTACATTGGCCACTGTGCGGGAAATCCTTGTGCCACGCGTCTAAACCGTGCCGCGCCCTAGGGTAAGGCGGGGCCTAGGGCAAGGCGCACGGGCGACAATCGGCGACAATTGGACACTGGTCAGGCGGTTGGCGGTGGATAGGATGGCCGTGCAGGAGGCCAAGCCGATGAGAAAGATCGCCCTTTTCGCCCTCGCCGGAACCGCGCTGACCCTGGCCGCCGTGGCCGATGCCGCGCCGGGAGACCGCCTGCGCGAACGGATCGCCGCCCTGCGGCAGGCGCGCGCGCAGCCGTCCGGCCCGGCGATTCCGGCGCCCGCGCCGCTCACCCTCGCCTATGGCGCGGACCCGCTCCAGCAACTCGATCTGTGGCGACCGGCCGATGCGGCCACCAAGGCGCCGCTGGTGCTGTTCGTCCACGGCGGCGGGTGGAAGCGGGGAAGCAAGGACAACGCCGGCAGCCGCTGGGCGCCGACGCACTTTCCCGCCCAGGGCTATGCCTACGCCGCGATCGATTACCGG
This sequence comes from uncultured Novosphingobium sp., assembly GCA_937864195.1. Lineage (GTDB taxonomy): Bacteria > Pseudomonadota > Alphaproteobacteria > Sphingomonadales > Sphingomonadaceae > Novosphingobium. The sequence goes on from CALMJG010000192.1 coordinate 6,301, forward strand.
CTGGTGCCGCAGGCCAGCGTCGAGCAGCAGGCCGAAGACGTCGCCCATGCGCTCAAGTTCCTGCTCGAACGCGCCGACCAGCTGGGAATCGACCGCAGCCGCGTGGTGCTGATGGGGCACAGCGCGGGCGCGCACCTGGTCGCGCTGGTCGGCACTGATGAGCGCTACCTGAAGGCCGCGGGGCTGAGTTTTGCGGACGTCGCTGGGGTGATCCCGAACGATGGCGCCGCCTATGACGTGCCCGCCCAGATGGAGGACGGCCCCGCGATCATGCAGCAGACCTATGCCGAGGCATTCGGCACGGATTCCGCGCGGCAGCGGGCGCTTTCGCCGACTCATCAGGCCGCCGCGCCGAACGCTCCTGCCTTCCTGTTGCTGCACGTCCAGCGTCCCGACGGGGTGCGGCAGGCACAGGCGCTGGGCAAGGCGCTGAGTGCGGCGGGGACAAGAGTGGAGTTCGGCAGCTTCCCCGGCGAAGGCCTGCGCGGTCACGGCGAAATCAACCGCCAGCTTGGCAACCCGGACTATGCCGCCACCGGGCTGGTGGACGACTGGCTGAAGCGGTTGTTCGCCCGCTAGAGCCGGACCGCCTCACCATCCTTGAGCACGTGAGTGCAGCCCAGCGCCAGCGGCTCGCAGGCTTCGCACAGCGCGGCGACGGTGCGCCAGCCGATCATGCGCAGCTGCCCGGCGCGGTGGGCATCGTGGCCCAGCGGCAGGAACAGCGTGTCGCGCGCCACCTCGTTCTGGGCGATGAGGTCGATCAGGTCGTCGGGATAAAGCGAGAAGCCGATCGCCGGTTCCTCCGTCCCGCTCTCATGCGCGCGGATCGCGTAGGAACCGCCCCGCCCGAGCGCGCCGGAGACGCCCTCGGCATAGATCGTGAAGCCGAACCATGACTGGTATTCGAAGCCGTGCCGTTCGCTGGGATCGAGCGTGACCCGGGCCAGCGGCGCGGCGCGCGCGGCGATGGCGCGCAGGCCGGCAATCCGCTCGGCCAGGACCCCGGCGCTGTCGAACACGGCAAGCCGCTCGATCGCGGCATCGAACGGGCCGATGGCTTCGAGCAGCGGCAGATAGGCCTCGCCCCCGGCGTCGACCAGCCCGCCCGCGTCCTTGGCGTCGAGTTCGCGGCGCACCGCCTCGATCCTGTCGCCATGCAGCGGCAGGGGGCCCGCAGCCAGCAGGTCGACGAGGTCAGGCAGGGTGAAATCGACCGAGAGGCCGGTGGCGCCCGCCGCGCGCAGGGCTTCCAGCGCAACGGCAACCGCTTCGCCCGCCGCCGCCACGCTGTCAGTGCCAATCAGCTCGGCGCCGATCTGAAGCCGTTCGCGGGTCGGGTCCAGCCCGTCGCCCTTGATCGTCACCACCTGGCCGGCATAGCACAGCCGCAGCGGACGGGGGGCGCCGGCCAGGCTGGTCGAGGCGATCCGCCCAAGCTGCGGGGTCATGTCGCTGCGCAGCGCGAGCGTGCGCAGGCTCGCCGGGTCGACGAACCGGAACATCCGGCGCGGACTGATCCCGGCCATGCGGCTGGCCAGCGACTTTTCGAACTCGATGGTCGGCGGCTGGACCCGGTCATAGCCGTGGCTGTCCATCGCATCCAGCAGCGCGCGGGTGACGCGCGCCGCGGCGGCAGCGGCTGCCGGCAGGCGGTCTTCCAGCCCTTCGGGCAGCAGGTCGTGGTCGTTTTGCTCCATGATGGTGCGCGCTTTAGGGCCGCTTGCCCGCAAGGTGAAGCACTTTGCGCATGGGCAGTGCCCGGCGCCCGCTGTCAGAGCCCGCGCGCCCGGCGAACCGCGCCCTCAAGCTCGAGCAACCGGTCGACGTTGGCCGACCACGAGGCGGGGACGCAGCCGCAGGATGTGGAAGGCGAGCCGGTAGCGATCGAGCGCCATCCCGGCGATCAGGATCGGTCCGGAACCGGCTGCGGTGGCGGAAGCGGTGCTGGGCAAAGTGGGCGGTCCAACGTGATGGCGGGCGGGTGCGGCAAGCTGGGGAACACCCTCGTAACCCACTGCCAGATCAACGGCAACCGCAGGGCGCCGCAGCGCCCGCCCGGCGATGATGCCGGGGCAATGCGCGCGCGATACCGGACCGCGCGCGCATCACGTCATCAGAACGAGAGGACCATCACCCGCTTGACGCCCGGCAGCGAACGGGCCTTCTCGACCACCTCGGCGGGCACCGCGCTGTCGACCGAGAGCAGCAGCACCGCTTCCCCGCCCGCCTCGCGGCGGCCCAGGTTGAAGGTGCCGATGTTGATCTGCGCCTCGCCCAGCAGGGTGCCGACGCGGCCGATGAAGCCGGGGACGTCGTCGTTGACGATGTACATCATGTGGCCGGCGAGCTCCGCCTCAACCTTGATGCCGAACAGTTCAACGAGGCGCGGTTCGCTGTTGGAGAACAGCGTGCCGGCAACCGAACGCTCGCCCGCGTCGGTCTTGACCGAGACGCGGATCAGGGTGTGATAATCGCCAGCCTTCTCGGTCTTGACCTCACGCACCTCGATCCCGCGCTCCTTGGCGAGGAACGGGGCGTTGACCATGTTCACCGTGGCCGACTGCACGCGCAGGAAGCCGCACAGGACCGCCGCAACGATCGGCTTGATGTTGAGTTCCGCCGCAGCGCCCTCGGCGTGGATCGACACGCGCGGGATCGAGCCGGTGGTCAGCTGCCCGACCATCGAGCCAAGCTGTTCGGCCAGCGCCATGTAGGGGCGCAGCTTCGGCGCTTCCTCGGCCGAGAGGCTGGGGACGTTGAGCGCGTTGGTAACGCCGCCGTTGACCAGGTAATCGGCCATCTGCTCGGCCACCTGCAGCGCGACGTTGACCTGCGCTTCGGTGGTCGATGCGCCCAGGTGCGGGGTGCAGATGAAGTTCGGGGTGCCGAACAGCGGCGATTCCTTGGCCGGTTCGGTCTGGAACACGTCGAGCGCGGCGCCAGCGACCTGGCCCGAATCCAGCGCGTCCTTCAGCGCCGCCTCGTCAATCAGCCCGCCGCGCGCGCAGTTGACGATCCGCACGCCCTTCTTGGTCTTGGCGAGGTTTTCGCGGCTGAGGATGTTGCGGGTCTGGTCGGTCAGCGGGGTGTGCAGCGTGATGAAGTCCGCGCGCGCCAGCAGCGCGTCGAGATCGACCTTCTCCACGCCCATTTCCACCGCGCGTTCAGGGGTCAGGAACGGATCGAAGGCCACGACCTTCATCTTGAGGCCCAGCGCGCGGGCGGCGACGATCGAGCCGATGTTGCCCGCGCCGATCAGGCCCAGCGTCTTGCCGGTGACTTCCACGCCCATGAAGCCGTTCTTCGGCCACAGGCCCGCCTGGGTCTGGGCATTGGCTTCGGGGATCTGGCGGGCCAGCGCGAAGATCATGGCGATGGCGTGTTCGGCGGTGGTGATCGAATTGCCGAACGGGGTGTTCATCACCACCACGCCCTGGGCCGAAGCGGTGGGAATATCGACGTTGTCGACGCCGATCCCGGCGCGGCCGATGACCTTGAGGTTCTTCGCGGCGGCGAGGATTTCCTTGGTCACCTTGGTCGAGCTGCGGATGGCAAGGCCGTCATAGTCGCCAATGCGGGCGATCAGCTGTTCCGGGGTTTCGCCGGTGATGACGTCCACGTCGCAGCCGCGATCGCGGAAGATCGCTTCGGCATTGGGATCCATCTTGTCGGAAATGAGAACGCGGGGCTTGGTCATGGTTCAATCCAATCCAAAAACGTCATGCTGAACTTGCTTCAGCATCCATCGCGCCTCCGGAAACGGCGGTGCGAGTGGAGAAATGGACCCTGAAACAAGTTCAGGGTGACGGAATTTCCGAGTAGTGCGATTAGCCGGCCCTGGTCTGGGCGTAGGCCCAGTCGAGCCAGGGGCCGAGCGCCTCGATATCGGCGGTTTCGACCGTGGCGCCGCACCACACGCGCAGGCCCGGAGGGGCATCGCGGTAGCCGGCGATGTCATAGGCCGCGTCCTGCTTTTCCAGCGCGCCGGTCATCGCCTTGATGAAATCGGCGTCCGCACCCTCGACCGAGAGGCAGACCGAAGTCTTCGAGCGGATGCCCTTGTCCTCGGCGAGGTGGCTGAGCCAGTCGCGGCTCGCAACGATCTTGTCGAGCGCCTCGGCATTGGCGGTGCAGCGTGCCTTCAGGCCTTCCAGCCCGCCGACCGACTTCGCCCATTCCAGCGCGAAGATCGCGTCCTCGACCGCCAGCATCGAGGGGGTGTTGATCGTCTCGCCCTTGAACACGCCCTCGGCGAGCTTGC
>CALMJG010000193.1 GCA_937864195.1 uncultured Novosphingobium sp.
ACGGGTCGGGCGGTGCCATCCGCCCCTCTCAGCGCAGGCGCGCTCCCCGGGGATGTCGCCACATTAGGCCAGGGACGGCGCTTAGTCCAGCTTGGCCCCGCGCAAGCAAAACTGGCGTGGCCTTGGCCAATCAAGCTATTGCAAGGGCGCCGTAATATGGCAATTTCGACGGCGTTGTAAACGAATCACCAGGGGGGGATTTCCATGTCCTTGCATACTTTCCGCAGCGCGCTCGCGCTGTCGGGCGCGCTTGTCTCTGCCACGCTCGCCACTGCCGCTGCCGCCCAGACTCTGGCGCCGGTCCGCGTACCGCAGTCGGATGCCAATTGCGGCGCCAGCGCCAGCGTTGCGCTGTCCAACTGCACCGTCACCGGTACCCGCACCAACACCACGCCGGTCGTAACCGTGACTCCCGCCAGCCCGACCACTTCGACCATTACCCACACCGAGACCGTGACCTATTCGGGCGACCTTCAGGTGGCAGGCCGTCCGGTCACGCTCAGCGGTCCCACCCCCTTCACCTGGCCGGCGACTGTCGTGTTCGATCCGGACGCGGCGAAGGTCAACGTCGATGCCAGCTACACTGGACGCATCGCGCTGACCGTGCCCAATACGAGCGTTCCGGCGGCCGCCGGCGCGCTTTCGGCGCCGCAGGGCCTGTTCCAGAACTACACCTTCAACTCGCTCGCCGTTAATTCGATCGACGTGAACGTCGAATATGGCGACATTACCGATATCTCCACCGGCGAGAGCTTCACTTACAACCTCAGCTCGGTGAACCCGACCGCGATCAGCAACAATTCGACCGCGCTGGCCGGCGTCTACCAGTCCGATTCCAGCAGCAGCGGCGCAATCGTCTACGGTACGCTTTCGGGCACGGCCACTGTGGTTGCAGCGAATGGTGCCCCGCTCTTCACGCCCTCGCCGTTCCCGCTCGACGCAAGCGGCAACCCGACTGGCGGCTGGGTTTCGCCCTTCGCGCTGGACTATGCGCTGACGGCGGTGGAAACGACCCGGCTCGATGAAACGGGCCTGACCACTCCCAAGGTCGAAGTGACCCAGGGGATCGAGATGAACGGCAGCAAGGTGACCGGCCTGGCCGCCGGCACTGCCGCGACGGACGCGGTCAACAAGGGCCAGCTCGATGCCGAGGCGACCACGCGCCAGAACGCCGACCTCGCCCTGACCCAGCGCATCGCCACCGAAGAGAACGCCCGCGCGGCGCTGAACGGTGCGCTGACCAGCGAAACCAACGCGCGCCTTGCCGCCGACCTGGGCTTGCAGAACCAGATCGGCGCCCTGGGCAATCGGGTCGGCAATCTCGAAGCCCATGTCGCCGAACTGGACGACCGGGTGGCCAGTTCCACCGCGATCGCCGTGGCGATGGGCGGGGCAACCTTCCTGCCGGGGATGAAGTTCAACCTCACCGCCAACGTCGCGACCTATGACGGCGCGCATGCGGGTTCGCTGCAGATCGGCGCGCTGGTCAGCGATCACGTTGCCGTCAACGCGGGCGTCGCCACCGGCTTCAACCGCCGTGGCAAGACCGCGGGCCGGGTCGGCGTGACCTTCGGCTGGTAAAAGCAGAAGGGATCGGCGGGGGGGGCCGGGGGCCCCGCCGCCGGCGGCCCCCCCTACCCCCGACCCCCCCGCCGCCCCCCCCCCCCCCCCGTCCCCTCGCGCCCCCCCCCCCTCGCCCTCCCCGGGCCGCGGATGGGCGCGGGCCGGTGCGGGGCCGCCAGTGGCAGCAAAACACGGGCGGGGGGGGGCGGGCGCGCCGGGGCCCCCCCCCGCCGGTTCCATCACGGGGCCACGCGGCCGCGCGCCATCACCCAGTCGACCTTTTCCAGCACCCGCACGTCGGCCAGCGGGTTGCCCGATACCGCGATCAGGTCCGCCGAATAGCCAGGCGCGATCCGGCCGATCTCGTTCTCCATGTCCAGCACCTGCGCGGCGCTGGTCGTGGCGCTGGCCAGGGCCTCGCGGTTGGTCAGTCCGGCCTTGACCAGCAGGGCGAACTCCTGCCCGTTGCGTCCGTGCTCGAACACGCCGGCATCGGTGCCAAAGGCGATCTTCACGCCCATCGCCTTTGAGCGGGTCACCTGCCGCCCCGCGACTTCCAGTGCCTGGCGCGCCTTGACCTCGACCGTCGGCGTATAGACCCCCTTGCCCAGCCGCGCCCGCACGCCTTCCAGCGCCATCAGCGTGGGAATCATCCAGGTGCCGTTGGCCTTCATCGCCTTCAGCGCGGCGTCGTCGGCGAAAGTGCCGTGGTCGATGGTGTCGATCCCGGCGTTGGAGGCCGCCTCGATCCCGCGCGCGCCGTGGGCATGGGCCATCACTTTCAGGCCCAGCGAATGGGCGGTGTCGGCGATCGACTTCATCTCCCCATCGGTGAAGTGTGCGCCCAGCCCGCGCCCCTGCTGCGACAGGACGCCGCCCGTGGCGGTGATCTTGATCACGTCCGCGCCCGCGCGGCTGGCCTTGCGGACCTTTTCCGCGCATTCGACCGCGCCCGTGCAGGTATAGCCCTGGTCGAGCACATGGTGGACGTCCTCGCGGAAGCCGGTGGTGTCACCGTGCCCGCCGACGATGGAGAGCGCCGGCCCAGCCGCAACGATGCGCGGCCCCGGAATGACGCCTTCCGCCGTGCCACGCCGCAGCGAGAAGGCGACATACTGCCCCGATCCCGCCTCGCGCACGGTGGTGAAGCCCGCACGCAGGGTGGACAGGGCATTGCGGGTGCCCACCACCACGCCCCATTCGTCGGGGTCGACCGCCTCGTCGCGGAAGTCCCCGCCAGGATCGCTGGCGAGGTGGACGTGGAGATCGACCAGCCCCGGCAGGACCGTCTTGCCCGACAGGTCGACCACTTCCGCGCCTTCGGGCACGGGCGGCGAGCCTTCGGCAATGGCGGTGATCCGCCCGTCGACGACCGTGATCGTCGCGGGGCCGCTCGGTTCCGAAGAAGCGTCCCGCAGCACGGACCCGGCGCGAATCACGGTGGTCTTGGCGAATGCGGGCGAGGCGGCCAGCGCAAGCGCGGCCAGGCTGGCGGTCCAGCGAAGTGTCATCGGTTTCTCCCTGTTGGTCGTGCCGCTCAGGCTAAGCCGCCTTGCCGGAAATGCAACGCATGGCCATGAGAATGCGATGACCGTGCTCTACCGCCTCGATGCCTCCGCCGCCGCCTTGGCCGAGCGGTTCGGGGCTGCGGCGGGCAGCGATCCGTGGAGCGGCGGGACGATCGCGCCGGGACGGTTCGCGCCGGTGCTGACGGCAGGGCGCGAATTCGTGGCCGGCCCCGCGCGGCCCGGCCAGCCGCTGCGCCTGATCCCGCGCCTGTGGGGCGTGCCGCCTCCTCCGAATGCGTCCGATCCGGCGCGCGGCGTGCTGAGCGTGCGCAACGCGGACAGCCCGTTCTGGATCGGCAACCTGCGCAACAGCGAGTTCCGCTGCCTGGTGCCCGCGACCGCACTGATGGTCTGGGGCCGGGTCGATCCGGCGACCGGCCGCCGCCGCCAGCACTGGCTGGGCTGCACCGACCAGCCGCTCTTCGCCATGGCCGGGGTGTGGAAGGACAGCGAGGTGCCGAGCTTCGCGCTGCTCACCACCGAGGCAAACGCCCTGTGGCGAGAGCTGGGGCACCACGCCATGCCCGCGATCCTGCCAGACGATCCCGGCGCGCGCGGCACCTGGCTGCGCGCGGGTTGGGATCGCGCAGGCCCGCTGCTCGCCCCCTATCCCTCGTCGCGGATGGCGGAGGTCTGAACCGGCCCCGGCGCCTGCCTTCAGTGGAAGTGCGAGGCGCCCAGCACGGCGAGGACCAGCCCGACCACCGTGGTGGTCAGCGCCCAGCCGCGATGCATGTGGGCCAGGCTGCGCAGCCAGAACTGGGTGTAGATGTCGCAGAAGCCCAGGATCACCAGCCCTTCCAGCATCATTGCCGCGCCCATCGTCTTGATCACGCAGGTCAGCACGTCCGAGGGGATCCACGGGTTGAGCAGGTAGACCGCCGTGCCGATCAGCAATTCCAGCATCCCGCACAGGAACTGCAGCGCGGGCGAGCGCTCGACCTCTTCGATCATGGTGCGCCAGATGCCGGGCTTGCGCAGCGCGCCGATCCCGGCGAACAGCGCCGAAAGGCCCAGTACCAGCGCCGTCCACCCGGTCACGTCCAGTATTTCTTCCATTTACTCAACTCCCGACCCCGTATCTCCCCGGGACGATTTCTTGTCTTTACGCCAGTGATAGGGGCGGCGCGGCGCTTGTCCAGAGGCCAGGGGGGCAATTGCGCTGGGCACTGGACATTAATCGCGCGCTTAAACATACTCCGCCCCAAGTCCGGCCAACGGACACATGGGAGAGTTTGATGGCATTGCCGCGCGTCTGCATCATCGGGGCCGGGTGTTCCGGCTTCACCACGGCCAAGCGGCTGAAGGATCACGGGATTCCCTTCGACGTCTTCGAGGCTTCGGACGACATCGGCGGGACCTGGTACTACAACAATCCCAACGGCATGTCGGCCTGCTACCAGAGCCTGCACATCGACACGTCGAAGTGGCGGCTGGCGTTCGAGGACTATCCGGTGCCTGCCGAATGGCCCGACTATCCGCACCATTCGCTGCTGCTGAAATACTTCCACGATTACGTCGACCACTTCGGCCTGCGTCCGCACATCCGCTTCAACACGCGGGTGGAGAAGGCGCGGCGCAAGGCCGGCGGCGGCTGGACGATCACTCTTTCGACCGGCGAGGTGAAGGACTACGACGCGCTGTGCGTCGCCAATGGGCACCACTGGGCGGCGCGCATCCCCGACTATCCGGGCGAGTTCACCGGCGCGCAGATTCATTCCCACCAGTACCGCACCCCGTTCGAGCCGGTCGACTGCATCGGCAAGCGGGTGCTGGTGGTCGGCATGGGCAATTCGGCGATGGACATCGCCAGCGAGCTTTCGCAGCGGCCGATGGCGGAGAAGCTGTTCGTTTCCGCCCGGCGCGGGGTCTGGATCTTCCCCAAGTATTACCAGGGCCAGCCGCTCGACAAGAACCCGGCCCCGGCCTGGATGCCCAAGGGCCTGCGCCAGTGGCTGGGCGCGCGGATGGTGAAGAAGCTGGTCGGGCGGATGAGCGACTATGGCCTGCCGGAACCGGAAATCGGTCCGTTCGAAAGCCATGGCACCGTTTCGGGCGAGTTCCTGGTCCGCGCCGGTTCCGGCGACATCGCGATGAAGCCGGGGGTCGAGCGGCTCGACGGGGACGGGGTGGTCTTCACCGACGGCAGCCGGGAACAGGTCGATGTGATCGTCTGGGCGACGGGCTATGACATTTCCTTCCCGTTCTTCGACGAGCCGGCCTTTACCGCAGATGCCGACAACCGCCCGCCGCCGCTGTTCAAGCGGATCATGAAGCCGGGGGTGCCGGACCTGTTCTACATGGGCCTCGCCCAGCCGCTGCCCACGCTGGTCAACTTCGCCGAGCAGCAATCGAAGCTGGTCGGCGCCTACCTTGCGGGCAAGTACCTGCCGCCGGAGCCCGCCGAGATGGAGCGGATCATCACGGCGGACGAGGATTACTACACCGGGCAATATTACGCCGCGCGGCGTCACACGATCCAGCTGGATTTCGACCACTATGTTCGCGCGCTGAACAAGGAACTGGACAAGGGCGCCAAGCGGGCGGCGGCAGCGGGCAATGCGCTGCCCGTCCCCGCGCGCGAGCTGGAGGAGGCCTGAGCCATGACGACCGACACGACGAGCCGCCCGATCAACCCCTACGACGTCAGCGAGGACGCGCTTTACGTTCATGACAAGTGGCGCGAACCCTTCGCCTTCCTGCGCCGCGAAATGCCGCTGTCGTGGCGGCCCGAAAGCCCCTTCGGCGCCTATTGGTCGGCGGTGAGCCACGACCTGGTGCAGGAAGTGGAACTGCGCCACGACGTGTTCTCATCGCGCTGGGACATGGGCAACATCACCATCGCCGATGCGGTCAATGGCGAGGGCTTTCCCAATTTCATCGCGCAGGATCAGCCGATCCACACCGCCCAGCGGCGGGTGATCGCCCCGGCCTTCTCGCCCAGCCAGATGGTCAAGCTCGACGCGCAGGTGCGCGAGCGGACGCGGATGCTGATGGATTCCCTCCCCATCGGAGAAGACTTCGACTGGGTGGAGCGCCTGTCGATCCCGCAGACGCTGGGGATGCTGTGCATCCTGTTCGACATGCCGTTCGACGAATGGCGCGACATCAAGCGCTGGTCGGACTGGGCGAGCGGGGTTTCGGCCGAGAACCTGACCGAAGAATACCGCGCGCAGTTCCTCATCCAGATGGGCGAGATGCTGGCCCGCTTCGACCGCGAGCTGGAGGACCGGCGCGGCAAGCCGCCGACCGATGACCTGCTCAGCCGCATGGTCCATTCCGAAGCCATGGGCCAGCTCTCGCCGATGGAGCGGATCGCCAATATCGCCCTGCTGATCGTGGGCGGCAACGATACCACGCGCAATTCGATGACCGCGCTGGTCGAGGCGTTCCACCGCTACCCGGAGGAGCTGGAACGGCTGCGCGCCGATCCCTCGCTCGCCGCCAATGCCGCGCAGGAAATCATCCGCTGGCAGTCCCCCGTCACCCACATGCGCCGCACCGCGCTGGAGGATACCGAGCTGGGCGGACAGGTGATCCGCAAGGGCGAGAAGGTGGTGATGTGGTACATCTCCGCCAACCGCGACGAGAAGGTGTTCGCGGACGCCGAGCGCTTCGACGTGGGACGTGACAATGCGCGGCGTCATCTTGGCTTTGGCCACGGCATCCACCGCTGCGTGGGCGCGAAACTGGCGGAAAGCCAGCTGGCCATGGTGATTTCCGAGATCGCCCAGCGCCGCATCCGGATCGTGCCGCAGGGCGAGCCTGACCGGCTGGCGAGCCCGTTCCTCCACGGGTTCAACGCCCTGCCTGTGCGGATCGAGCAGGACTGAGGCGGATGGAAGGTTACGCCAACCTGATTGTCGAGCAGGAGGGCCCGCTGCTGTGGGTCCGGCTCAACCGCCCGGACGTGCTCAACGCCTATACGAATGAACTGGGCGCGGAACTGGTCCGCGCCTTCGGGCAGGCTGATGCGGACGACAGCGTGGCCGTGGTGGTGCTGACCGCCACGGGCCGGGTGTTCTGCGCCGGGGCGGACGTTTCCGCCGGGGCGGGGGCGTTCGACACCAAAAGCGGGGAGGGAGCCAAGAACTTCGGAAACCGCGCGGATGGTGCCCGCGCCGACAGCAATTTCATCGCCGCGATGATGAACTGCCGCAAGCCCTCGCTAGTCGCCTTCAATGGCTCGGCGGCGGGGGTCGGGCTGACCCTGACCCTGCCCTGCGACATCCGCATCGCGGCGGACAGCGCAAAGTTCGGCTGCGTCTTCACCCGGCGCGGGCTGGTGCCGGAAGCGGGTTCGGCCTGGTTCCTGCCGCGCCTGGTTGGTCTGTCTACCGCGCTCAAATGGTGCATGACCGGGGCGCTGGTGCCCGCGAGCGAGGCGCTCGCGGCTGGGCTGATCAGCGAGACGGTTCCGGCCGATCAGGTGGAGAGCCGCGCGCGCGAACTGGCGCTGGAAATCGCGCAGAACTGCTCGGGCGTGGCGCTCGCGCTGACCCGGCGGATGCTGTGGCACTTCTCGGGCGAGGCGGGGCCGGGCGGGGCGCTGTCAGTCGATGCCGCGCTCAACATCGCGCTGGGCGCCAAGGGCGATGTTCACGAAGGGGTGAGCGCCTTCCTCGAAAAGCGCGCACCGCGGTTTCCGCTGACGGTTTCGGCGGACATGCCCGAAACCCCGTGGTGGCCGGACCGCCCCGACCTGCCCCGCTGACGGGAGAGGTCGGGAGCTTCAGAAGCTG
>CALMJG010000194.1 GCA_937864195.1 uncultured Novosphingobium sp.
GCATCGAACTGGCAGAATTCCTCCACGAGCGCGGCCGCACCGTCACCGTGATCGAACCGGCCCCGCGCCTTGGCAAGGGACTGCTGCTGGTGCGCCGGATGCGCATTCTGGCCGAACTGAAGGAACACGGCGTCGCGCTTCACGGCGGGGCCGGCGGCATTGCCATCGAGGACGGCGCGGTGAGCTTCACTGCTGCCGATGGTTCGGCACAGCGGATCAAGGCCGACCACGTGATCGTCGCCATGGGCGCGAGCGGCGACCTGTCGCTGGCCGATCGCCTCAAGGCCGAGGGCTACAAGGTCGAGGCGGTCGGTGACTGCACCGGCATCGGCTATATCGAAGGCGCGATGCGCGGCGCCGCCGATGCGGCGCGTAGGCTGATCGCCGCCTGATTCCGGCCAAGTCCGTTCAAACGTCGTCCCGGACTTGATCCGGGACCGCTGGCCGCTGGGCGCAGACCCGCGGACTATCGCCAGCGATCCCGGATCAAGTCCCGGACGACGCAAACAAAACGGCGCGCCGGTTGCCCGGCGCGCCGCTTGTTTTCAGCCAGTCTGGCGAAGGATCAGAACTTGATCCCCACCGTCACGCCATAGGTGCGCGGGTCGGCGTAGTAGCCGCCGGCATAGCCCAGCGCGCCGAAGTCCACGCCGCGGACGAAGTCGTGACTGTTGGTCAGGTTCTTGACCCACAGCTTCAGCTCGCCCTCGGTGCCGCCCAGCGGCAGACGGTCCACGCCGATCTGCGCGTCCACCAGGCTGCGGTTGTCACCCTTCATCGCGTTGTTGAACGGGGTCGCGATGACGTTGGAGAAGCTGTACTTGCCGTCTTCGTAGGTATAGCTCACCCGGCCGACCAGGCGGGCTTCGCCCATACCCAGCGGGAACTGCATGTTCAGCGCCGCATTGGCAGTGAAGGGGGAAGTATAGGCCGGGGTCACGATCGAGGCGACGTTGATCGGCGCCGCGCCCGCAGTGGTCGACTGGCCCGACATGAACTCCTTGTAGTTGATGTCGACGTAGCCAAGGCTGCCTTCGAAGGTGAAGTTGTCGGACAACACGGCCTGGGCCTCAAGCTCGACACCGTTGTAGACCACCTTGCCGGCATTGCCGATCCGCGAGGCGAAAGTGCCGGCGGGGGCATTGGTCAGCGGGATGTTGACCGCCAGGTCGTTGTAGATGTTGTGATAGCCGGCCAGGTTGAGGCGCAGGCGGCGATCGAACAGCTCGGTCTTCACGCCGACTTCGTACGAAGTGACGTGCTCGGGCTTGAAGAACGGCAGGTTGGTGGTGCCGGTGATCACCGCGTCCTGGGCGTTGAACCCGCCCGAACGATAGCCGGTGGCGGCGCGGGCATAGGCCGAGATGCCTTCGGCCACGTCGTAGCCCAGCATCACGTTCCAGGTGAAGCGGCTGAAGTTGGCATCACCCGTTTCCGGAGTGGCGAGCGCCGCCGTGCCGTTCTGGGTGCGGAACATCTTCTTGTTGTCCCAGCTGTAGCGGCCACCGGCGGTGATCCGCAGGCCGCTGTCGCGACCGCCCGGGTAGAAGGTGAACTGACCGTAGAGCGCGGTGCTTTCGCTGGTCGCGGTATAGTTCAGCGTGGCGCGGGTCTGGACCAGGCGCAGCTGGGCCGGGTTGGTGGCACGGAACGAGGGCGCCAGCAGCGGTGCGTACTGCGCGGCCTGCGCGGCCGAGAAACCCACCCCGCGCAGCACACCGACGAAGGCGGCGTCGCTGAACACGGCACTGTTGGTGTCGAGCACGAAGCCGCTGTTCTGCGGGTTGATCTCGCCGCCCTTTTCCCAGAAGTAGAAGCCGCCGACGACCCAGTCGAGGTTATCGGTGTCGCCCGAGAATTCCAGTTCCGTGCTGAACTGCTTGTGACGGCGCACGTTCTGGGTGTCGAACAGGTTCTGGGTGATGCGCGGCACCGGCGTGGCGGCAAGGAAGTCCGACGAGGTCTTGGGGAAGCCCAGGTTCTGCAGCAGGGCCGAAGGGTAGCCGTTGAACAGCGAGGCATTGGTAAAGGCCGGGCCCGAGAAGGCGCCCATGCCGTCCAGATCGGTGTCGCTGTCGTTGTGCCACACGCGGTAGCCGGCGGTCAGCTTGGCCTTGAACGGACCGAAGTCGTTCTCCGCCTGAAGGTTGTGGCCCCAGATCTGGTCCATCGAGGTGCTGGAGATGTCGTTGCAGACCTCTTCGCGCCACACGCGGGTCGGCGCGGCAAGCGCGGCGCAGGCGGCCTGGGCGAAGGTCGCGCCGGCCAGGTACTGCTTGACCGGGGCCTGCTGGGTCACGACCAGCGGCTGGCCGCCGATGGAGAGTGAGCGGGGCGTGCCGTCGGCCACGTTGGTCAGCTGGAAGTTGATCGGCGATCCGGTGATCTTCGACCAGTCGAAGATGTACTGGATCGATCCGGTGCCGCCCAATTCGACACGCGCGGCGGCGCGGAACGAATCCGACTTGCGCGAACCCGGATCCTTCGCATCATCCGGCTGCAGGATGTTGTCGACCACGCCATTGCGCTGGCGATGGCTGTAGGAGAAGCTGGTCGCGATCCCCATGATCGAGCCGGGATCGACCACGATCTTGCCGTTCCAGGCATTGTAGTTGCCGTAACCGGCCTCGGCCTTGACGCGCAGCGTCTCTGAAGGCTTGCGCGAGATGAAGTGGATCGCACCGCCGGTGGTGTTGCGGCCGAACAGGGTGCCCTGCGGCCCGCGCAGCACTTCGACGCGCTCGATGTCCATCACGTCCAGCGCCGATGCGCCCGAACGGCCGATGTAGATGCCGTCGACGTAAAGGCCGTTGGAGGTGTCGAGACCGAAGGTTTCGCTCGCCGGGGTGGGAATGCCGCGGATCGAGATGACCGCTGCCGCGCCCGAGGTGGTGCCCTGGGTGATCGTGACGTTCGGGGCCAAGCCGCTGAGGTCGCGCGCATCGCGGATGCCGAGCTGTTCGACCTTGGCCGAACTCAGTGCGCTGATCGCGATCGGCACGTCCTGCAGGTTCTGCTCGCGCTTCTGGGCGCTGACGACGATCTCGTCGAGGCCGCTGGGATTCGCCTGTTCGGCGTCCTGGGCCAGCGCGGGGCTGGCGACAGCGATCAGACTGGCGCCCAGCAGAAGGCGCGCGACGACATGCGGATTGCGGGAAACTCTCATGAACACTCCCCCTCGGTCTCTCGGAATGATGCCTTGGTGGCCCTGAATTGATGGATTGCGTAAAAAATGTCAACACAAGATACGCAATGAGCCTATCGTTCGGCGGAATTGCCGCGAAATCACTCTCGATTGCACCCGTTCCTCGATGTGATTCGCTCTTGGTGCCTGCTCAGTGCAGGGGGGAGGGAGCTGTCAAACTGATGCCAAATGCTCCCGATTGGCAAGGCGGGTGGATTCGAAAGGAATGCGCCGCCAGCGACGCGGCAAGTGCAGGGATATTGGCGGTGAAGGCCAGAGCGAACCTGTCGGCCCGGCAGCGCACCGTCTCAGGGGCTGCATCGGTGCCGCCATTGGTCAGCCGTTCCCCGGCATCCCGCAGGCTCGGCAATAGAGCCAGGCCGCCTGGCGGATCGAATCCGGCAGAAACCGGTGCCGTTTGAAAGAAACCCGCTTCATCGTTTCCGCCTTACCAACGGAGAGCGTTTCGCATTATAGCGACAGCTCCCACCGTGGGTAATGAACTGTCAGCAGGAATGCCCATTACCTGGCCGAATGGCTTTGCCCAGCTGGTTCTGTCCGAAGTTCCCCTGCAACTGGTTTCAGTGTCAGGAGAGCTCCATCGACCCCGTGCACTTCGAATGGACGCATCAGAGCTGGCGCGGCGCGGCTCCAGGGCAGAATCGGTCCGCATGGTGCGACGCGCAAGGCGCTTATTCCTCCGCCGGGAGGAGGGTGTGATGCGGGTTTATCCTAACCGCCCAACCAGTCGGATGTGATCTCGCCCCTATGTCCTTCCGGCGCCAGCGCGGCGCGCAGGCCTTCCAGCAGGGGCGGCAGCGCCTGCGTGAAGGCGTAGGGCGGGTTGACGATATAGAGGCCCGCCCCGTTATAGATGCCGGGCTGATCGCCATCGTACAGCCAATGTTCCACGCACAGCAATTTCGGGATGCCGAGCTTGCGTAACTGTTCCTTCCACCGCCCATGCGTGGCGCGGTCTTTCAGCGGATACCAGATCACCGTCACGCCATGCGCCCATTTGCGGCAAGCGGCGGCGAGGGTGGCGGTGATGCGCGCGCGTTCATCCGGCTGCTCGTAGGGCGGATCGACCACCACCACGCCGCGCGCTGTGCGGGGTGGCAGCATCGCCAGCCAAAACTCGTAGGCATCGCGCTCATGCACGGCAGCGGATGTGCCGCGCATCGCTCCGCGCAGGGCATAGGCGTCTTCGGGATGCTTTTCGTTCACGATCAGGAAATCCTGCGGGCGCAGAAGCTGCGCCAGAATTCGCGGCGAGCCGGGGTAGAGGCGCGGCTCGGCCTCGACATTCACCGCCTGCACGGCGGCGCGGTAATCGTTCAGCAAGGGGTTCGGATCGGCAAGGGCCCGCAGAACGCCCTGCGCGGACTCGCCGGTGCGTTGGGCCTCATCACCTTCAAGGTCGTACAGCCCGCAGCCTGCATGGGTGTCGATCAGGGTCAGCGCGCCCTGTTTGTGCTGCAAGGCCCGTACGAGAGCGATCAGCAGGCTGTGCTTCACGACATCCGCGCTGTTGCCCGCATGGAAGGAGTGGCGATAATTCATTGCAATCCAGAATCCTGACAACCCGCCTTTGTACGAGCTACAGGGCGCGGGAGCCGAGCGCGAGGCGATTGAAGTAACCGATCCGGCGCTCGTATAGGGTCGGGCGGAAACCTTCAAAGCACTTCTGCGGGCAGTGTCAAAAGGATTGAGTGGGCCGAGGTGTGGGGGCGGGTCGTGCCATTCCGGTTGGTGCAGGTTTGAGGGTCACGCCAGCTGCGGTAGCTGCCCGAGATACTTGTCGAGCGTCAGTGGGTAGTCACGCACGCGGATGCCCGTTGCGTTGTAGATTGCGTTGGCCACTGCGGCGCCGACGCCGCACAGGCCGAGTTCGCCAACGCCTTTGGCCTTCATCGGGTTGGCCTTGTCGTCGGCCTCGTCGAGGAACACGACTTCCTGGTGCGGGATGTCGGCGTGGACCGGGACTTCGTAGGAGGCGAGGTCGTGGTTGACAAACAGACCGAAACGGCGATCGACCGCCAGTTCCTCCATCAGCGCGGCGCCGACGCCCATGGTCATTGCGCCGATAACCTGGCTTCGCGCCGACTTGGGATTGATGATCCGCCCGGCGGCGCAGACCGCCAGCATGCGGCGCACGCGGGTTGCGCCGGTGTAGCTGTCGACCCCGACCTCGACGAAATGCGCGCCGAAGGTCGAAAGCTGGAAGGTCTTGCCAAGCTCGCCGAATTCGATCCTGTCTTCGGCGACCAGCGAGCCGGCCTTGCTCAGGGGCTGCGAAATGGTGCCGCTGCGCACACGGCCATTGGCGAAGGTCGCATCCAGTGGCAACCCGAGGCGCTGGGTCACCGCCTCGCGCAGTTTGACACAGGCGGCATAGACCCCGGCGGTAGCATTGGCCGCGCCCCACTGCCCCCCCGAGCCGGCCGAGGCGGGAAAGTCCGAACTGCCGAGCTTCACCACCACGGCCTCGACCGGCACCCCCAGCATCTCCGCCGCAGTCTGGGCGATGATCGTGTAGGACCCGGTGCCGATGTCGGTCATGTCACTTTCAACCGTCACGATTCCGCCATCGAGCCGGACCCGCGCGCCGCTTGGGCGGCTGACATGGTTGCGGAAGGCGGCGGCGACGCCCATGCCGACCAGCCAGCGACCGTCGCGTACCTGGCCGGGCCGGGCAGTGCGGTTCGACCACCCGAAGCGGTCGGCGCCTTCGGTCAGGCAGCGGGTGAGTTGCCGCTGGGAGAACTTGCGCTCGGGCCTGGCGGGATCGACCTGGGTGTCGTTCCTGATCCGGAACTCGACCGGGTCCATGCCGAGCTTCTCGGCCATCTCGTCCATTGCGATTTCCAGCGCCATCATTCCCGGCGCTTCGCCCGGCGCGCGCATGGCGTTGCCTTCGGGCAGGTCGAGCACGGCCAGGCGCAGTGCGGTCAGGCGGTTGGCGCCGACATACAGCAGCTTCGTCTGGCCAATCGCGTTCTCCGGCCCGCCGCCCGGCTGGTCGCCCGAGCCGCTTTCGTGGGCGATCGCGGTGATCGTGCCGTCGCGGGACGCACCGATGCGGATGCGCTGGCGGGTGGCGGGGCGGTGGGTTGAATTGTTGGCCATCAGGGCTCGCGGCATGGCGATCTTGACCGCGCGGCCCACCGCCCTGGCGCCAAGCGCCGCCATCAGCGCATCGGCGCGCAGGAACAGTTTCCCGCCAAACCCGCCGCCGATATAGGGTGAGTGGAAGCGGATCTTTTCCTTGGGCAGGTTCAGCGTCCTGGCGAGGTCGCTGCGGCCCCAGTCAATCATCTGGTTGGAGGTCCACAGCTCCAGTTCGTCGCCGTTCCACTGCGCGATCGAGGCGAAGGGCTCCATCATGGCATGGGTGTGATCGGGCGTGCTGTATTCGGCGTCGAGCTGGACCGGGGCAGCGGCGAAGGCGGTCTCGAAGCTTCCGACCCGGTCGGCGCGCGCGCGCTTGCCGTCGTCGTCGGTGGCCGGGGCCGCCTTCAGCGCTTCGTCCAGGTCGAAGCTGCCCGCGGCGCGGTCATAGTCGACCCGCACCAGCGCGGCGGCGGCGCGGGCCTGCTCCAGGGTTTCAGCGACGACCACGGCGATCGCCTGGTGGTAGTGATCGATCCGGGGGCCGCCGAGCAGTCTGACGGTGTTGCGATCGCCCTTGCCGAGCGGGCCGGCATCGCGCGCGGTGACGACTGCCAGGACACCTGGCGCGGCCCTGGCCTCGTCTGTGTCGATCCAGCGGATCGTGCCCTTGGCCACTGCCGCGCCGACGATCCAGCCATAGGCCGGGTTTGCCGGCTCGCGGCGCTCGAAGGCATAGGCCGCCTGGCCGGAGACCTTGAGCGGGCCGTCGATCCGGTCGTGCGCGCGGCCGACCACCTTCATCCGGTCGATCGGATTGGGGCCGGCGGGGGTGTCGAACTTCATCGGATCAGTCTTTCTGGGCGAGCACGGCGGCGAGCGCCCGGGTGGCGAGCGGCAACTTGAAGGCGTTGTCCTTGGTCGGCGTCGCGCCCTGGAAGGCCCGTGCGGTGACTGCGGCAGCGCCTTGCGGCAGCAGGGCCTCGGCCGCCTCGACCCGCCAGGGTTTGGGCGCGACCCCGCCGAAGGCTACCCGGCCGGTCCCGTCGGGCTGGATCACCGCCGCGACCGAGACCAGCGCAAAGGCGTATGACGCGCGGTCGCGGACCTTCTCGTAATGATGCCGGCCGCCAAGTGGGCGGGGCAGGGTGACAGAGGTGAGCAGTTCGCCGGGCCGCAGCACGGTGTCCTGCTCGGGCCGGTTACCCCACAGGCGGTGGAAATCGGCGATGGGGATCGCGCGGGTCAGGCCTTCGGCATCGATGGTCTCGACCACGGCGTCGAGCAGGCGCAGCGCCACGGCCATGTCGCCAGGGAATGTGGCGATGCACGTGTCGGAAACCCCGATCACGCCAAGCTGGCGCGAATAGCCGCCAATCGCAGCGCAGCCCGAGCCGGGCTTGCGTTTGTTGCAGGCCATGTTGGTATCGTAGAAATAGGGACAGCGGGTGCGCTGGAGCAAATTGCCTGCGGTAGTGGCCTTGTTGCGCAACTGGCCCGAGGCGCCAGCCAGGATCGCGCGACTGAGCACGCCATAGTCGCGGCGGACGCGATGGTCTGCGGCGAGGTCGGTATTGGTGACAAGCGCGCCGATCCTGAGGCCGCCCTCGGCTGTCGGCTCGATCCTGTCGAAGCCAAGGTCCTGGACATCGACCAGGTGCGTCGGGGTCTCGATCTCCAGCTTCATCAGGTCGAGCAGGTTGGTGCCGCCCGCGATGAACCTTGCCCCTTGGCGCGCGGCCACCGCCCGGGCTGCGGCGACCGGATCCCTGGCGCGCTCATAGGTGAAGGCCTTCATCCCGCCACCTCGGAGCCAATCACGTCCTTCATGGCATCGGCGATGTTGGAATAGGCGCCGCAGCGGCAGATGTTGCCGCTCATCCGCTCGCGTAACTCCAGGTTGGTCGCGCGCGGGCTGGCGGTGAGGTCGGCCTGGACATGGCTCGGCACGCCGCGCTCGATCTCGCCCAGCACGGCCACGGCGGAGCAGATCTGCCCCGGCGTGCAATAGCCGCACTGGTAGCCATCGTGCTTCACGAACGCGGCCTGCATCGGGTGGAGCTTCTGCGGCGTGCCCAGCCCTTCGATCGTCGTGACCGCATCTCCTTCGTGCATAACCGCCAGGCTCAGGCAGGAATTGATCCGCCGGCCTTCCACAATGACAGTGCAGGCCCCGCACTGACCGTGGTCGCACCCCTTCTTGGTCCCCGTGAGGTGCAGGTGTTCACGCAGCGCGTCGAGCAGGGTGGTGCGCGGATCGAGCGAGAGCTGCCGGTCCTTGCCGTTGACCTTGAACCGCACCGGCATAAGCGGCGCGGGCTCGTCTTGCACCGGCGCCGCGCGGGCGGGGATCGCGGGGCTGGCGCTAAGCATGGCCGTGCCGGCCAGAACGCCGCGGCGTGATATCTCCAGCCTGGGGAGATCCGACATCAAGAAATCCTCTTGTTCAAGGGTTCACTGCAAGCATCTTGCCGGTGAGGGTGCCGCCCGGGCCGCAGAACAGGGCTGCCATACCCGCTCATTCGCCCCGGGCCGGAACAGGTACGATGATGAAGTGATCGTGAACCCGGTTCTGACCGGGCGTGTCCAGCGGGGCCTTCAGGCCGGTCTGCAATTGGTGGATCGTTGCGGCGGGCAGTTCCAGGGGGTGTTCGTCGGGATGGGCCGCTGCCTCGTGACCATAGTCCTTGCCCGGAGTGCGGGTGAGTTCGATATGGGCGCCCAGCGCGGCGCGGATCGGATGACGCGCGGCGAAGCTCGCCAGGCGGTCGATGCTGGCCCGGTTGTCGGCCATGAAGTTGACGGGCACGTAAAGCCGCCCCGGATAGAGCGTGTCGCCCGACAGCAGGATCCTCAGCCGGGGGTCATAGATCATGATGGATGCGGACTGGTGCCCGGGCGTGGGAATGACGCTGAGTGCCCGGCCGCCCAGATCGAAGCGGGCGATCTCGCCGGGCCAGCGCCCAATCCCGAAGAACGCCGCGACTTCGGCGGGCTTGAGGCCGACGATGGTCGTGTTCGGTCGTTCGCGGAACGCAGCGTCGCCAGCGATGTGATCGCCATGGCTGTGGCTGTGCGCGACGACCAGCGGAATGTCGCTGCGGCCATGCGCCTTGAGCCAGGAAGCGATCAGGCGATCGACCGTGGGCCGGATCACCCCGTCCCTGGCCCCGCTGTCGAGCAGCAGCGCCTTGTCGCGGCCAAACAGCAGATAGAGGAACGGCGCCTCGAAGTTGGTCTTGATCGACTGGCGAATGACGAAGGTATCGGCATCGAGCGCCTGGACCTGGGTCACCGGCTCCTGCGCCTGGGTTCCGTCGATCCACCGTTCGGGAAACAGGTTCGGCGCGGCGGCGGCCTGCGCGCTGGTGGCCGAGCCGAGCATGGCGCCCAGCGCCAGCCAGTGCCGAAGGGGAAATGCCATTTCGAGAAGTATCCTTCTGAAAAAGCGGGGGCCGCCCGGATGGGCGGGCCCCCTAGTTTCCGCAGGAAGGCGTCAGCCCGAACACCCGGGTCAGTACTTGACCCGGAATTCCAGACCAAAGGTGCGAGGGTTGATGACGGTCTGCTTGTAGTACCGCAGCACCACGCCATCGTTGAGGCCGACGCGCGAACGGTCGTTGGCGACCGTGGCGACGGCGTACTTGTCGAAGATGTTGTTCGCCCACAGGCCTACGCTGAAGCTGTCGGTCTCGTAGGTCACCGAGGCGCGGTTCAGGACATAGCCCGGCAGCTTGTCGCCGTAGGCGCGGTCCCATCCGAGCCGGGTGACGACATCGCCGCGATAGGTCGCGGTCCAGTTGGCGATGATGCTCCCCGCCCTGAACGGAGCGGTGTAGGTAATCCCCAGGCTGCCGCTGTTCTTGGCAGAGCCGGGCAGGCGATCCCCGGCCAGAGCGTCGAGCTTGATCGGCGCGCTGGGATAGACCCCGGCCGGACTGTTGACCGGGATATTGCCGGGCACGTTCTCGGTCAGCTTGGCATCGACGTAGGAATAGGTGCCCTGGATCGCCAGCTGCGGGATCGGCTTGAACTGGAACGAAGTCTCGAACCCTTGCGACTTGGCCTTGCCGCCGTTCACCTTGATCCCGACGATGCCGTTCAGCGTGGCCGAGTTGACCTGGATGCCGTCCCATTTGATCTGGAAGACGTTGAAGTTGAAGGTCAGCTTGCGATCGAGGAATTGCGTCCGGATGCCGATCTCGGCGTTCCTGGTGGTGTCCGGACCATACTGGATCTCGTTCGGCAGGCCGCAGGGCAACTGGTCGTTGTTGATGTTGTCGCCGTCGGGATCGTTGGGCAGGGGAGTGGGACAGGGCGCGACGCTGTTCGGCCCGCCGATGCGATAGCCCTTGCTGTAGGTCGCATAGAGCATGATGTCGGGGGTGACGTTGTAGGAGGTATTGCCCTTCCACACCCAGCCGGACTTGTTCGCGGTGCCACCAGCTGCGGGCAAATCGTAGGGGCTGACGGGGAAGCCGGGGATCAGTGGAACGGTCAGGTTGCCCTTGATGTCGGAATTATAGCCGAAGTAGCGTGCGCCCGCCGTGACCTGCCATTCGGGCGTCACGCGATAGGTGCCTTCGCCAAACACCGCCTTTTCTGTGACCTTCGAGGTTACGTAGGAAGCATATTCCACCTCGTTCGGATTGGTGACCAGATCGACCCAGGGGTGGCCGGGAACGTGCTCGATGTAGTCACGCTGGCGCTTCTGCTGGTTATAGAACCCGCCGAGCACCCAGCTGAACGGGCCGCCGTGGCGCGAGACGAAGCGGATTTCCTGATTGAACTGCTTGCGGCGATCGTCGCTCTCGTTCCAGCTCGAGAAGGCCGGAAAGGCCTCGTAGCCGTAGTCGAGGTCGAGCAGCAGGTCGGTATTGTCGGTCCGGTTGCGCGCCCGCACATCGGTATAGGCGGTGGTCGAGACGAGATCGACGAAGTCCGCGATGTTGGCGTTGACCTCCATGCTGGCCAGGTGGGCGCGGCGGTTGACCGGTTCGCTGTAGCGTGCGGCGCTTTCATACCTGTCCGTGCCCAGCACGCCGTCGCTGTTGTATTGGCCGCCCTCGGTCCTGGTCTGCTGATAGGCGTAGGTGAAGTTGACCTTCAGGTCTTCGCTGAACTGGACGAGCAATTGATTGCGAGTGGTGAAGGTCCGCTCGAAATTGAGGTCGTCGCCGCGATAGAAATTGGCCGCATAGGCCGCCGGGGTCACGCTTGCGGGGCCGCTCGGCTGGGGGAGCGACACTCCGGGCGTCTGGAGCAGCAGCGGGTAATCGATGAACCCGGGATCGTAAAAATAACCCGTGGCGGAGCGGAAGGCGATGTGATCCCGCACGATCGGGACATTGATCACGCCATCGGCCTGGTAGCCGGCCTTGCTGCCGTGCGTCTTGCCGAAGACCCGCCCGTGAACCTCGCCTTCGAACCTGTCGAGATTGGGGCGGTTCGGAATGTTGCGGATCGCGCCGGCCAGCGTGCCGAGGCCATAGAGCGTGCCCTGGGGGCCGAGCAGGGTCTCGACCCGCGCGATGTCGAGCAGCTTGAAATCGTAGTAGAGCGGAACCTCGCCCAGATAGACGCCCAGCGAGTCGTCGTAGTTGTTGCCGGACGTGTCAGAATCGGAGGCATTGAGGCCGCGCAGGACGATCGTACCGGACGAACCGGGGCCGGTATCCGAAATGGTCATGCCGGGAGTGAAGTCGGCCAGGTCGCGGACGTCGTCGATCCGCTGCCGCTCCAGCTGCTCGCTGCCCACGGCGCTGATGTTGATCGGGACATTCTGGAGCGAGGTGGCGCGGCGGGTGGCGGTCACCACGATTGCCTCGCCTTCGCTGCCTGCTTCGTCAGCGGGGGCGGCGTCCTGCGCGAAGGCTGGAGTTATTCCGGCGCCCATCAGCATGGTTGCGCAAAGCAGAGTGTTTCGAACAACTTTCATAAGTCACTCCAGGCGGTTGCTGTTGTCGTTGTTCCTGGTGACGGCGACGGGGCCTCGTCCGGAGACGAACCCCCGTCGCCGACCGGTCAATAGTGGAAGCGGAAATCGATCCCGACGCGCCGCGGGGTCAGGATGGACTGGCCGTAGTAGCGCTCGACGATGCCCCTGCGGACCTGATTGAACGAAGAGATGTCATTGTTGATGCCCGTGATGGCGTACTTGTCGAAGATGTTGTCGGCGAAGATGCCCAGGTCAAAGTGCTCGGCGTGATAGGTGATCGAGGCACGGTGGGTGATGTAGTCCGGGATGACCTCGCCGTTGCCGCGCAGGCCGATGCGGGAATAGACGTCGCCCTTGTAGGTGGTCGCCCAATTCGCCTCGATCTCCGCACCGTTGCCCAGTTCGTGGGTATAGGTCAGCTGCGCGCTGGCCGCGTGTCTGGACGATCCGGGCAGGCGATCCCCGGCGAAGGCGTCGTAGGAAACACCCTGGCTGACGACGAGGCGCGGCGCATTGGCGGTCAGTTGGGCGTCCGTATAGGAATAGGTCCCCTGGAACGTCAGGTTGGGCGTGATCTTCAGCCGGGCGGTGAATTCGGCTCCCTTGGAGACCGCGCTGCTGCCATTCACCGTAATGCCCACTGCGCCGTTGACCGTCCGCGAAGGCACCTGGAGGCCGCTCCACTTCACGTGGTAGATCGATCCCGTCAGTTGCAGGCGCCGATCGAACAGCGAGGCGCGGGCGCCCAGTTCGATGTTGCGCGTCTTGTCGGGCTGATAGGCAAGCTCGGTCGGCAAGGCGCAGACGTTCTGGCCTGCGGGCAGCGGGATGATGCACGGTGCGACGCGGTTGACGTTGCCGGTGCGATAGCCCTTGCTGTACGTGAAGTAGACCAGCAGATCGTCATTGAACTTGTACGAGGTATTGGCTTTCCACACGAGGCCGTCGGCCTGCGTCGATCCGGACCGCACCCGGCTCGGCACGATCTGGGCCAGGGGGTAGGGGGTACGGGTCTGGCCGCCGCCGGTCAGCGGCGTGTCGGTGCCGCCCTCGGCGAAAGCGTCGTATTTGAAATAGCGAAGGCCGCCGGTCACCTGCCACGCGTCGGTGATCTTGAACGTGCCCTCGCCGTAGATGGCCTTTTCGCGGATCTGGGTGTTGACGAACGAGATGTATTCGAGATCGTCGGGGCGGTTGATTGCCGGGCGGGGCAGGCCGGTGCTGGGGTTGATCGTCCCGGCACGGGTGGTGTTGTACCAGGCGACGTAGCCCGGCAGGACTTCCTTGCCGTTCGATCCCGTCCGCATGTTGTTGTAGAAGCCGCCGATCACCCAGCTGAACGGCCCGCCATGGCTGGAGACCACGCGCAGCTCTGCATTGAACTGCTTCGAGATGTTGCGTGACTGGGTGTAGGCCGAATAGTTGGGGAACTGCTCGTAGCCGTAGTTGAGGTCGAGCAGCAGGTCGGTCTGGTCGCCGAACGTGTCGGTCGTCTGCTTGGTCCAGGCCGCGGTCCCGACCACCTGGGCGAAGCCCAGGCTGAGATTGGCTTCCGCGGCGAAGAGGTCGGAAACCCGCTTGGCGGGCTCCTGGTAGCGCTTGGACGATTCATATGGCCCGGTCCCCAGCACGCCAGCCTGGACCGACTGCGAACCGCCGGTCTCGGTCTGCTGGTGGGCATAGGTCAGGTACAGCTTCGCGTCGGGATTCAGCTCCAGCAGCAGCTGGTTGCGCGTGGAGAAAGTGCGTTCGTAGTTGAGGTCCTTCTTGGAATAGAAGTTCGCCGCCTGCTGGGCCGGAGTGCCCAGGCCGGCCTGGGCCGCCGTGGTGCCGCGCACCGGCTGGGGGTTGGAGACGCCCGGCTGGAGCAGCAGGTAGTTGTAGTCGATGAAGCCCGGGTTGTCGTAGTAGCCGACGACCGTGCGGAAGCCGATGTGGTCTTGCACGATCGGCACGTTGATCGTCACGTCGCCGTTCACGCCCGGAGAGCCGCTATGCGATTCCCCGAAGGCGCGGACATGGGCGTTGATCGACCAGTCGTCGGTGCCGGGGCGGTTGGGCATGTAGCGGATCGCCCCCGACAGCGTGCCCAGGCCGTAGAGTGTCCCCTGCGGCCCCTGGAGCACTTCGACGCGGTTGATGTCGAGCAGCTTGAAGTCGAGATAGAGCGGGACTTCGCCGAGATAGACCCCGACCGCGCTGTTGGAGTTGGAATTGCCGCTGGCGTCCGACGAGGAGATGCCGCGCATGATGATGTTGCCGGCGGAGCGGGGGCCGGTCTCGGCCACGGTGAGGCCGGGGGTGAAGGCGGCGAGGCCCTTGACGTCGTCGATCCGCTGCCTGGTCAGTTCGGCGGTGCCGATCGCGCTGATGTTGATCGGTGCGTCCTGCAGGCTGGTTGCGCGGCGCGTGGCGGTCACGACGATTGCGCCGGCGTCGTCCGCACCGGTGTCTTCGGCATCGGCTGCGGCGCCTTCGGGGGCTGCATCCTGCGCCAATGCAATGGTCGTGGTGCAAGCGCCCATCAGCATGGTCGCGCAAAGCAAGGTGTGGCGAATCAATTTCATAGTCACTTCGACCCCTGTCCTGTTCGGCCCGTCGTCAGCGACACCCTCCCCGTTGACGCTCTGGCCAGGCCGGCGCCTTGCCGACCGCGTCGCGGCCGGAATGCCGGGATCCCCGGCGCTGTCGTATCTGTCGTGTCGTCCCCGCCGGATACGGCGATGAAGAGCAGGCTATGGATATTACCTAAATCGTCAAGCGTAATATTTGTGCACTTGCTCAGTATGAAGCCGATCTATGCTGCAGTGCACAAAATGGCCGTTTTCCAAACGGAAGCATTTCAGGCTCAGGTTGCTGGACCGCCAGACGAAGCGTGCTGCTTCATACGGCCAGGCGAATCACCAGGCCCGAATCGCGAATCGCACTATGCCACGATCTGATGACAGCGCTTATCGGCTGAGATTGCTGCTATTTTAGGCAGTTGCCGCTTTCTTGTGCAGATCGTTGGGCAATCGCAGGCAGGGCGTTCCGGCGCGCGATTCCGCAGCAGGCCTATGACCGCCTTGGTATTACATAGACCGCGATAGGTAATATTTTTTGATGGACACGGCTGCCGACTCTGGCATGCTGCACTGCGAAAGGGGATCGAATCATGATCGGGTCGCTAAGTGCATTTCGGTTCAAGTCTGGCAGGGTTGCACTGATCGCGGGGGCCCTGATGATGGCCTCGTGCAGCAACAAGCCGGAGGCTCCCGCGCAGGCCAGGACCGAGTTCAACATCGGCTGGTCGATCTACGCCGGGTGGATGCCCTGGCCCTATGCCCAGCAAGCCGGCATCGTGAAGAAGTGGGCCGACAAGTACGGCATCAAGATCAACGTGGTCCAGGTCAACGACTACGTGGAATCGGTGAACCAGTACGCCGCCGGCAAGTTCGACGGCGTTACCGTCGCCAACATGGATGCCCTGACGATCCCCGCGGCGGGGGGCAAGGACACCAGCGCGATCATCGTCGGCGACTATTCGAACGGCAACGACGGTATCGTGCTCAAGGGGGCCGACCAGCTTGCTGCGATCAGGGGCCGCCAAGTCTATCTCGTCGAGCTTTCAGTGTCGCACTACCTGCTCGCGCGCGGCCTGGAAAAGTCCGGTCTGAAGCCGACCGACGTCAAGACGATCAATACGTCGGATGCGGATATCGTGGCGGCCTTCGGCAGCCCCGAAGCCAATGCCGCGGTGGCCTGGAACCCGCAGCTTTCGGAGATGAAGCGCCAGGCGGGCGCCAGGCAGGTGTTCAGTTCCGCCCAGATCCCGGGTGAAATTCTCGACCTCCTGGTCGTCGATACCGCCACGCTCAAGGCCAACCCGAACCTCGGCAAGGCGCTGGCAGGCATCTGGTACGAGACCGTTGCGCTCATGCAGCGCCAGGACGCGCAAGGGAAAGCGGCGCGCGCGGCGATGGCCAAGCTGTCAGGGGCGACGCCGGAGAACTTCGACAGTCAGCTGTCGACGACCTTCCTCTATTCCGATCCCAAGGCCGCCGTCGCGGCAACCTCCGCGCCGCAACTGATGACCACGATGAAGCTGGTCCGTGATTTCAGCTTCTCCAAGGGCCTGTTCAAGGGCGCGGCCAATGCCGATGCGGTGGGCATGTCGTTCCCCGGCGGCAAGGTGCTGGGTGATCCGGCGCGGGTGACGCTGCGCTTCGACGAGACATTCATGAAACTCGCCGCCGACGGCAAGCTCTGAGCCGCCGCCCGATCCGACCTTCAGCAAGGTGATGTGACGAAATGCGTTGGGTGAACCGCCAAGTCCGGCGGAGCGACGCGATCCTCCTGGGTTCGCTGCCGATCCTGCTGCTGGTCCTTCTATACCTGTTCCTGGCCGCGCAGCGTCACGCCGCGAACCCGGCGGACAAGATCCTCCCCTTGCCGGGCGGGATGGCGCAGGCGATGTCGGCGCTGCTCTTCCAGCCCGACCAGCTGACCGGCCAACTGCTGTTCTGGGCCGATACCCTGGCCAGTCTGGAGCGGCTCGGGCTTGGGCTTGGCATCGCAACCCTTGCCGCCTTGCTTGTCGGCCTGGTCCTGGGGGTGCTGCCGCCGGTCCGCGCGACCTTCGGCCCGCTGGTGACCGGCATCGCGGTCATTCCGCCGATCGCCCTGCTGCCCATCCTGTTCATCGCCCTGGGCCTTGGCGAAACCGCCAAAGTCGCGCTGATCGTCATCGGTATCGCTCCCGTCATGGTCCGGGACATTGCCGCGCACGTTGGCGGCCTGCCGCGTGAGCAGATCGTCAAGGCGCAGACCCTGGGGGCAAGCTCCTGGCAGATCATGATCCGCGTCGCCCTGCCGCAGGCCATGCCGCAGCTGCTCCACGCGATGCGGCTGGCTCTGGGCCCGGCCTGGGTGTTCCTGATTTCGGCCGAGGCGATCGCCTCGGACGTCGGGCTTGGCTACCGGATATTCCTGGTCCGCCGCTATCTCGCGATGGACGTGATCATTCCCTACGTGGCGTGGATCGCGATCCAGGCGATCGTGATCGACCTGGCGCTCACCCGGCTCAGCCGGCGCGCGTTCCCCTGGGCACATGGAGCAGGTCATTGAGCGCGCTGCTTTCCTTGCGCAACGTCTGGGTCGAATACGGCGACAAGATCGTGCTCGAACGTGTGGACCTCGATATCGAGGCCGGGTCCTTCGTCTCGGTCATCGGGCCATCGGGCGCCGGCAAATCCAGCTTGCTGCGTCTGATCCTCGGTCAGGAAGCCCCGACCCGCGGCTCGATCCTGCTCGACGGCTCGCCGCTGACCCCCGAGTGCGGGCCTGACCGCGGCGTGGTGTTCCAGCGCTACTCGGTGTTCCCGCATCTTTCGGCGCTGCGCAACGTGGTCTTCGGGCTGGAGTGCGAGCAGGCGCCGTTCACCGCCCGGCTGTTTGGTTCGGCCCGCCGCAAGGCGCTCGCCGAGGCGACCGAGATGCTCAAGGCTGTCGGCCTTGGCGACAGCCTGCATCTTTATCCGGCGCAGCTTTCGGGCGGCATGCAGCAGCGCCTCGCGATCGCCCAGGCCCTGATCAAGCGCCCGCGCATCCTGTTGCTGGACGAGCCGTTCGGCGCTCTCGATCCGGGCATCCGCGCGGACATGCACCAGCTCATCACCCGGCTGTGGGAAGACTATTCGCTGACTATCGTCATGGTCACCCATGACATCAAGGAAGCCTTCAGCCTCGGCACGCGGGTGCTGGCGCTCGACAAGCGCCGGCACGATCCCCACGCGCCGCACCGCTTCGGCGCGACTGCCGTCTATGACATTCCGCTGCGCCGCGACGAGACTCCGCCAACCGAAGTTGTCCGCAGGATCGAGGAGAGGATCGGACATGAGTGAACCCACCAGCCTTGCCAGGCTTTCGATGAGCCTCCCCGGTGAATTGTTCCGCCAGCTCGACATGATGGTCGAGGAGCGCGGCCTGCCGTCGCGCTCGCAGCTTATCGCCGAACTGATCCGCCATGCGCTGGCCGAGCACGAGGCCTATACTCGTCCCGACGAGATGCTGGCCGGCACGATCACCATCGTTTACCGCGGCGACCGCGGCCGGGTGCGCCACCAGCTGGCCCAGACCCAGGCCGATTACCTCAAGGAGGTGATCTCCTCGCAGCATGTCTTCCTCGAGGACGACCAGAGCCTGGAGGTCCTGCTGGTCCAGGGCCCGGCCTCGCTGCTCAAGGAACTCTGCGATGCGCTGCGCCGGGTGAGGGGGGTGCACCAGCTCAAGCTCGTCACCACCACCGCCCTGCTGCCGCCGCTGTTTCACGACCAGGATGCAAAGAACAAGGGGGCGGTGGCATGAGCGAGGCACTCGCCAATCCGCTGGCGGCGCGCGATCATGCGCGCAGGATGGCGGGCGCTGTGGTCGAGGCGATGCCGGTCCTTCCGCCGGTCGCCACCGACCTGCCGGCCGGGGTCCAGGCCGACGACCTGCTGTGGGAAGAGACCATTGCGGCAGGAGGCTATGCTTCGCGGCGGCTGACGCGGGGCACCCGGCTGCGGCTCATCGATCTCAAGGGCGATGCCTGCGCCTCGCTGCTGCTGTTCAACGCGGAGATGCCCAGCGAGCGGCTGAATGTCGCCGATACGGTCAAGGTCCAGTGGAACGCCTATCTGGGCGAGGGCAAGCTGCTGCTCTCCGACATGGGCCGGGTGCTGATGAGCATTTCGGCGGATGACGCTGGCCTTCACGATACGTTTTGCGGCACTTCCAATGCTGCGACCAACGCGGCGAAATACGGCGATGGATCGAACAGCGGACCTCATCCCAACGGGCGCGATCGCTTCGTGCTTGGGGTCGCCAAGCACGGCTTGCAGCGCCGCGATGTCCATCCTTGCGTAAACCTGTTCAAGGGCGCGCGGATCGAGGCCGATGGCACGATCACGCCGCAGGTCGGTCCCTTTGAGCCTGGTCGCAGTGTCGTTTTGCGCGCTGAAATGGACGTGATCGTGGTCATCGCCAATTGCCCCCATGTGCTCGATCCGCGGCCCGAGTGGACTGTGACGCCGCTGCGCGCGACCGCATGGCAGGGGCCGGTGACGGACACTGATGATCCGATCCGCAATGCGACGCCGGAGGGCCTGCGCGCCTTCCAGAACGTCGAAGACTACTTCCGCCGCTAACTCAAAGGAACAGGCCGAGCATGAGCGTCGATCCCTACCTTTCCGGCCTCTCCGGCGCGGTCATCCACGATGTGGTCGTACCCGCGCGCGCGCCGTGGCTGCATCATGTCGCCGCCGGGCAGACCCTGCGCATTGTCGACCTGGAGGGCAACCAGGCCGTCGACTTCCTGCTCTACGCCACGGCTGACGCTGCCGAACGCTACTCCGCGCAGGACACCGTCGCGGCGCAGGGCAACCTGTTCCTGCGCCAGGGCACCGTGCTGCGCTCCAACGAAGGGCGGCCGATGATGACTATCGCCGCAACCTCGGTCGATTACCACGACACCATCGGCGGAGCCTGCTCCTGCGAGAGCAACACCCTGCGCTATGGCCACCACACCAAGGCCGAGCACGCCTGCGTCGAGAATTTCCTCGAGGCCAACATGCTCGAAGGGCGGGGCAAGCGCGACATCGTCTCCAACATCAACTTCTTCATGAACGTGCCGGTCGAGCCCGACGGATCGCTCGGCATCGTCGACGGCATCTCCGCGCCAGGCATGACCGTGGACCTGAAGGCCGAGATGGACGTGACCGTGGTCGTCTCGAACTGCCCGCAGATCAACAACCCCTGCAACGGCTTCAACCCCACTCCCGTCCGGATGATCGTGACAGCATGAGCTTCGATACCGTCCTGATTGCCAACCGCGGCGCCATTGCCACGCGGATCATTCGCACCCTGAGGCAGATGGGCCTGCGCTCCGTCGCGGTCTATTCAGAGGCGGACGTGGACTCGCTCCACGTCGCGCTGGCCGACGAGGCGGTCTGCATCGGCACGGCGCGGGCTTCGGAGAGCTATCTCAACGTTCCCGCGATCCTTGCCGCGGCCAAGGCGACCGGGGCGGGGGCGATCCATCCGGGCTATGGCTTCCTTGCCGAGAACGTCGACTTCGCCGAGGCTTGCGCCGCAGAGGGCATCGTCTTCATCGGCCCGACGCCCGACAATATCCGCACCTTCGGCCTCAAGCACACTGCCCGCGCGCTCGCCGCAGCGCACGACCTGCCGCTGGCGCCGGGCACCGATCTTCTGACCGACGAGGCCGAGGCGGTCGCCGCAGCGCACCGGATCGGCTTCCCGATCATGCTCAAGGCGACCGCCGGCGGCGGCGGGATCGGCATGCGCGTCTGCGAGGACGAGGCCGATGTCCGCCAGGGCTTCGCCGCCGTCGCCCGCCAGGGGCAGAGCAATTTCGGCGATTCCGGAATTTTCCTCGAACGCTATATCCGCCGCGCCCGGCACATCGAGGTCCAGGTCTTCGGCGACGGGCAAGGCCGGGTCATGGCGCTCGCCGAGCGTGATTGCTCCCTTCAGCGCCGCAACCAGAAAGTGGTCGAGGAAGCCCCCGCGCCGCAGCTGCCGGGGCCGGTGCGCCAGGCCCTGATCGCCGCCGCGATCCGGCTTGGCGAGGCTGCCAACTACCGCTCGGCCGGCACGGTCGAGTTCCTCTACGACGCCGAGCGCGAAGAGTTCTTCTTCCTTGAAATGAATACCCGCCTCCAGGTCGAGCACGGGGTGACCGAGGAGATCATGGGGATCGACCTCGTCGAATGGATGATCCGCGGCGGGGCCGGGGACTTCGCCTTCCTCGATGCCGAACCGCCGCGGCCTTCGGGCCATTCGGTCCAGGTCCGGCTCTATGCCGAGGATCCGGCGCTCGATTACCGCCCGACCTCGGGCACGCTCACCGCAGTCGAATTTCCCGCCGGGGTCCGTGCCGAAACCTGGTGCATGGCCGGTTCCACGGTGAGCGCCTGGTACGATCCGATGCTGGCCAAGCTGATCGTCCATGCGCCCACCCGGGACGAGGCGGTTGCAGCGATGCAAGTGGCGCTCGATCGCACTCGCGTCGACGGGATCGAGACCAACCTGCGCTGGCTGCGCGAAGTGGTCCGCTCGGCGCCCTTCGTCACCGGCGAGGTCTCGACCCGTGTGCTCGATACGATTCCCTACGAGCCCCGCGCGATCCGCGTGGTCGGCGGCGGCACGGCCACGACCGTGCAGGACTGGCCGGGCCGGCAGAACCTGTGGGCGGTCGGGGTTCCGCCCTCGGGTCCGATGGACGACCAGTCGTTCCGCCTTGGCAACCGCCTGCTGGGCAATCCCGAGGGCACGGCCGGCCTGGAAGTCACGGTCACCGGACCGACACTGGCCTTTACCGCGCCGGCGAGGATCTGCCTGACGGGAGCCGATTTCGCCGCGACGCTGGACGGCGTTCCGGTGGCGCGGGGTGTGGCGATCGAGGTGGGGGCAGGGCAGATCCTGGCGCTCGGTCGGGCCTCGGGCGGCGGGCTGCGCGGCTATATCCTGGTTGCCGGCGGGTTCGACATCGCGCCCTATCTCGGCAGCCGCAGCACCTTCGAGCTGGGCCAGTTCGGCGGGCATGCCGCGCGGCGGTTGCTGGCTGGCGATACGCTGCATCTGGCCGGCGATGCTGCCACTGCGGCGCTGCCTGCGGTCACGCTGCCCGAAATGTCCACCGAATGGACCCTCCGCGTGCTTTACGGCCCGCACGGCGCGCCGGACTTCTTCACCGACGAAGACATCGATACCCTGGTGGCCGCCGAGTGGCAGGTCCACTACAATTCCAACCGCACCGGGGTGCGCCTGGTCGGACCCAAGCCGCACTGGGCGCGCAAGGACGGCGGCGAAGCGGGGCTGCACCCGTCCAACATCCACGACAATCCCTATGCCATCGGCGCGGTCGATTTCACCGGGGACATGCCAATCATCCTCGGGCCCGACGGCCCCTCGCTCGGTGGGTTCGTCTGTCCCTTCGTGGTGATCGCCGCTGACCGTTGGAAGATCGGCCAGCTTGCGCCGGGCGACAGGCTGCGCTTCGCCCCGGTCAACATCGGCGATGCGACTGTGGCCGACGCCCTGCAGCGCCGACTGATCTCGACCGGCGAAGTGGCTGGCTTCGGCCCGGCCCGGCCGATCGAAATGCTCTCGCCGATCCTCGCCGAGATTCCCGAGCGGCCGCGCTGCCCGCGCACCGTCTATCGCCAGCAGGGCGACCGCAACATTCTGGTCGAATACGGCCCGATCGTGCTCGATATCGAGCTGCGCATCCGTGTCCATGCGCTGATGACCGAGCTTGAACGGCTCGACCTGCCCGGGGTGATCGACATCGTGCCCGGTATCCGCTCGCTGCAATTCCACTTCGACGGCGAAGTGCTGAACCAGCGCCAGGCGCTGGCCGCCCTGATCGCGGCGGAGGAGCGGCTGGGCGATCTCGAGGACTTCGCGATCCCCTCGCGGATCGTCCACCTGCCGCTGTCGTGGCGCGATCCCGCGACGCTCGAGACGATCGCGAAGTACATGGGCGCGGTTCGTGACGATGCGCCGTGGTGCCCCGACAACATCGAATTCATTCGCCGGATCAACGGCCTGCCCGATCAGGCGGCGGTCGAGAACCTGATCTTCGAGGCGAACTACCTCGTCATGGGTCTGGGCGACGTCTATCTCGGCGCGCCGGTCGCCACTCCGGTCGATCCGCGGCACCGGCTGGTTACGACCAAGTACAACCCGGCGCGAACCTGGACTCCGCCGAACGTCGTCGGAATTGGCGGGGCCTACATGTGCATCTACGGGATGGAGGGGCCGGGCGGCTACCAGCTGTTCGGGCGGACGATCCAGGTGTGGAACACCCACCGCCAGACCGATGCCTTTGTCGATGGCAAGCCCTGGCTGCTGCGGTTCTTCGACCAGATCCGCTTTTATCCGGTCAGCGCCGAGGAACTGGCCGACTGGCGCCGTGACTTCCCGACCGGGCGGCGCTCCATCCGGATCGAGGAATCCGAATTCCGCCTGTCCGACTACCGCAAGTTCCTGGCCGACAACGCCGGACCGATTGCCGAGTTCGAGGCGACCCGCCAGGCCGCCTTCGATGAGGAGCGCGCCGAATGGCAGCGTCGGGGCGAGTTCGACCGGGTTTCCGATCTGGCCGAGGCCGACGCGCCCGAGACGAGTGCGATCGAACTGCCCGATGGCACCGACCTGGTCGAGGCGCCGTTCGGCGGCTCGGTGTGGAAGCTGTTCGTCGCAGCCGGGGACGAGGTCGAGGCCGGCGATACGATTGCCGTGCTGGAGGCGATGAAGATGGAATGCGCGGTCGAGAGCCCCGGATCGGGCACGATCGAGGCGCTGTACATGCAGGAACGCCAGTCGCTGCAACCTGGCGCGCCGATGCTGGCCCTGAGGAGACGGAAATGACCGCCCCGGACCGCCGCAGCGCAGCGGGAATCGCCGCCGACGTGAACGCCGGGCGCAGCAGCGCCGTGGCCCAGGCCGAGGAGACGCTGGCGCGGCTCGCGTTCTACGATGCGATCCAGCCGCAGGTGTGGATCAATCGCACAGCGCCCGGCGACCTGCTCGCCGCTGCCCGCGCGATCGATGTCCGGGTAGCTGCCGGAGAGGTTCTCCCGCTCGCCGGGGTGCCCTTCGCGGTAAAGGACAATATCGACGTTGCCGGCCTGCCGACCACTGCCGCCTGCCCCGCCTTCGCCTACGATCCTGCCGGGTCCGCCGAAGTGGTTGCGCGGCTGCTGGCGGCGGGCGCGCTCTGCGTTGGCAAGACCAACCTCGACCAGTTCGCCACCGGCCTGAACGGCACGCGCAGCCCCTATGGCGCGCCGCGCAATGCCTATAACCTTGCCTATGTCAGCGGCGGGTCAAGCTCGGGCTCGGCGACTGCCGTATCGGCCGGCCTGGTCGCCTTCGCGCTCGGCACCGACACCGCCGGTTCGGGCCGCGTGCCCGCCGCGTTCCAGCACCTCATCGGGTTCAAGCCCACGAAAGGGCGGTGGTCGACGAGCGGCCTGGTGCCGGCTTGCCGGACGATCGACTGCATTACCGTGTTTACGGGCGACACCGCCGATGTCCGCCTGATCGACGGGGTGATAGCGGGTTACGACGCGGCCGACCCCTATTCCAGGCCGCTGGCAGACCGCCCTCTCGGCCATGCCCGGATCGGCGTGCCGCTCCGCCATCAGCGCGTGTTCTTCGGCGATCCCGAATCCGAATATCTCTATGACCGCGCGCTGGAGGTGCTCGGTCAGAGTGCCGAAATCGTCGAGATCGACATCGAGCCGCTGCTCGAAGCCGCCCGGTTGCTTTATGAAGGCCCCTGGGTTGCCGAGCGGACCGCGGCCATGGCGGGCATCCTCGCCGGAAATCCCGACGCAATCGATCCGACCGTGCGCGAAGTGGTCGAGCCGGGCCTGACGATGAGCGCGGTCGATCTGTTCAACGGTATCTACCGCATGGCCGAACTCAAACGCCATGCCGACGAGCAATGGGACAAGGTCGACCTGCTGGCGTTCCCGACTGCCGGGACGACCTATCGCGTCGTCGAGCTCAAGGCCGCGCCGGTCGCGCTGAACAGCGCTTTCGGGCGCTACACCAACTTTGTGAACCTGCTCGACATGGCCGCCGTGGCTGTGCCCGCCGGCATTCGCACCAATGCAACCGGGTTCGGGATTACCCTGATCGGCCCGGCGGACAGCGATCGTGCGCTGCTCGACATTGCCGACACCTACCTGGCCAGGGCCGACCTTCCTTCCCCACCCCCGCTCGATCTGGAGGGCAAAATGCAGACCGTGAAACTCGCCGTCGTGGGCGCACACCTCGAAGGCATGCCGCTCCACTGGCAGCTGACCTCGCGCGAGGCCAGGTTCGTCGGCGCCTTCGAGACCGCGCCGAACTACCGGCTCTACGCCATGGCCGACAGCGTGCCGCCCAAGCCGGCTCTGGTCCACAGCGCGGACGGCGCGCCGATCAAACTGGAGGTCTACGAACTTGGCGTGGCCGAATTCGGCTCTTTCGTGGTCGAGGTTCCCGCGCCCCTGGCGATTGGCACCGTGACCCTGGCCGACGGGACCAGCGTCAAGGGCTTCGTCGCTGAACCCCGCGCCCTGACCGGAGCGCAGGACATCACCGCGCTGGGTGGCTGGCGCGCCTTTATCGCCCAGCAGGCTTAGGAGAGACGATCATGCGCAAGGTTCGCACCATGTTACTGGCCCTCGCAGCGGGCTGGACCGTGCCGGCTCTCTCGGCGGCGCCGGCCGAACAGGTCATCCAGGTGCCGGGTTCGGCCGACTTCATCGCGATTGATGGCGACACCATCTGGGTGACCAACCAAGGCCGCGTCGAACATTGGTCTCGCACCGCGGGCAAGCTGGCCGAAGTGGCGATTACCCGGCCCTGCGGAGCCATGGTCATCGCCCACGGCAGCCTGTGGGTGATCGATTGCGCGGGCGGCACGCTCAACCGGATCGATATCCGCACTGCGAAGCTCCTCGCCACGATTCCGACGGGCATTCCGAAGCTTAGCAGGTACGAGCTCCAGCTTGCCGCTGGCGCGGGCTCCATCTGGATCGCCAGCCACGAAAAGGGCGTCGTCTCGCGCGTCGATCCGGCGACCAACCAGATCGCCGCAGCGGTCACGGTCGATCCGGATACCTCGTACCTCACCTATGGCTTCGGCGCCGTCTGGGCGATCAGCCTGCCGGGCCAGACGATCCAGCGGATCGATCCGGCGACCAATACGGTCACCCGGCGGACCGTGCTTGGCAAGGCGCCGGGTTTCCTGGCGGCCGGGGCGGGCGCGGTCTGGGTGCAGGAGCAAGGTGACGGCACGCTCGCGCGGATCGATCCGCGCAGCGGCAAGGTCACGGGGCGCGTTACGGTGGGCGCGAACCTGAAATGGGGAGATATCGATACGGGCGGCGGCAAGGTCTGGCTGCGGACCACCGACGACCAGACCTTCGTGGTGATCGATCCCCGAACGATGACTGTGAGCAAGCGGCTGGGCAAGGCCGAGGGCAGCGGCGCGCTGCGCTATTCGCGCAAAGGGGTCTGGACCTCGGCCCATGATGTGCACACCATCACCTGGTGGCCGGATCCGGAAAAGATCGCCCGGTAATACTAAAGCGGCAGTTCAAGTAATACTTTGCCCCGCGACAAGTTATCAGTCGCGGGGCATTTCAAGCATTAGCGCGCGGCGAACTGGACCGGCCGGGCCACATTGGCGCGGGCAAGGCGCTGCTCGACCTGACCGCGAACGTCCGCGACGACGGCCGTGCGGCATTCCTGAGCCTGGGCTTCGAGCATCAGGTGCACAGAGGCGACCCGGTCGCCACAGACGGCCCGGGCGGCCTGATCGATGCGGATCGCCAGGCGCTGCTGACCATCGGCGGTCGCAAGGTCGAGACCCTTGAGATTGAGGATTGCGCTGTCCTGCGCGAAGGGATTTTCAGCGGTATTGGCAAGCGCCGGGGTCGCGAAAGCAAGGGCGGCCAGAGCCAGAAGGCCAGTCTTCATCATCGTCTCCTATGGGCATAAATCGGGCGCCACTCTTCGGCGACTGACGGCCATATAGGACGAATCGAGAAAACTTACAATACTGAACGAATAATTGTTATTTTATTACTCGACTTTCGGGTCGGTATTACTTGAGGCTGATCACCAGGCTGGCGAGTTCGGTGGTGCTGCCGAGCAGGCCGATCGGCAAACGGGCCTGACCAGCGGTTTTCTGCTGGCTGGCAGGATCGTAGATGGCGACCTCGATCGAGCGGGCATAGGGCTCGGACCAGGCGCGGATGGTCTCGACCGGCAGTTCGGCGCGCCAGTTGCGCTCGCCATGCACGGTAACCGCGTGACCGTTGATCAGCACTGCCGCCGCGGCTGAGTCGCGGTGGCCCGACACCTGCAGGCAACTGCCCGCACGGCAATCGACCACCCGGGTTTTCGTATCGCCCCCGGCCACGGCCGGCGAGGCGAGGCCGGCGGCAAGAGCCAGGCCCAGGGTAAAGGTGCGAAGTTTTGCCATGTCGTCCTGGCTCCTGTTAATCGATGGCAATGCCGGCTTCGGCGAAGAAGCGGCTGACGGGTTCGAGAACTTCGGCGTGGCGTTTCCACCGCGCGACGGATTCGGTGTAGATCGGACGGCGAACCTGGGCCGCGCTGGGGGTCGAGACCGGGGCCTGGTTCTTGTAAAAGGCCAGGCACGCGTCGTCCCAGTCGAGCCCGCAGTGTGCGAGGATGCGGCGGCTCTGCGCCTCGTGGTCCGCGACCAGATCCTCGTAGTGGACTTCGATCACCTGTCCCGGCAGCGTCTCGCGCCACAGGGCCATCAGTCGGTCGAAGCGCTGGTAGTAGGCGGCGATGTCGTGCAGATCGTAGGAGTAATCGTAGTAGCGAGAGCTGACTGCGAAGAGGTTGCGGAAGTTGCTCAGCACCGTGTCCATCGGATTGCGGCGGAGACAGACGATCCTGGCTTCGGGCAAGGCTCGGGCAATGAAGCCGGCGTAGTGAAAGTTGCCCGGGAACTTGTCGATGAAGCGCAGGGCAGGATCGCGGCGATGATGAGCCGCGCGGGCCAGATAGTCGCGGCCGATCGCGCCCATGTCGGCATGCGCGGCAGCGGCGATGGTTTCGGGATCCATCACAGTGCGGCTGCGGGTGCCGGCAGCGAACTTGACCGCGAGCGGCATGGCCTGAAGCTCGCCCGCGCTTTCGACCGCGGGATGCGAGGAAAGAATGCGGTCGACCAGGGTGGTGCCGGTGCGCGGCATGCCGATGATGAAGATCGGCGCCTGCGTCGACGCGTCGGTTACGGGCGCCTTCGCGACTTGCTGCGCGCTGGCCTCGATTGCATCGAACGTCGCCGCGTCGCGGCTGAAATCGTAAGGCAGAGTCCGGCGGTGCTCGGCATTGGCGGTGGAGAGCCGGTCCAGCGCCTCGTCGGGCTGACCCACGTCTTCCAGCTCCTTGGCCAGCGCATAGCCGAGCAGCAACCGATCGGGGCCCCGGGCCTGGGCCAGGGTGCGGCCGAGCCGCTCGATGTGGTTGCGCTCCGGGCT
This sequence comes from uncultured Novosphingobium sp., assembly GCA_937864195.1. Taxonomy (GTDB): domain Bacteria; phylum Pseudomonadota; class Alphaproteobacteria; order Sphingomonadales; family Sphingomonadaceae; genus Novosphingobium. The sequence continues at coordinate 28,298 of CALMJG010000194.1, forward strand.
CTGCTTGCGCAAGCCGGCAAGCAGGTGTTGCGCCCGGGCGTTGCCGGGGGCGCGGGCAAGCAGCGCTTCGAGCTCGGCATCGGCTTCGTCGGTACGGCCGAGGAAGTTCAGGGTTGCGGCCAGGTTGTAGCGGAATTCGGTGTTGCCGGGCTCGATCCGCACCGCCGCGATGAAATGCGGCAGTGCTGCAGCATGATCGCCGAGCCGGGCATAGACGCAGCCCATGGTGTCGCGGCTCAGTGCATCGCTGGGCAGTGCCTGTTCGGCGGCGCACAGCGTCGCTGCGGCGTCCCCGTCGCGGCGGACAAGGGTGAACAGCCTGGCGAGCTGGGCGCGGTATTCACCTTGCGGATCGAGCGCCACCGCCTGGCCCAGATGCGCGATCCCGGCCTGGATGCGGCCAGCGCCCGATTCCGCGATGCCGAGGAGGAAGTGGCCTTCGGCGTCGCGGGGGTCCCGCGCGACCATCGTTGCCGCGATGCGGTGAGTCGAAGCTAGGTCGCCGCGGTACAACGCGCTGCGCGCCGGGCTTGGCTCTCCGGTCATCATGTGGGCTGCGCCTTGGCGCGGCGCGCCTTCCACCAGTCGATCAGCGGCACGAAGGGGAAGATCCACTGCTCGCGGATCGACAGCCGCTTGCGCTCGTCCTGGCCGACCAGGGCGCTTTCGCCCTCGCGGTAGGTTCCGAAGATCCGGTCGAGCAGGATCAGCGAGTTGCCGTAGTTGCAGCGCGTCGATTCGTAGTCGGTCGAGTGATGCAGGCTGTGGTGGCTGATCGTGGTGAACACGAACGAGTACCAGATCGGCGGGTTCGACCGGACATTGGCATGAGCAAAGGTCGAAACCACGCCGCCGAGATTGAACGCCGCGAACAGCGCGGTAGTGTCGAAATCCATCAGCGCCAGCACGCTCAGGCTGATCAGGAACAGTTCAAGCGGATTGCCCACCGCGCCTTTCATGGCATTGAGCTGGGTCAGGTGGTGATGCGGCGCGTGGGTCAGCCAGAACGGCGTCCAGTTGTGCATCAGCCGGTGCATCCAGTACTGGCCGAACTCGAAAATGGTGAAGGCCAGGGCGACCTGGACCAGCCAGGGCAGCTGTTCGAGCCACGGCGTGGCGATCCCGAGCGAGGCTTTGAGCGCGAGCAACGGGTCTTCGGCCAGCTTGGTCGAGAGCCAGGAGATCACCGTCGCGCTGAGCGCAACGTAGAACAGGTCGGTGAAGAATTCGCGGCGGTTCAGCCGCCAGCCGGCGTGGCGTTCGTGGACGAACTCAAGCCCCAGGACAATCGCGGGGATGAGCAGCGCAACGACGGGCAGGGTCCAGGCGCTGTGGAGCAGAGCGGCAGGCGCGGAGGACCAGAACAGCAGGACTGCCACAATCATCGCTGGCGGCAGAAGGTCGAACGCCCTCTCCTTGATGTGGCTGCTCATCTGCCAGCCACCCCAAAGCTTTCCGGGGCGATCGAATGGACCTGCGCGATCCGGTGGAACCGATCCCTTGCTGTCGCCTTGCCGGTTGGTGGCGGTGTCTTTTCAATGGGGTGCATAACCCGCAACTCCGTTCATGACCGGAGACTGCGCTGCACTGCGTCATGAAGGGAGGGGCAATTATCGTATGAAAGGCATAGTTCCAGGCTATGCCTTGCGCTGGGCGTACTTCTGGGCGCGAATGCGCCGGATAACCTCGTCCCAGAAAAGCTGGGTCGCGGTGTCCCGGGCTGGCTCGCTGCGGGCGAGCAGGAAGATATCGTAGCTCGGCTCGAAATCGGCGTAGAGCATCGGCCAGAGCGTGCCCTTGGCGACTTCGGCCTCGGCGGCGGCGATCGGGAGGAAGCCGATGCCGACGCCGTGGACGATAAGGCGCCGCGCCTCGTTGATATCCTCGGCGAGGCCGCTCACCCTGGTGCCCAGGCGATAGCGGCGGCGCAGATGGGTAATCTGCTCGATCTCGTCGTCGCCGGTGAGGACGAACCCTTCATCCTTGAGTTCGCCCAGCCGGCTGACGCGCAGGCCGAACATCGGATGGCTGCGCGGGCAGTAGAGTTGCTGGCGTTCGACCAGCATCGGCTCGTACATCAGGCTGCCGCGCACCGAGCTGTCGTAGCCGACGCCGATCTCGACCTCGCCACGTTCGAGCGCATCGAGCACCTGCCGCCAGGGCGAGACGCGGATCTCGATATGGATCGCGGGGTTGCGGCGGTGAAAGCTGGCGATCGCCTCGTCGAATTCGGCCGAGACAAGGCCCGAGACGATCTGGATGCGGACGATGCCCTGGACCCGCCTGGTCGCCTGCGCGATCTGGTGCGGCATCATCCGCGCCGATTCCAGCATGTCCTCGCACAGCGCCATCATTGCCTGGCCGGCGGCGGTCATCTCGACCCCGGTAGCCGTGCGATGGAGCAGAGTGGCGCCGACATGGTCCTCGAGCCGCTTCAGGGCGGCGCTGATGCTGGGCTGCTGGCGGTTGAGCTGCCGCGCCGCCGCGCCGATCCCGCCGGCGCGGACGATATCGACGAAGGTCCGCATCAGGTTCCAGTCTACCCGGCTGGCGAAGCGCTTGTCCGTCAGGGGGGTGGGATCAGTCATGCTGTTCTTTCCGGATTTCATCCAAGCCGAGTCGCGATGCGATCGATAACGCGGACACTGCCCAGGGTCATAGATCAAAATGATCGGAAGCATACAATTCGGGCATCTATCGTTATGCCCTGGCCCGTTTAAGCGGGAAGGATGATCGAAACCGCAGCCCTGCCCATCGTCGACATGACTCGGCTGCGCAGCGCAAGTCGCGAGAGCCGCAGGGCCGCGGCGCGCGACATCGACCGGGCCTGCACCGGTGCGGGCTTTTTCTATGTCAGGGACAGGAGGCTCGACCGCGCGCTGTTCGACCAGCTGCTTGCCCGGGCCCGCGCGTATTTCGGTCGGGATCATGAGGCCAAGATGGCCGATTATATCGGTCTGTCGGAAAACCACAGCGGCTACGTCCCGGAAGGCGAAGAGCAGTTCGGGGAGGGCCCCTGCGACCGCAAGGAAGCCTTCGATGTCAATCGCGACTACCCGCTGGAGGGCGGCCGCCGCCCGCTGCTTGGGCCGAATATCTGGCCCGACATGCCCGGCTTCCGCGAAGATGTACTCGCCTACTACGCCCAGGTCAGCAAGATCGGCCGCCGGCTCTTCCGCGGCTTCGCCCTGGCGCTTGGCCTTGAAGAGGATCATTTCGAGCCACACCTGCGCAATCCGCCGAGCCAGCTGCGCCTGATCCATTATCCCCACGACATCAGCGCCGAGGAGCGCCCTGGAATCGGTGCGCATACCGACTACGAGTGCTTCACCCTGCTGTTCGCGACGGGGCCGGGCCTCCAGATCCTTGATCGGCACGGCGCCTGGATCGACGTGCCGCTGATCGAGGGCACTTTGATCCTGATCGTCGGGGACATGATGGAAGTCATGTCCAACGGCCGCTACCGGGCGACGCGCCACCGGGTGAAGCAAGTCCGGGAGGAGCGCTATTCCTTCCCGCTGTTCAACGCGTGCGACTACGATCACGTCATCGCGCCGCTGATCGCCGGTGAAGCGCCGCGCTATGCGCCGATCAAGGGCGGCGAGCATCTGTTCAACCAGACCGCCCGGACCTTCGCCTATCTCAAACGCCGGATCGCGAGCGGGCAGCTCGTTCTCGGCGGGGCGAGTGCGCTGGATTCCTTTGGGCACCAGGCAGCGTGAATCTCGCCGAGCTTATTGCCGCCGTGCCTGAAACCGAATTCGCGGGCCCGGCCTTTCCGCGACGCCTGCTCGGCGCGTTCCGCCGCAAGAGCATCACCTTCTGCACTGGCCTGACCGACGAGCGGACGCTGGTCTACTGGTTTCAGTCCCGGACTTTCACGATCGACCTGCGCTTGTCCGACGGCGCGCAGACCCCGGTAGCCGAGCGCCAGGGCTGGATCGGCGACACCGTGTGGGACAAGGCCGAGCAGCGGATGTCCTGGCGCGTCGCGCGGAGTTACCAGCCGGGCAACCAGTGGCCCGAACCAGCGAGCTTCAGTTTCATCGGCAACAGCGTGCTCGAGTTCGCTCCTTCGGGCGCCTATGTCGAGGACTGGCGGCAGCAATCCACCTGCGGCCCGCTGCTCGGCCTGCGCTTGATCGACATCCTCGATGAAACCTCCCGCCGGGTGCTGGTGATGGACGGCGGCCTGATCGTCGCGGGTGAGCACATGGCCTTCGCGCTCTCGCGCCGCCCGGAGATCGATGACAGGATCGCGGGCGCGGCCAGCCTTGCCGCAGCGCTCGGGCAGGGGTTCGTCACCGAACGCGAGGCAGCGAGTTGCGAGGTATCCGTAGCTTCCGGCAGCGATGCCGTGGCGCACAGCACCCAGCCGGATCGCATCGCCGCGCCAATCGTGCTAGGCGGGTTCGCGCTCGGGCATGACGGATCGATCAACTTGTGCCAAACGGTGGGCGGCATCCCTTGCCGCCTCCGCTTCGCCGTCGACGTCTGTCGGCACACTTTCACATTCGACCGCCAGACGCAGGCCACGCAGGCCGCGCGGAACTGGATGGACCTCGAGCAGAACCATCTCAGCCGCCACGCGGCGATCGTCAACTAGAACTCACGAGACCTCATGCAAGACACCCGGATCACACTCATGGAAGCGATCGCGCGCCAGCAGATCGTCGTCACCCGCTATAATGGACAGAAGATCCGCCTTGCCCCGCATCTGTTGTTCGAGCGGCACGGCGACCTGTTCGTGGGAGCGCTGAACCTCGACAAGAGCTGGCGCGAGGACCACGAGCGCCGGCTTGGCCAGTTCAAGCTCTCCGGGCTTGGCGCGGCCGAACTGCTGGACGAGACCTTCGATCCGCTGCCCTCGTTTGAGCACGCCGCCCCGCGGGCCGACGACACCCTGCTCCTGGCGGTCTGAGCCCGATTATTACTCGCTCCGGTATTACCGCTCATCATGCAAATCTATGCCATTCATTGCGAACGAGCGTCTGCCGCTATGTCCTGCTGTCCCTCACTATGCTGACATAACGCCGCCCAAGGCCACCAGGGTCTGGGCTGCTCAGCACGAGGGCACGCACATGGCCGGAGTTCAAGTAGGCAAGCGGATCATCGGCGCCGAAGCGCCGGTGACCGTAGGATGGGAAAACATCGGGCGGGTCGAGGGTGGCCCGATCAAGCAGTTCATCTTCAGCTATTTCCAACCGGCCGTGCTCTTCGGCCTGATCCTGTTCTGGTACTATGCGCCAAGCTCGATCGCCCAGGCATCGACGGCCTTTGCGCTGGGCATCGGCTTCAGGGTCCTGTTGCTGGGGCTCGAGTGGGTCAGTCCGCGCTACCGCTCCTGGCAGCTGACATGGAAGGAGCTGGCGACCGACCTGTTCTACGTCGGGCTCGGCTACACGATGCTGCGGGTCGTTGGCAGCTACATCGGCAGCGACGTGCTGATCAAATGGGTCCAGGGCCTGATGGACTGGGACAAGTTCGACTTCTTTACCGGCCTGCCCCTGCTGCTGCAGGCCTTCCTGATCGCCTTCATCGGCGATTTCTTCCAGTACTGGATGCACCGCGGGATGCATAACTGGTACCCGCTGTGGCTGCCCCACTCGGTCCACCACTACATCACCCAGCTCAACATCAACAAGGGTGCGGTCGGCAATCCGGTCGAGCTCTACCTGATCGGCCTCGGCATCGGTGGCTTCTTCGACTTCCTGCCGCGCGCCTTCCTCATTGCCGGGGCTTTCGGCATGGCGATCGGCACTTACCAGCACATCAACGTACGCTTCAACACGCCGCGCTGGTGGCGCTTCCTGTTCAACACGACCGAGCATCACAGCCTGCACCATTCGCAGGACTACGAAGCCACTCGCAGCAACTACGCCAGCGACTTCATCTTCATCGACCGCATTTTCGGCACCTGCGTCGATGGCGAGGCCGAGCTGCTCGGCCTGGAGAACGGACGCCGCATGGGCATCCGCGAGCAGATGACCTTCCCCTTCACCGAGGGATGGAAGACGCTGAAGGAGAAGTTCGGCAAGGGCAACTATGCCCCGGAAGCCATTCCGGCCGAGTGACGTTGCCGGGCCGGCAGAACGTCGGCCCGCCTTTTCCTGGCCTTGCATCGCCAAGGCCTCACCAAAGGAAGTCATGTGAACCTGCGCTACATCGACTGGATCTGGCACATCAGAGGGAGCCTCCCGCTGCCCCCCGGACAATCCGCCAGAGAAGCCTTCGAACGACTCGACCCCCTGTTCCGCCGGGGCGGCACCAGCCGCGAATGGATGGGAGACCGTCTGACCTTCAGCAAGAAGGACCAGGCCGCCCAGGACGAGATGTCGATCTTCGACAGCGGTGTCCTGCAGATCGAACGCGGCAGCGGCGTCCCGGTGCTGCATTATCATCTGATCAGCCGCGCCCTGCTGGCCTGCTTCCTGGCGCCCCTGCTGTTCCTGGCGTTCGCCGGGATCATCGTCGTCAAGGGCCAGTACGAGAAGCCCAGCCCCGAGGCTGCCGCCAAAGCCGAGGCGGAGAAGAAGAAAGCAGAGCAGAAGCTTTCCCAAGTGCCGATGAACCCGATCGACGTGTTTCTGGGGGCGCCCAAGCCCGAAAAGCCCAAGGCGGGCGAGCAGCAGGGCCGGCGCAGCCGCGAGGCCACGCCGACCGCAGCCTATGTCTTCATGGGAATTTTCGCCATCCTCTACATCGTCGGACGCATCCTGGAGGCCTGGCTGATCAGGCGCCGGTTCGAGAAGCGGCTGTATGACGTTCCGACTCAAGCAGGGCAGGCGCCACCAGGCCTTGCCACCTGAGAGAGTCAGGCGTGAAGCGGCGAACATCCTTTCGAGTGGGATGCCAGGTCAACTCGAGCGGGTTGAAGGGGCTCTGCCGTTCCTCGACATCCCGCAGGCTCAGCGTGAAACGATAATAGAACCAGACCGCGATATCGGATCGCATTGAACTGACAGCTTGATGCTGATCCACGGAATAGCGGGGGCAAGCGCACTACGTCAGGCAAACCAGCCCTGGTGAGTGGAACTGGCCCAGCCGTTTTGCGTGAGGAAGTCGATCACCTGCTGCTGGCTCTGGTAATTGGCATAGCGGATGTTGCCATCGGCATGCATGTAGGCGTGGAGGTAGGCCGTCCCGTCGGTCAGCTTGAAATAGACTTCCTGCAGCCCGTCACGGTCGTAGTCCCCGGCGCCAAGGACTCCGGCGATGTTGCCGATCCTGAGGTCGTTCTGGAAGCGGCGCTGGCTGTCGAAGTCGCCCCCGGCCTGGACCTGTCCGGACTGGACCAACGGGTCGATGTAGATCCCGACCACGCGGGTTTCCCCCGCCCAGCCGTGATCGCCGAAATAGACCTTGCCATCCGGCGCTGTCGCGACCTCGGCAAAGCGGCCGTTTGTGCGGTTGACGAAGATCTGGTCAAGATCCCCGTCGCCATTGACGTCCGCCGCGCCGATCCGCTGCCAGTCTGCTGAAGCACCCACGTCGTTGCCGTCGAAATCGCGGATTGCGGCCATGTACGTGCCGGGATCATCGGCGGCGAAGTTCACCGCAGTAGCAGTGCCGGGGTAGAGCTTGATCTTCTGGTCGGCGAACTGGAGGAATTCGACATTGATCAACCTGTCGGTGCCATCCGGCCCCGTCACCCTGAACTGTCCGGCCGCGAATTGCGTCACCGTATAGGCGCTGCGGTTGCCGGCGAACACGGCGGTATCGATATTGCTGCCGCCGTCGATCGTATCGTCTCCCGTTCCGCCCGTCAGGGTGTCGCGCCCAGGACCACCGGCGAGAAGATCGTCGCCCGCCTCGCCCAGCAGGCTGTCATCTCCGCCGCGCGCGTCGATCAGATCGCCTCCAGCCCCGCCCTTCAGAACATCCGCGAAGGCCGTGCCGCTCAGATACTCGGACGAGCTTGTGCCACTGTGCTGAATACCGGCATCGAAAGGCAGGACCTGCAAGGTATAGTTGCCCTGGCTGTAACCGCCCACTTCGATGAAATAGGTGCCGGCAACCGAGGGGGTGAAGACCAGGCTGGCCTTGGTATTGCCCGCTGCGCTCGGCTTGTCCTCGACGATCAGCGTACCCGCGCTGTTGCGGACGGCGACCCGGATGGCGGTGGTCGTGGTCGTGCTGGGAAGCATCGCCGCGATATCATAGGCGACGCCCGCGGCCATGGTGATCTTGAACCAGTCGGCATCGCTGAGGCTGGTCAGGGTCTCGCTGACTCTTTCGCCCACGGAGATCGTCGCGGCCGTGGCCACCGTGCCCGCAGTGTCGTTCGTCGACGTTCTTGCCTGGGACACGGCCAGCGGCACCCCGCTCAGCGGCGCGGCCTGGGCACCCTGCTTGTCCAGCACGGTGCCGGAGGTGAGGGACAGCTGCACCTGTCCGATCAGCAGGTTGTCGGCCGCCGCCCTGACCGTCAGCGAGTTGCCGTTGATCGAGACTCGCGTCGTATCCCTGATATCGACCGTTTCGACTTCGAAGCCGTCGAGGGTGATTCGCACGAAGCCCGCCCCAGCCCGGATCGCCTCGCTGAAAGTGAACGCAAAGGCCTGTCCGCCATCGGCGAAGGACACCTCGCTCGTCACCAGGGTCGGAGGCGTGAGCAGCGGCACAAGATCCGATGCCTTGGTCGCGAACGAGACCGTGTAGGGTCCGGCCACGCCATAGCCCGAGGGCGACCCGCCGTATCCGACCACGCGCAGCCAATGGGTTCCGGTCTCGGTTGCCGTAAATTCGAACTGCGAAGCGCCGGCCGAGGTTGTCAGTCCGGCCTTCGTGAATACCGCCGGGGTTACGGTCGAGGCAAGGAACGCTGGAAGTTCCTGGTAGGCGCCGCCGTAAACCGCAGCCGATGCCTCGTAATTGCGGTACAGCCGCATGCCTATCTGGCCAGTCACGTCGAACCCGGCGTAGGTAGAAGCGCCTGCTTCGATCTGGAAGCGATAGGTCTGCCCGGCCACCAGATCGACCTGCAGCCAATCGGTGTCGCCGCGCGCATCATCCAGGTCGCGGCCCACACTGTCCTTGGTGCTGGTCGAACCGCTGGAATAGAGAATGCCCTGCAGCGATCCCCCGATCGGCACCTTGGAATTCTGCGGCGGAGTTCCGGAATAGAAGTCGTTTATGGCATCGTCGCCGTAGGGCCACTCCCTGATGGTAAAGCTGTAGGCGCCGGAAGCCGAGCCGCCGCCGATCCAGCGCTCTCCGCTGGAAAGCTTGAACAGGACCTGTCCGGCCACTGTCGTCTGCGGTCGAATTTCATACAGCCACTGCGTTCCAAGCCAGCTATCGCGCTGGACGCTGTCGATGAATACCAGGCCATCGGCCAGCCCATTGGCGCCGACAGTATTATTGGTGATCAGATAGATCTTGTTGGGATCGAACAGGATCTTCTGGAAATCCTGGGTGTCGCCGCTCGATGGATCGATATATCCGCTTATCGTGACCGGATCGGTAATGGTGCGGACGTCGATCGTCTTGGGTGAGGAAGCGACCGAACCGGTATACTTGTCGATCGCCGGCAGATCGGGGTAATCGTCAACCGCGCCGATGATGAAATTCATCGCGCTTGGACCTTTCAGCCCGGCAAACGGATTTCCGGCGGCGTCGACGAATGAACCCGGGTCGATCTCGACATAGTATTGCCCGTCCTCTTTCGGCTGGACGAAGCGCAGTTCCTGATAGTGTGAATCGGTGAAAACGTCGGCAAGCGCATAGGTCTTGTAGAGCGCGCCGTCGGCATAATAGACGCGCAGGTTGCCGCCAACCAGCGTGACCCGCTCGGTAAAGGTAAGCGAGAGCTCGCTGGCATAGGCAGCGGTCGTCGAGGGAAAGACGCGATTGTCGAATGACGCCAGCAGCCTTGGCGGATTGGGATCGTAGCTCAGGTAATCGGCAACGTCGATCGTCCGGTCGGTAAAGCGCAGCTGCTCCACATCCACGCCATCTTGTCCATCGCCCCCCTTGATGACGAGGCTGGCAAGGCCGTTGCTGGGGTCGCTCTTCGTCTGGCGCGTGAAATAGTCGATCACCACGCTGGCGAACGGCGATGAATAGTTCGCAGTATCCTGTCCCACGCCGCCGACCAGCTGGTCGGTCCCGGCGCCGCCCGTCAGGAGATCGTCGCCCGCGCCTCCGTGCAGAACGTCGTTGCCGCCATTGCCGGTCAGCTTGTTGTTCGCGCTGTTGCCGAGCAGCCGGTCCGCGCCGGCCCCGCCAATGGCATTCTCGATCAGGGAGCGGGGGTCGCCATCGACCAGCCACGACATGTACAGATTGTTGGCTGTCCTGCCGTTGCCCAGATTGGGCGCGTTGGTGAACCGGCTGCCGGCACCCGGGCTCAGATCCACGAACATGCCGTTGGCGAAATTCGACAGGTCCAGCGTATCTTCGCCGCCGCCGTCCCACAGCGCCATGAACACGCGGTTCATGCTGGAATCGAACGTCGCGCCCAGGCCGTCGCCAGGCTTGGGGCCGGCGACCCCGTTCACGAACGACTGGCCGGTCCCGGAATTCCACGTGTAGACTGTATCGCCGCCGTTCGTCTCGTAGTTGGCGCCGTACATCTCCTGCAGCGCCAGAATGTCATTGGCCATGAACGTCGTGGGGTAGCCGAAGGTCTCGTTCGAGTAACCGCTCAGGTCGTCACCCTGATAGCTGCGGTAGCTCATCACCGAATAACCCAGCCAATCCCACATCGCCGGCAGGACAGTATTGGCGGCCCCGCCCGCCTCGAACGGATGCTTCAGACCAAGCGCGTGTCCCAGTTCGTGCAGGACTGTCAGATAGGCATAGTCGCCGACCTTCGGGGCGCGAAAGTTGAACGAGGTGCCGAACCAGATGTCGGCTGACGCAAGATTGCCGGCAACATTCCAGACTGTCCGTGCAGGATTGGCGGACGTTACTGCGGAGGTATAGGCCGCGCTGATGTCCGCCGCCACACCCCCCCTGAAATCGAACCCGAGTCCGGTGTAGCCCGACACCAGTGTGGTCAAATAAGTGAACACCCGCTGCAGTTCGCTTGATGCAGCGCCGAAGTCCGAACTGCGTTCGTCCGAGGAATTCAAGCCAGGGTAATCGCTTGCCTGATCCGGAAACCCGACTTTTATTGTGTCCAGCCATTTCCGACCGCTTAGCAGCCCGTCAATGCGAGGATCCCCGGATGCAAATGCCTGCGTAACTATGCCCATTGCTCTCTCCGTCCGGCAACTCAGGCATAATCACGATAAACGATCGGCGGCAACATTCGAATATCGATCCGAGAGGGGGCGCGGTCGCGACCTCGGCAAAGCGGCCATTGGTGCGGTTGACGAAGATCTGGTCGAGATCCCCGTCGCCATTGACGTCCGCCGCGCCGATCCGCTTCCATTCAGCCGCCGCGCCTTGCTGAAACCTGACTGCCCGGGTGGCACTGGCTCGGGCTGGCAGTTACTGTCGCAACACATTAGGCTCCAATTCTCATCCGCGTGCGGGGGCGATGCCATGGCCGGGATTCGATACTGATGGCCGAACAAGCCTGGTGGGCCCTGGATATTGACGAACTGGCGCGCCGGTTCGGCAGCGGTCCCGACGGACTAGGTTCAGCCGAGGCGGCTCGGCGCAGCAGGGGCGGCCGCAGCCACCATCGTCATGCACAGACCCTGCGGCTGCTTCTTTCGCAGTTCACCAATCCGCTGGTTCTGATCCTGATCGTCGGGGCGGCCCTGTCGCTGTTCCTGCGAGAGTGGATCGATGCGGCAATCATTCTGATAATCATCGTCGGCAGCAGCCTGCTCGGTTTCACGCAGGAATATTCCGCCTCGAAGGCGATCGAAGAACTCCAGCAGCGGCTGGTCAGGCAGGTTAACCTGCTGCGCGACGGCAAGCCGGTGCGTTTGCCCCTGGACGCGGTTGTGCCGGGCGATGTCGCGCTGCTGCAGGCGGGCGATCTGGTGCCGGGCGATGGCCGGATTCTCGAAAGCAGCAGCCTTCTGGTGGACGAGGCGCCCCTGACCGGTGAACCTTTCCCGGTCGAGAAGTCCCCGGCTTCTTCCCCAGAAGCCGCCGTTCTGGCGGAAAGAACCGGATCGCTGTTCGAAGGCACGTCGATCCGTAGCGGGACCTGCCGCATGCTGGTTGTCACCACCGGTAAGGACACCATCTTCGGCGCGATCGAGCAGGACCTCGAAAAGGCCGAGGAGGCGACCGAGTTCGCGCGAGGGCTGGCAGCGTTCGGCGCCATGCTGATGCGCGTGATGCTCTGCGTGGTCGCCATGGTGCTGGTTGCGGCCATGCTGCTGGGGCGGGATCTGGTCACTTCCGTTCTGTTCGCAATGGCGCTGGCCGTGGCGATTTCGCCGGAACTTCTTCCCGCGATCGTCAGCGTGACCCTGGCTGCGGGTGCCCGCCGCATGACCGGCCACGGCGTTCTGGTCAGGCGGCTTCAGGCGATCGAGAATCTAGGCGGCATGGACGTGCTGTGCACCGACAAGACCGGAACGCTGACCGTGGGCTCGATCGCGCTGAGCGCAGCCGTGGACACTGCGGGACAAGCGGCGGCACCGGTGCTGCGGCTGGCGGCGATAAATTCACGCTTGCAGACAAGCATGGCGAGCGCGCTTGACGAGGCAGTGCTGGCCGCTGCGGCGGCATCCGGGGTTACGGGCGAAATTCCCCGAAAGCTTGGCGAAGTGCCCTACGATTTCGTCCGCCGGAGATTCACTGTCACCGCTCGGCTGAAGGACGGCGCGGAGATCACCGTGACCAAGGGCGCGGTCAACGAGGTTCTGGCCGACTGCGCCGATGAGCGGGCTGCCGAGGGTATCCGTCGGCTCGATGCAGTGCGGCGAGCCGCTATCCAGGACTTCGTTCGGAACAAGGCGCAGGACGGGTTCAGGGTGCTGGCGGTTTCGAGCGGCGAGGCGGGACGTGCCTGCCTCGAAGGCTTTCTCCTGTTCTTCGATCCGCCCAAGCCGGGCATCGAGAAGACCGTTGCCGCCCTTGCCGGGCGGGGAATATCGATCAGAATCATCAGCGGCGACAATCGCTACGTGACCGAGCGGATGGCGGCGGTCATCGGGCTGGAGCCGGGCGAGGTCATGACCGGAGACACGCTTGCCGCGCTGGACGAAGCCGCTCTCGCGGCAAGAATCGGCGCGGTGCGCCTATTCGCGGAAGTGGAGCCACAGCAGAAGGAGAGGATCGTTCGCGCGCTTCAGGCGGCCGGCCACGCCGTCGGGTACATGGGTGACGGGATCAACGATGCCCCGGCGCTGCGCGCGGCCGACGTGGGCATCTCGGTTGACAGCGCAGTGGACGTTGCCCGCGAAAGCGCCGACATCGTGCTGCTGCGGCCGGACCTGGGCGCGATCAGGCGCGGCGTGGAGGATGGCCGGCGCACCTTTGCCAACACGCTCAAATACATTGCGATCACGACCAGTGCCAATTTCGGGAACATGGTCAGCATGGCGCTGGCGACCGTGCTGCTGCCGTTCCTGCCGCTGCTGCCCACCCAGATCCTGCTCAACAATTTCCTGTCTGACCTGCCGGCGATCGCGATTGCCAGCGATGCGGTGGACCGCGAACGGCTGGCCGCGCCCCAGCGCTGGAATATCGCGCGCATCCGCAATTTCATGATCGTCTTCGGTCTGATCAGCACGCTCTTCGATCTGCTGACATTCGCCTACCTGTGGTTTGTCCTGCGGGCAGATCCCGAAACTCTTCGAACAAGCTGGTTCATTGTTTCTCTGCTGACCGAACTGGCCGCGCTGCTGGTGCTTCGGACCCGGCGGCGTTTCTGGCAGAGCGCACCATCCAGCTTGTTGCTGTGGAGTTCGATCTTCGTTGCGGCGCTGGCGCTGGCTCTGCCTTATGCGGGCGAGATCGCGAATCTGTTCGCCTTCCGGCCCTTGGCTCCAATGCTCCTGGCACAACTCCTGCTGCTGGTCGCGGCCTATGCCCTGGTTACCGAGTTCGCCAAGCGCCTGCACAATGCCGGGGACAACCATCTGTGACCGGCTGGCGGCAATGGTTCTTCGGGGTGCTGCTGATCGCCGCCCTGGTCGGCGCCGTGGTCCACTTTGGCGAGCTGCGGAATTTCGCCGAACTGGTGAGGAAGGTGGAGCCCGGCTGGTTGATTTTTGCAGTGGCCCTGCAGCTCTCGACCTACGTGAGCCTTGCACTCGGCTGGAAGGTGGTCCTCGAACAGGCCGAGGGGCGTCCTTTCCGCTTGCCCATCCTGATCCGCATCGCACTTTCCAAGCTGTTTGCCGACCAGGCGGTGCCAACTGCCGGAATGAGCGGGAATGTGGTTCTGGTCGATCAGTTGGTCGGGATCGGTGCGACGCGGGGTGCCGCAGTTGCCACCCTGCTCCTGTCGATGCTGGGCTTTTACGCGTCCTATATGGTCTTTGCCGTGGTCGCGCTCGTGCTTCTCTGGCTCCAGGGAGATGCCACGCCGCTGATGGTCGGACTGGTCACGACATTCATGCTGGTCGCGCTGGGCATACCGGCGCTCGCACTGTGGTTGAGGCAGAGAGGGAGCCGGCCTCTTCCGCCCGCGATTGAAGCTGTCAGGCCGATCCGCCAGATGGTCGGGATCCTGGGCGAAGCTCCCGCCGGCCTGCTGAAGGACCGGCCTCTGATCGGGATCGTCACTCTGCTCAATGCGGCCGTATTCGCGGCTGATATCCTGACGCTTTGGGCACTGGTTCATGGGCTTGGTGCGGACATTACCCTAGCGGTCGCCTTGCTCGCTTTTGTCCTCGCCTCGATTGCGGTTACCCTTGGGCCGATCCCTTTCGGGCTGGGCAGTTTCGAGGTTGTCTGCACCAGTACGCTGCATATGCTGGACCTCGGTCTGGAAACGGCGTTGACGGGCACCGTACTCCTGCGCCTGCTCATCCTGTGGCTGCCGCTCCTGCCTGGGCTGCTGATGTCGCGTCATATCCTGCTTCGCAGCAGGCACTGAAACTGGGCATTATCCTGCGGGGAAGACGGTGCGGATCGCCTGTTTGTCCCTGGAGGGGATTCAGCCATGCAGCGGTCCCGGCGGATGAAGTCACTGCAGAAGCTCGTCTCGATCCGCGCATCGCTTCACAACCATTTCAAGCAGGAACACCATTTCGTCGACCGTCAGACTTGAAAGCTTGGCCGCTCGCCCGCCTTGGCTGAGGTCGGGTGAGTCTTTCATCTTCGCACCTGCAACATTTCGGCTTGCGTTCTTTCGCAAGTGCAGCATTATCCCTGATAACAGGGAGTCGCCATGCAGTCACAAGCCCGTCCGCCGTTTGACGAAATGCTCACCGCTGATGGTTCGGTTCGGCCGGCTTATGCGGGTTACCGGCAGTGGTACGACGATCAGGACGTGGGCTGGTTGCGGCGGCAGAACGACCGGGCAGAGCAAGTCTTTCGCCGCACGGGGATTACCTTCAATGTCTATGGCGATAATGCCGGCAAAGAGCGGCTGATTCCGTTCGACATGATTCCGCGGATCATTACCGCGGCCGAATGGCGCAAGCTTTCCCGTGGAATCGAACAGCGGGTACGGGCGATCAATGCCTTTCTGCACGATATCTATCATCGGCAGGAGATTGTGCGATCGGGTCGGCTGCCGGAACGGCTGCTTCAGGCCAACGCGGCATTCCTGCCGCAGATGATCGGCTTCACGCCACCCGGCGGGGTTTACACCCATGTGGTCGGGATCGATCTTGTGCGCACGGGGCCAGATGATTTCATGGTGCTGGAAGACAACGCCCGCACGCCATCGGGTGTCTCCTATATGTTGGAGAACCGGGAAACCATGATGGCCATGTTTCCCGAACTGTTTACGCGGATCGCGGTGCGGCCGGTTTCGGATTATCCGCGCCGGCTGGCCCGCAGCCTTGCGGCCTGTGCGCCCGACTGCGTCAATGGGCGCGTTGGAGACCGTCCGGTGGTCGCGGTGCTAACGCCGGGGATCTACAACTCAGCCTACTACGAGCATGCCTTCCTGGCGGACCAGATGGGGGCCGAACTGGTCGAGGGCAGCGACCTGCGAGTGATGGACGGGCGCATCGCCATGCGCACGACGCGCGGCTACCAGCCGGTTGATGTGATCTATCGCCGGGTCGATGATGAATACCTCGATCCGCTGAGCTTCAACCCAACCAGCATGCTGGGCGTTTCAGGGATCATGGACATTTACCGCGCGGGCGGGGTGACGATCGCCAATGCGCCGGGGACTGGCATTGCCGATGACAAGGCGATTTACAGCTTCATGCCGGACATCGTCGAGTTCTACACTGGCGAAAAACCGATCCTGCAGAACGTCCCCACGTGGCGCTGCGCCGAACCGGATGCGCTGAAGTACGTTCTGGAAAATCTGGCCGAACTGGTGGTGAAGGAAGTCCACGGCTCTGGCGGCTACGGCATGTTGATCGGGCCGACCTCGTCCAGGGCCGAGATCGCCCGGTTCGAGAAGAAACTGCGCGCGCATCCCGAAAATTATATCGCCCAGCCGACGCTGGCGCTTTCATCGGTGCCGATCTTTGCCAAGGCCGGTTTGGCGCCGCGTCATGTCGACTTGCGCCCGTTCGTGCTTGTCTCGCCGGGCGGGATCGACATCACCCCGGGCGGACTGACCCGCGTAGCGCTGCGCAAGGGGTCGCTGGTGGTCAACTCCTCGCAAGGAGGCGGGACCAAGGACAGTTGGGTTCTGGAGGACTGAGCCGATGCTGGGACGTTCCGCCAATGGCATCTTCTGGATGACCCGATACCTTGAGCGGGCGGAAAATACCGCCCGCCTGCTTGACGCCGGCTTTCGCATGGCCCTGACCCGCGGGCCCAGCGGCTCGCGAGACGAATGGCGCTCGGTGCTGGTCACCATCGGACAGGACGCCGACTACAGGGCCAGCGGCGGAGACTATTCAGGGTCGTCAGTCACCAACCACGTCCTGCGCTCGCCCGAAAATCCGGGCAGTGTCCTTGGGATGATCGAACAGGCACGCACCAATGCGCGCGCGGTTCGCACTGCCCTTACGCGCGAGGTATGGGAAGCCACCAATGAAGGCTGGATGACCCTGCATGAAATGCTTTCGCGTCCAGTAAAGGAAAGCAATCTTGGCGATGTTTTGGCTGCCATCCGGCGCCAAACCACGGTGGTTCGCGGCGCCATGGACGGAACCATGTTGCACAACGACATCTTCAACTTCGCGCGGCTCGGGACTTACATTGAGCGAGCCGACAACACGGCGCGTATCCTGGACGTAAAGTATTATGTCCTGCTGCCTTCGCTGGCTTGGGTGGGGTCAAGCCTGGATAATGCTCAATGGGAAACCATCCTGCGTTCGGTTGCGGGCGAGCGGGCCTATCGCTGGCTGAACGCCGGGGCCCTGGATTCGCTCGGGATCGCACAGTTCCTGCTGCTGGATGAACGCTTCCCGCGCAGTCTGGCGTTCTGCTATGAGCAGATCGGCAAGAACATGGGCGACCTGGCGCGGGAATATGGCACCCGCACAGCAGCCCATGACCTGTGGGACGACGCCGCCGCCCGACTGCAACGGACCGCGATCGAGCAGATCTTCGAACAGGGCCTGCATCAGGTAATTGTCGATTTCATCGCCGCCAACCAGCAACTGGGCGCTGCGATCGCCGCCGCCTACCGTTTTGTGGATTGAGGCGCTAACACCATGCAACTCTTCATTCGGCACACCACCCATTACCGGTTTGATCAACCTGTTGCCCATGGCTTGCAGCAATTGCGCCTGAAGCCCCGTTCCGGCCCCGGACAATCCGTCATTGACTGGAATATGACGCTGGGCGGCGCGCAAGTGGAAGTTGAGTACGAAGACCAGAACGGCAACCGTACGACCCTGGCATCCGCCATGCCGGGGACGACAGAGATAACCATCACCTGCGCGGGGCTGATCGAAACCACGGATTGTTCGGGCGTCGTGGGGGCACACGGTGGTTTCATGCCGCTCTGGTTGTTTCGCAATCAGACTGCGCTGACCGAGCCGGGGCCAAGGATGCGCGCCCTTGCCGCAAACCTGCGGGCAGAAATGCCTGACCGGCTCGACATGTTGCACCATCTTTCGGACGCAGTGCTGGCGGCGGTGCGCTATGAAATTGGCCACACCACCGCCGCTACGCCAGCCGAACAGGCCCTGGCCGCAGGTCATGGGGTATGTCAGGATCACGCCCATATCTTTATCGGCTGCGCCCGATTGCTGGGTATTCCGGCCCGTTATGCCAGCGGCTACTTGATGATGAACGACCGCATCGATCAGGAGGCGGGTCACGGCTGGGCCGAAGCCCATGTTGATGGCCTCGGCTGGGTCGGTTTCGACGTATCCAACGGGATTTGCCCGGATCAACGGTATGTGCGCGTTGCCACGGGCCGTGATTATCGTGATGCAGCGCCCGTGACGGCCATATCCTATGGCGCCGGTGAGAGCATGCTCAAGGTAAGCCTCGCGGTAGAACAGCAATTGTGCCAGCAATAGGCGGGCTGGCGAAGGGAGCTTGAGGCGTGACATATTGTGTGGGCATGGCGCTATCGCGCGGGCTCGTTCTGATGAGTGACACCCGGACGAATGCCGGAGTCGATAACATTTCCACGTTTCGCAAGATGTTCCACTGGGAGGTTCCGGGGGAACGGATCATCGCGATCATGACCGCAGGCAACCTTGCCACGACCCAATCCCTCATCAGCCAGCTTGAAGAACGAAACAAGGCGCCGGGCGAACGCCGTAATTCATTGCTCGATGCCCCCAGCATGTTTCAGATCGCAGGCATTGTCGGACGCTTGTTGCGCGAAACGATCCAATCGCAGGATGCGGACAACGGGCAGACCGGGTCTGGAGCGTTTGCCGCATCGATCATCGTTGCCGGACAGATCGCCGGCATGGAACCGCGCATGTTTCTGATCTATCCGGAAGGCAACTTCATCGAAGCCAGCTGCGACACCCCGTTTTTCCAGATCGGGGAAACCAAGTATGGGCGGCCCATCCTGCTTCGCGGCTATGATCGCGACATGGATTTCGCCGATGCAGTCAAGCTGCTGATGGTAAGCTTTGATTCTACACTGAAGGCGAACCTTTCGGTCGGGATGCCGCTTGACCTGCTGATCATTGAGCGAGATCAGTTCTCCCCGGTTCACGAACGCCGTGTGACGGCCGACGATCCCTACTTCAAGGCTATTTCAACCGGATGGGGCGAAGCCTTGAAGAATGCCTTCCATGCGCTGCCAGACTATGGCCTGGAGGAAGTTGACGCTTAGGACGCCCTGCACGGGAGCTGTCGGTCTGATGCGACAAGAGGTGGTCACACGTCGGCACCCGTTGGCCTGGCGCGCTGTCCAGCAAGCCGGCACCAACCTGGTCCAGCGGAATCAGGAGGCGCTGCATTAAGCCGGCCTAGGGTTCGGCCAAGCGATGTTCGGCCGCAACGGGTGAATTCCCACTTTCCGGCGCGGCAGGTGCGG
>CALMJG010000195.1 GCA_937864195.1 uncultured Novosphingobium sp.
CAGTACGACGGTTTAGCAAACCGTTGGTTTCAGCCACTCACCCACGTCTCCGGATCGCAGCGGCGAAGCGCGGCCTATAGCGAGGGGGTTTGCGGGCGGCAAGGGGGGTGGGTGGAGATTTTGGCGAGTTTTTTGGCGGGATTCGTCTGGCCGCAAAACCGACTCGGTTCGTCGCGGCGCGATTGTCGCTTCGGGCTCCATCGATTCTGGTGCGATGGCAGGCGCTTGCCCGGTGTGCGGCGCTATCTGGAAGGTGGGTTGGAGATGACGGCTGGGATGGTTCAGGCTTGGCGGCAGGGCCTTGCCGCGCTGTGCGGGGCGGCGGCGCTGGCGCTTTGCGCGCCGGTGGCGGCGCAGGTCCAGCAGGTCGATCCCGACAAGGCGATCGACGCGGACCTGGCCAATGGCAAGAGCGGCGCGGCCCAGGCCCCGGCTTCGCGTTCCACCCCGGCTCCGGCTCCGGCCCAGGCTCCGGCTCCGGCACAGGGTCCGGCTTCTGCCGGGCCAGCCTCCGACGTTGTCGTCACGGCCGAGAACGGCGGCGGCAAGACCAGGGACGTGGCCCCCAATGTCGCCACCACCGACAAGACCTACCGCGCGGGCGATCTCGTCAAGGCGGGCGAGGAAGTGTTCGGCGAGGGCGCGGCGGGGCTGGCCGAGATGATCCAGGGCCTGCTCAAGAAGCAGGGCGAACCCAACGCCTACATCCAGGGCAGCGAGGGCGGCGCGGCGCTGATCGTCGGCCTGCGCTATGGCAAGGGCACGCTGACCCACAAGGTGGAGGGGCAGAAGCCGGTCTACTGGACCGGGCCGTCGGTGGGAATCGACGCCGGGGGCAATGCCGCGAAGGCCTTTGTGCTGGTCTACAACCTCTATGACACCGAGGACCTGTACAAGCGCTTCCCTGCGGGCGAAGGGCAGGCCTATGTCGTGGGCGGGCTGACCGCCAGCTATCTGCGCAGTGGCGACGTGGTGCTGATCCCGATCCGCATGGGCGTGGGGATGCGGCTGGGGATCAATGCCGGCTACATGAAGTTTTCCAAGAAGCAGAAGTGGGTCCCGTTCTGACGCCGCCCCTTGTCCTGCGCGGCTTAGGGGGCTAAGCGCGCCCGCGTCATGCTCAACACCCTGCCTCAACAGCCCGCCGACGCGCTGCTCGCGCTGATCAAGCTTCACAACGAGGACCCGCGCGCCGACAAGATCGATCTTGGCGTCGGCGTCTATCGCACCGGCGACGGCGCGACGCCCGTCTTCGCGGCGATCAAGGCGGCGGAAAAGAAGCTGCTGGAGACGCAGGATTCCAAGGCCTACCTCGGCCCGGAAGGCGACATGGGCTTTGTCCACGCGCTGATGCCGTGGGTGTTCGGCAAGGAAAACCCGACCATGGATGGCCGGATCGACGGGATGCAGACCCCCGGCGGCACCGGCGGCGTGCGCCTCGCCGTGGCGCTGGCCAAGCGCGCGGGCGTGAATCGCGTGCTGATGGGCCTGCCCAGCTGGCCCAACCACGCCCAGATCTTCGCCGACCTTGGGGTGGAGCTGAAGGGCTTCAACCACGCCGGCAAGGACGGCAAGGTCGACATGGACGCGCTGCGCGCCGCGATTGCCGAAGCGCAGCCGGGCGATGCGGTGCTGCTGCACGGCTGCTGCCACAACCCCACCGGCATCGATTACAGCAATGCCGACTGGGACGAGATCGCCGGCCTGCTGGCCGATAAGGGCGTCCTGCCGATCCTCGACCTTGCTTATCAAGGGCTGGGGCAGGGCATGGAGGAGGACGCCTATGGCGTGCGCCGCGTCCTTGCCGCCGTTCCGGAAGCGCTGATCGCCTATTCGTGCGACAAGAACTTCGGCATGTACCGTGACCGCGTCGGCGCGGTCTATGTCATGGTGTCGGACCCGGCCCAACTGGGTGCGGTGCTGTCGAACGGCTATGCCCTGGCCCGCGCGGCCTGGTCGATGCCGCCCGATCACGGCGCCGCTGCCGTGCGCCTGATCCTTGAGGACGAGGCGCTGGTGAAGCTGTGGCAGGACGAGCTGGACGACATGCGCGCGCGCATGAACCAGGTCCGCGCGAAGCTGGCTGGTTCGGGCAAGGCCGGTGCGGTCGATCTCGTGCCGCTGGGCGGGCAGAACGGCCTGTTCTCGATCCTGCCGCTGTCGGGCGAGCAGATTCTCAAGCTGCGCAGCGACCACGGCATCTACATGGCCGGTTCCGGGCGCATCAACGTGGCCGGCCTGACGATGGGCAACATCGACAAGTTCATCGCGGACCTGGCCACTGTCAGCGCCGCCTGATCGGGAGCGCGGGCGGCTGAAGCGTCAGCACCCGCGCGCCACCTGCCCGACAACGCGGCGGCCCGAGGCGATCGTGGCGGTGAAAGCCATCGCCCGCGCGGCACAATTTCCGTGCTCGCGGTGTTTCACCCGCCATGACCACGCCAGAGACCAGCCTTGCAGGCAAGCGCATCGTCCTGATCCGCAGCTCGACCGAGCGCGCCCGACAGGTCGCCGCGCACAAGCTGCCGCCGCCTGAAGGGGCAGCGAAGGCGGCGCTGCGGGCCGCGACCCGTCCGGTGGGGATCGACCGCGTCACCTTGCGGATCGACCCGATGGGCCGGAAGTCGCGGCAGCAAGGAAGCCGCCGATGAAGTCTCTTCATGCCGGCCCGCCTCATCCCGCCGCCCCGCTTGCCCCGGCCCATGCGGTCGACCACCTGGTGTTCGGGCCGCTGGATGTTGACCTGTCGCGCTCGCCGATGACTGGCCAGCTCGATGCGGAAACCTATGTGCTGGGTGCATTCAACCCGGGGCTGCTGCGCCTGCCCGGCGGCAACCTGCTGATGATGGTGCGGATAGCCGAAGCGCTGGCCGATCCGGTGGACGGCGGGCACGTCCGCTCGATCCGCTGGGACGAGGGCGGCTATGTCCTCGATGCCTGGCCGCTCGACCAGGTCGATACGGCCGACCCGCGCAAGTTCCTGATGCGCGGCGGGCCATGGCGAGCGATGGCGCTCACCTCGCTGTCGTGGCTGCTGCCGGTGGAGCTGACGCCCGACGGGCTGGAAGTGGTCGAGGTCCACTATGACCGCGCCATCGCCCCCAGCCAGCCGTGGCAGTGCTATGGCCTGGAGGACGCGCGCATCACCCG
The DNA here is from genome assembly GCA_937864195.1 of uncultured Novosphingobium sp. GTDB lineage: Bacteria > Pseudomonadota > Alphaproteobacteria > Sphingomonadales > Sphingomonadaceae > Novosphingobium. The sequence goes on from CALMJG010000195.1 coordinate 3,151, forward strand.
GCTGGAGGGGCGCTGGCTGATGACCGCCTGCTGCGTCAGCCCGCAGCACCACGGCACAGTGCTCTACGAATCCGACAACGGGCTCGACTGGACCCTGCTGGGGCTGGTGCTGGACCACCAGAACAAGGACATGACGATCTTCGAAGGGCTGATCGACGGGCGTTACTGGGCGTTGACCCGGCCGATCGGCGATCACTGGTTCGCCTGGCCGCCGGGCTCGGAGTGGCGCAGCGGCCCCTCGATCAACTTCGCGCGCTCGCCCGACGGCCTGCACTGGCAGCCGGTGGCCGGATCCGCGATCCGCCCGCGCGCCGACCGGCTGGACACGGTGCGGCTGGGCGGCGGCGCCCCGCCGGTGCTGACCGACGATGGCTGGCTGGTGCTGTGGCACGGGGTGGAGCCCAGGGAGATCGTCGGCATCTACCGCACCTTCTGGTCGCTGCTCGACGCGGATGATCCCGACCGGGTGCTGTGGACCAGTGAAACGCCGCTGCTGGAACCCCGTGCCGAACTGACCCGCCCGCTGGAAGAGCGGATGTATGTGCACGACGTGGTCTTCACCACCGGTATCGCTGACGGCGACGAGGCGGGCGCGGCCGGCCACTACATCGTCGCTTCGGGAGAGGCGGACCTGGCCTGCCGGATCACTCACGTGGCCAAATCGGTATTCGGGATGGGGTGAGCCCGGACTTCGCCGCCGGGGCGCCAAACCTCTGGAAAACGCCGCCCGGGCGCTTGGCGCGAATCCCCGCCTCGGACTAGGCCCGCCCACGTGAGCGCGCCCATCCAGATCGGAACCGACCAGAGTGACCGCCCGGTCACGATCGACGTCGAGGAACTGCTGGCCACCCGCCTGCTGGTGCAGGGCAACAGCGGCTCGGGCAAGTCGCACCTGCTGCGCCGGATTCTCGAGGAAAGCGCAGGGATCGTCCAGCAGGTGGTGATCGATCCCGAGGGGGACTTCGTGACCCTGGCCGACGTGTTCGGGCATATAGTGGTCGACGGCGCGGCCTATTCGGCGGTCGAGCTGACCCGGCTGGCGGCGCGCATCCGCGAGCATCGTGCCTCGGTCGTGCTGGCGCTCGACGGGCTCGAGATCGAGGCGCAGATGCGCTGCGCGGCGCTGTTTCTCTCCGCCCTGTTCGATGCCCCGCGCGAGCAATGGTTCCCGGCGCTGGTGGTGGTGGACGAGGCGCAGATGTTCGC
>CALMJG010000196.1 GCA_937864195.1 uncultured Novosphingobium sp.
TTTACCGGTCGGCCTGCATCTGTCGGAAGGACAAGCCAGCGATTGCCGCGAGGCTGTAGCGCTGCTTGATGTCGTACCACCCGGCAGCACTTTCCTGGCTGACAAGGCCTATGACAGCGATGCTATCCGCGCACGGATCGAAAGCAACGGCGGCTTCGCCAACATCCCGGCAAAGCGTAATCGACGAAAGGGCTTCGCCTTCAGCGCCTTCCTCTACCGCTATCGCAACCTGATCGAGCGCTTCTTCGGAAAACTCAAACACGCCAGAGGCTTGGCGACACGCTACGACAAACGCGCCGATAACTTCCTCGCTGCCATTAAGCTCTTCTCAGCACGGTTATGGATCGCAACTAATGAGTCTACGGCCTAATGATCCGACGCTGTGCGAAGAGCAGCGACTCTGACTCGTTTCTGACCTTTGAAGAGACAAAAATCACTTGGTCAAATGGTGTCTGAACTCAGCTCGTCCGATCCCTGAATTGTCTTATCGTAAAACCCCATATTGGGGGTAGTGAAGGGGGTATTTCTGGGGTCTCCTCTAAATGTATCCTAAATTATCAATTGGATAACTGGCATCCATGGATCCCTCCTCCGCTACCATTATTTTCCCCGGAAATCCGCCGTTTTTGAGCTGTTGGCCATTCTCCAGCCGTGAAATGGCATGTTGCCTCTTGTTGCGCGGTTTTCCGTGTGATTCCGGGCATTCCGGCTGCCTGACGGCGATTCCGTGCAACAGAGATGCAACACAAGTCCCATGCTGTGCGGCAGCGGATTCCAGCGCCCTCGGACCGAGCGAATGCCGACCATGCTTCCACGCATCGCGATTGCCCACGGGCGCGCCAGTGGAGGCGCGGGACCGTTCTGATCCAGTTGCGGGGACGATGGTCGAATCCTCGGCTTCGCAGGGACCATAGAGGGCAAACAGGGGTTCGGAGCCGACGCGGTCCAGATGATGGCTGTGGAACGAATCCATCTGGGCGGTGGAGTCGCACCTGTTCCTGCTTCCGGTGGGTCGTGCATCATGAATTGGACCGGTCTGCAGCGCACCGGCGGGCGCCCTCAACAGCGTGTTGTGCGCAGGAAAGGAAAGGCGGAGGGATACAACATCAAGGCCCAGCCCCGAAGCTCCTATTCGCGTAAAAGCACCCGAGCTGCCAGGATGAGGAATTTCGCCGGCGTATCGGCAGCATCCGGGTAATCGGAGCGACCGATTTCCAGGACTTCCTCCTCTCCCGCGCGGTTTGGGCTGCATCCGGTGATCGTTGTCGCAGGCGGCCACCGGTCATGCGCGCTCATCGATCGGCCAATGAACTCAACGGTTTCTTAACCAGCCAATGGAATCATGAAAAGATATCCCATTGTATTGGATCTCGCCGTGGCTCAGCCGACCTTGTCCCAACTGCAGTTCGATGAAAGCGGCAATATCCTGCCGATGGCTGCGGCTGGCATTCTGGTGATGGCTGCGCTGATCGGTTCCGGTGTGGACATGAGCCGTGCGTACCAGGTGCAGACCCGCCTGCAGAGCGCCTGCGACGCTTCAGTGCTGGCGGGGCGGCGGGCCGTGACCATCAACGGCTTCGATGCAACGGCGAGGGCCCAGGCTACCAGATACTTCGACGTCAACTTCGACGAGGGTCAGCAAGGTTCGAAGGCCACGTCGATCACTTTCGATGCCGACCAGACCGGAAACGCCATTTCGGCCAGGGCCGAAACGGTCCTTCCCATGCTGATGATGCAACTCTTCGGCATGGCGGACATGCAGCTGAGCGCCGACTGCTCCTCGACCATGGGGGTCGGCAACAGCGATGTCACCATGGTGCTGGACGTGACGGGGTCGATGAGCACCTCGCTGTCCGGCGGAACCCGCCTCAGCGCGCTGAAGTCGGCGATGATCAACTTCTACGATACGGTGGAGATGTCCACGGCCGGTTCGAACGCGCGCATCCGCTATGCCTTCGTACCGTACAGCACGACCGTCAATGTCGGGCGACTGCTGGTCGATCTGGACCCCGATTACCTGGTCGACACCTGGACCATCCAGTCGCGCCGGCCGGTCTTCAATACGATCACCGAACAGGTCCGCGTCGGCTGGGATGCGCCCGTGATCTCAAGCTCGACCAATTATGGTTCGGTCACCACGTCGAACACGGCATCGCTCAATAACTCGCAATACACATCGCAGGGGAGTTGCACCGCCGCCCTGCCGAACAACACCGCATGGGCCGACAGCGGTGCGCCAAGCTCTTCCAGCGGAACCACCACCAACGACGCGGGGCAACAGGTTGTAACCAACACAACCCAGCAACCGCAGAAGATGACCACCTACCTGTGCCAAAAGCAGGGGCAGCGGTGGCGGCAATACTACTATGATTCCCAGCGGATCTTCTTCACCTATCAATATGCCACCAGCAATCCGATCATGGAGACGCGCACCCGCCAGGTCTTCAGCAATTGGCAGTACCAGCCCGTCCAGTACGACGTGAGCGACTTCAAGCGGTTCAACCCGGTTTCCACGCCCACTGGCAACAATGGCGCGGACCAGACCTCGAAATGGGAGGGGTGCATCGAAGAGCGCGCGACCGTGCCGGAGCCTACCTTCAGTTTCAGCAATCTGGGCGGGATTTCGCCATCCGATGCGCTGGACCTTGATATCGACATGACTCCGGATGGCGATGACGCGACCAAGTGGGCGCCGCTGTGGCCGGAGGTTGCCTATCTGCGCAACTCGCCGGCCATCTCGACGTCGGGTTCGAAGGCGACGTCCTATTGCGTGACACCGGCTCGCGCGCTCGATGAACTGGATCGCTCCACCTTCACCGCTTACGCCAACTCGCTGTCGGCCCAGGGGAATACCTATCTGGACATCGGGCTGTTGTGGGGTGCGCGCCTGTCCTCGCCCGACGGGATCTTTGGCGATCTTGTTCGCAGCGACCCGGCCAACGGCGCCAACGTCAACCGCCACATCATCTTCATGACCGACGGATTCCAGGAAGGCCGCTCGACTACCTACCAGGCCTACGGGATCGAGCGGCTGGATCGCAGGGTCACCAGCGATGGCAGCACCACGCAGGAGGACCTGCGTCACAGCCAGCGTTTCCGGGCGATATGCGATGCGATCAAGGCCAAGGGAATCCGGCTGTGGGTGATCGGCTTCGCCAACACGCTGAATTCGGACCTGTCCTACTGCGGATCGCCGGGCAGCTCGTTCACGGCGTCGAACGCGACCCAGTTGAACGCCGCGTTCCAGGAAATCGCCAAGCAGGTTGGCGAACTGCGGGTGATGCAATGACCTGGCCTGCAAGCGATCCCGGGCGGACCGACCTGTGCGGCCGTCTGGCCCGCGCCCGCGATGGCGTCGCGGCCACCGAATTCGCGCTGATCGCGCCGGTCTTCCTGGTGCTGATGATGGGCATCTTCAACGTTGGCCAGACCGCCTATGGCTCTTCGGTGCTGAACGGGGCGGTGCAGAAGGCGGCTCGTGAATCCTCGCTCGAAAGCGGGGACACCGATGCGGCGGACGCCATGGTCCGCGAACTGGCAACGCCCGTGTTTCCCGGCGCGACCTTCACCAGCGAGCGCACGAGCTACTATGACTTTGCCGATATCGGACGGCCGGAAAAGTTCAACGACCAGAACAACAATGGCGAATGCGACGGCGGCGAAACCTACGTCGACGAGAACAGCAACGGCGGCTGGGACCGCGATATCGGCCGCTCCGGGAACGGCGGAGCGAATGACGTTGTCGTCTACACGGTCCAGGTTCGCTTTCAGCCCGTCTTCAGGATTCCATTTGCCCCCGAGCAATGGGGGTGGAAGACGCTTACGGCCAGCGCCTTGAAGAAGAACCAGCCCTTCGCGGACCAGCAGGAATACGGCAGCTCGGGCGGAACGTGCACATGAAGACGATTGTTGTTCCCAGCCAACCAGCACCGGCAGCGCGCCTGATGGAGCGGGCGGCCGCATTCTGCCGGCAGTTCCGGGGCAATCGCGAAGGGGCGTCGACGATCGAGTTTGCGCTGGTCCTGCCGATCCTGACGACCCTTGGCATGTATGGCGCGGAAATAGCCAACATGCAGATTGTCCGGATGCAGGTCAGCCAGATGGCCATCTCGGTCGCGGACAACGCCTCGCGGTTGCAGCAGACCAACAACAACGTGATCGCCCCGACCCTGACCGAGGCTGACGTCGATTCGATCATGAAGGGCGCGGAGGCCCAGGGACGCGGCATCCGTTTGAGCGAGAAGGGGCGGGTGATCCTGTCCAGCCTGGAAGCCGATCCGGTGACCGGCAAGCAGTTCATCCACTGGCAGCGATGCGCCGGCGGGAAGAAGGCGCAGAAATCCCGCTATGGTGACGATGGCCCCGGGAACGGACTGAATGGCAACGCCATGACCGGGATGGGCGGCGGCAAGACCAGGGTTGCCGCCACTCCGGGCACGGCTGTCATGTTTGCCGAGGTCTATTACGATTACGAGGGAATCTTCGGCGAGTTGTTTGTCCGCAACTTCCAGTTCTCCCAGGAAGCCGCCTTTGTGGTGCGCGATGTGCGCGACCTCAGGGCAGCCAATCTCCCGGGGATCACCGGGACTGGCGGCAAGTCCAAATGCACATGACGCGTTAGGGGCCGGACCATGGATTTCTACGCCCTTGCCAGTATCGTGGCGGCACTCGCCGGCGCTCTGGCGTGGATCGTGATCAGGCTGCTCCTGATGATCCGCGCAAGGCAGCCGCTGCTTGCGGTCGGGGGTGTGGAATGGCGCCTGGGCGACACCGGGGAAAGCCAGGCCCAGACGGCGAGGGGCGGCACAAAGCCGGACCTCCGGCCCAGGCCGGATCGCCTTCCAGCCTCCGCAACGGCCAGCAGGACCGCATCAGCGCCTGAGAGTCCTGCTTCGGAGACCCCTGCCATGCCGCCGGTCGGATCCGGCAGGAAGCGGGGCCTGGTGGCCAGGCACGAAGTGGAGATGGAGGCCGATGGCTCTCCGCTGCCCGCTGCTGCCGGACTGGCGAGGGCGGTTTCCCAGGGCGACCGGAAAGCTGCCGACGTTGCCAGCGAGGCAGAGACTGCCCGCCCACCGGCAGACGGGTCTGGCGCGAGTGACGACACCTGTGGCGAGGCCGAAGCGCCCGCCGTTGCCCCTGAACCCGATCCGGCCAGCGGCATTGCGGGCGATGTCGAACGCCGGATCGCTGCACAGTTCGATGATTATTGCGCCGGCATTGCTACTCTCGACGATTTCCAGGCGGTTCTCGACAACCTGTACGATCAGGTGGTGATCGCCCGCGAGGCCGGGCGCGTCGATGAAACCGAGGTGCTGCGGGCCAATGACATGATTGCATGGTCCTGCCGCTGGGTGCTGGACCTGAAGCTTCAGGCATCGGAACATCCGCATCTGGGCGGAACTCTTCCCGTCAAGCGACCCGGCCAGCAAGAAGGCTCCATCGGGTCCACCCTGCTGCCGGGCGGCGGACAACAGGACAGCGTCTAACAGGCCGCTCCGGTTTCACGGCCCGGGTCGGACCGGACGGGAAATGCGCCTGTGGCGCCACACCCGGATGAACGCGGTGCCGGCTGCCCACAGCAGCACCGGCACGATCAGGCCTGCCGCCAGCTTCAGTCCGGCGATCAGCACCGGTTGGTCGATGCCCAGCTGCAAGAGCGGTTCTTCAACCAGTCCGAAGACGTAGAAATGCATCAGGAAGATCGCGAAGACAGCCTGTGCCAGAAGGTGAACCGCGTGAACGAGGGGCCGGGGCAGGGGCACGCGCTTCCACCAGATCACCGGCAGGACGATCAGCGGCATCCACACCGCGCGCGACAGCCCGTAACTCGCCCCGGTCGGCAAGTAGAGCAGGGCCGCGCAGGCAAGCAATGTCGCGGTGAGCAGCAGCCTGGACCGAACGGTCCAGCCAAGATTGCGCTGGACGGCCCAGATGAACCAGCCCAGCACCAGATTCCACAGCAGCAGATGGGGCAGGCGATCCTCGAGCCGCGACGTGTCCCAGAAGGAGTAGGACAACAGCGCAACCGCGACAGATCCAAGCAGCAGGAAGCCGCAGGTTCGCATCGGTGCCGCCCGGATCCGCGCGGTGAGATCGGTCATGAGGAACAGGAGGGCAAGGCCGGCCAGCAGCTGGACAACGGCCTGCACGTACCAGATCGGGAACAGCGCCAGCTTGTGCGTCGACAGCCAGTTGCTGAACAGGGTCAGCTCGGCAAAATAGCGGAACGGCGTGATGTCGCGGGCGCCCAGGATCAGGATGATCGTGTCCCAGACAAGGGCGACCGCCAGGGCGGGTATCGCCAGCCGCAGGCCGAACCGCAGGAAGGCGTTGAGGGTGCTTCGCGTGTCCTGTTGAAAGGCATGGGTCGCCATGGAGATGCCGGAGACGACCAGCATGGCGTTCAATCCGCCGTAGAGTGCGGGCAGGTCGATCAGGGCCTGCGAAAGGCGCGAGTGGTTCGCCACCATCAGCACCATTGCGCTGGCCCTTGCCAGGACGAGGGTATCGACGCTGCTGGAGCCCCGGTCAGCCAAGCTGGTTCTCCCGCAGGCGTTCAAGCTGGGCAACAGACATGGCCGGCCAGTCTTCCGGCAACTGCCCCAGCAGCTCTTCCAGCCGGATCGCGACGGTTACCGCCGCCATCGAGTCGCCGCCGAGCGCGAGGAAACTGTCATCCTGCTGCCGGACGTGCTCTCCGAACTGCTCCAGGAAGATGTCGAGTACGCAGGTCGCGGTCGATGACCTGCCGGTCAGGATCGCGACGAATTCCTGCCACACCTCGTGCCAGAACCCGCGCTCGCTTGCAGCGATGCCCGGGCCATCAGCGGTGGCAGCAGCGATCATCGCCGCAACCGCGCGGCGATCGATCTTCTCGCTGGGCAGCAAGGGGAGCGCGTCGGTCGCATGGACCTCGAACAGCCCGGCGGGCAATCGCAGTCGCCTCCCAAGGGCCTGCCGGACCGATTCCGGGGTCCTGCCCGCATTCCGGAGGACAGCCAGGATCGCAACTCGCTCTCCCAGCGCTGTCGCGGCGGCGGAAATGCCTTCATCGGCAAGCAGGGTCTCGATTTCGTCAAGGCTCACCCGCAGTCCGAACGGCTTGACGAAGCGCGATTGCCTGCCGGTCATCACGAACAGGCCGTTGTCCAGCCGATAGGCCAGGTCACCGGTGGCGAGCGTCCTCATATCTTCCATGGCTGCAAGATCGCTGGCCGTATGGGCATAGCCCGACATGACATTGGGGCCGGCATAATGCAGTTCGCCTTCGATGCCGGGCTCGTCGACAGGTTTGCCGTCCCTGTCCGCGATCCAGAGCCTGCCGCCGGGGATCGGCTGTCCGATCGAATCCGGAAACTGGGCCGCGAGGTGAGGGGGGAGATAGCTGATACGCGGCGAAGCCTCGGTCTGGCCGTACATGGCGAAGAAGTGCCAGTGCTGGCGCTCGCCAACCTGAGCGAACCGGAGGACCAGACCGGGAGACAGCCGGCCACCCGCCTGGGCGAGAAATCGCAGCGATGTGAGTTTTTGCAGGCGCGGCGTCATCGTGGCGAGCAGCTCGAAACCGTGCGGGACCCCGGCGAAATTGGTCACTCCCGACCGTTCGGCCCGCTCCCAGAAATCCGCGCTCTCGAACCCGTCGTCATTCAGCACGATCCTGCCGCACGCTTCGAGATGGGTGTTCAGCACGGAGAGGCCGAACGAATAGAACGGTTTCAGCGTCGTGATCGCCGTGTCATGCGCTGTAAGGCCCAGGTACTCGATGATGGAGGACGTGTTGGCGGCGATGGCGCGGGCGGAAATCCTCGCCATCTTGCTCGATCCGGTGGTCCCGGACGTCGGCAGCAGCAACGCAAGGTCTGGATGCACCCTGGCCGGCGGAAGCCCGGTAACGCGGACCTGCGGCACATCTCCGGAGGTGGCCACGACCGCCAGTGGACGGAACCCGGCCTCCAGATCGGCATTGTCGGCGGGCCTGGCGGGATCGAGCACGTGGACCGCAAGTCCAACCCGCATGGCCGCGACATAGGCCGCAATGAAGGCGGGCGTATTGCGACCCTCGATGAAGATCAGCGCCGGCGCGTGTCCCGCCAGCCCGGCAACTGCTTTGCCAAGCGCGGAGATGCGTGCCCGGGTGTATTCCTCCCCCTGCGCGCTCACGATGCAGATGGCGCGGTCGGCCTCGTTCCATGTGCGGAACAGCCGGATCCTGCCCGGATCACCGTGTCGGTTCATGCTGCCCTACGTGCCGCTGGCTAGCGGATCACCAAGCCCGCGCCGCCGCATGATCTGCTCCAGCCGATCCGCCTGACCGACCGGGATGTTGTTGAAGCAAAGGAACCGCGCCCTTGATAGCTCCAGCCTGCGCCATGCCCGGGCCGTCTCCCCGGCAGAACGATGGCGTTCGAAATCGAGGAATAGACGGTCCGCACGGGGCCGGGCGCAACGCTCGGCCCCGTGCCAGTGGGCCTCTAGCGAATAGGCCAGCGCGATCCAGGCGATCTGACGATGCGAACGCAGATGCTGTCCGCGCGCTTCTTCGAGGAGGTCGCCCAGCTCTTCCTCGATCCGGTGGGCGGTCGCGGTCCGGTATACGTGCGTGAAATGCCGCGGATAGACGATCTCCGACCAGGCCAGCCCGGGCCGTTGGCGCAGGATCCGGCAGGCATTCGCAATCCCGGACGTGAAGGTGTTGGCGCGGGGCATAAAGGAAGGGGTGAGTTTCGAGGCCAGCGCTATGCCGGCACGCAGGATACCGGGCTGGGTCATCAGCCTCAGCCGGAGTTCGCCGCCGGACGATGCGATGAACTCCTCCGGACCCATTGGACCGCCGAACAGCATGTCATCGTTGTTGTAGAGGAAATACCCCGACAGGCCGGGGATCCTGTGCAGGAAGGATTCGATGATCGTCGCGTCGAAAACCGGGAGGCAATGCTCGGGGATGATTTCGGAATGGTCGATGATGCGCACCTTGCCGCTGGCTATCAGCGCGGCATCGACCGGGGGAATCTGGCGATCGGTGACAATGAAGATCGTGCGGAGCCAGGGCAGGTACTTGATGGCGCTGCGAACGCTGTAGGTGATCTCGCTGACGTGGCGATACCAGGTGGGCCGAACCTCGGGAATTGCAGTGCCGCCCCCGGCACAAAGCTTGCGCCGGGTCGCCGCCAGTTTCGCGGCATGAACCGGATCGGCGCCGTCCACGAACGTATAGACCAGATCGATGTCGGGAAGGGGCATCGGCTGTCGACCCTCAGTCGCGCGGTGGGTCTTGTTCGGCAAGCCTGCGCGCCGTCTGCACGGCCTGGATCGCACAGGTAGCGACGAGCAGGATCGTCAAGCCCAGCATCACCCCGTCATAGAACGTGTAGCGCGCGCCCCGGAATTCGAAGCCGGGAGCAGGCCAGACCAGCGCGAGCATCGTGCAGCCGATGATGAACAGGCGGATTTCGGTAGGTCCGATCCCGGCAAAGCTGATCGCGAAGACGCCGGTTGTCTTGCTGGTCACCATGGTCAGGATGACCATGATGTAATACCCAAGCAGCACGGCCATTGCACTGGTGATCGAGCCATAGGGCGAGATGCCGATCCCCAGCGCGATCAGCGCCATGGCCAGCGTGTCGGTCATGTGATCAAGAAAGAAGCCATAGCGCGGACGTTCCCGCGCACGATACCGCGCCAGCGATCCGTCAAGACTGTCGCCCAGCCAGTTCAGCGCGATGCCCAGACAGGCCAGCCAGAGATAGGCCTCGCCGCGATGGGACAGACCGTAGCCGGCGAAGGCAAGCGCGGCTCCGGCAACGCCCAGTGCGGTCAGCCGGTCCGAAGTAACCCAGGCCGGCATGCGGGCACACAGCCACTGGAGCGCCGGTCGTTCGATCCGGCTCGTCAGCGATGCATGTATTCGCTCCACGTTCCACCCCCGTTCCCTTGCCGCAAGCCTATCACGATTCCCCAATCGCTCCTGGATGCAGATCAATCTTTTCCGGCTTCGGCCCCCGCGCGCAGGGGCGGTTTTTCGCCCTTCTTCAGGTAGCGAAGTCCGATGCGGGTCGTGCTGCCATCGACCAGCCGGATGCGCACCGACTGAAAGCTCGGCAAGCCAAGCAGGGTCGAGGCATTGTTGGAAAATCCAAATCCTTCGGTCGGCAGGCCCATCGTACCCCGGTCAAGCTTTCCGTTGGCGTTGGCATCGTGATAGACCGCGACGGCGTAAACCCCTGGTTGGGGCAGGATGAAACAGATGCGCGTCTGCGGTGACCCGGCCTTGACCCGGCGGACGTAGTGGGACCCTTTCTTGCGCAGGAAACGCCGACTGTCGTCCGGATAAACCGTCAGGGCGATCAAGCCCGCGTCTGACCGGATCCCCTCGACAGTCAGGTTCACTTTCACCGTCCCCGGTTTTCCTACGCAATCCGCGTCTTCCTCGTAGGCAAGCGCGGGAACGGGAGCGAGCGCCAGTAGCCCGGCCAGAACCAGCGCCGTTCTTCGGCGGCCAGAGTGGGACGATACGCTTCCTTCTTCCATAAGCTCGGGATAATATGCCATCTGTTCAAAGGAAAGATTTAAACGGGCAGGGGGGGCGCTCTAGACCGAATGACGCGATTCCCGCCTCGAACTGACCGGTCGACCCGCGGGAGGAGTCACCTGCTGGAACGGTACATTGCGCGTTCGCTGTTGTGGCCGACGCTGCAACTGGCGGGCGTCCTGCTGGCGATCATGCTGCTGGAAAGGGGCCTGCGCCTGTTGCAGGAAATCTCCGCACTGGGGATTCCGGGCCGGTATCTGGGACCGCTCCTGATCCGCCTGGTTCCCTATTATGCGCAGCAGGCGCTGCCCTTCGGCTTCGTGGTCGCCGTGATCCTGGTGCTGTCCCGCATGGGGCGCAATCGCGAGTGGGAGGCCATGGCTTCAGCCGGCATCTCCCCTTCCCGGATCGCCCGCATCATGGCCCTGACCGCTTGCGTGGTGGCGGCGGCGACCCTGGTGATCTCGGGCTTCATCGAACCCCTGGGCCGGCACGGTTATCGCCGGCTCCATGCCGTGGCTGTCAACGAGGCACGATTGGTCGCTATCCGGCCGGGAGCCATCTACGATCGGATTCCTGGTGTCATGCTGACCGCCTCGGGCAATCGGCATGGCCATCTCGAAGGGGTTTTCGTGCGGCTGGAAAATGGCCCGCAGGGGCCGCTCCTGGTCAGCGCGCATTCTGCCGCCATTCGTGTTGCGCAGGATCCACCGACGCTCCAGTTCGTCCTCGAAAGGGGCGAGATGCTGATTGGCGGGGTTCGCGCGGTGCAGTTTGACCGGATCACGCTGAACCACCCCATGATGCTGGAGCAGACCCGCTGGAAACGGGGCCGCGATGTCCGCGAACTCACGCTGCTGGAACTTACCGATCTTCCGCCCGGCGACCCGGCCGGACAACGCCGCCAGTTGGCCGAGCTCTATGGCAAGGTTGCCCGCGCGATGGGATTGCTGGCATTGCCGTGGATCGCCCTGCCCTTGCTCGCCGGCAGCAGGGGGGAGCGCCGCTGGATGGCCGTGGCGACGATCGCCTTTCTCGTCGTGGCCTATTACCATTCCGTCAATCTCTCCAGGAATCTCGGGGCCAGCGGCGAGATCGCGCTCACCCGGATGGCGGGCGTTACTGCCCTGCTGCCGGTCCTCGCCGGGGCATTGGTGTGGCGCCTTGGCAGCGGCGTAAGGCAGCATGCGCCGGTAACCCTGCCGTTCACTCTGCCCCGCCTGCGCTTCGGGGCGGGGCCTCGCTGGCGGCACCGATGGCCGAGCCTGCCTCGCGGGATGCCGGATCTGCTGACCGGCTATCTGGTCGGGAAGCTCGCCGCGATGACCCTGGCGGTGCTTGCCGGCCTGGTGCTGATCCTGCAGGTCATCGACCTGCTTGAACGCGGCGAGACCCTGGTCGCAGCCGGTGAGGGGCTTGCCGGGTTCCTGCGCTACGCCTGGCTGCGCCTTCCCGCGACGGTCCTCCAGGCCGGACCCCTGGCGATGCTGGGGGGCGGACTTCTGGCCTTTGCGCTGCTGCGCTCAAGCAACGAACTGGTGGCAATCCACGGTCAGGGCATTTCCGCGGCCGGAGTCCTGCTGCGCGTCTCGATCGTTCCGATCTGTTTCGGGCTCCTGCTGGTCGGGGTCTCCGAAGTCTGGTCTCCCCGGGCCCAGGTCGCTTATACGGCGTGGTGGGGCAAGCTTGATCCTGCGACCAGCGCGCCGACCGGGCAGTCGCGCCGCTGGTTCAGGATCGGTCCGGACCTGGTAGAGGTTGGCGCTGCCGAAAAATCATCCACCGTGCTGCGCGATGTCCGCATCTACCAGGTCGCTGCGGACCGGCAGAAGCTACGCGAATGGGTCCATGCCGACGAAGCGCGTTGGAATGGCGCTGGTTGGACATTGCACCGGGCAGAACGGTGGAACCCTGCGGGCGGGCCGGCGCTGCAGGTAGAGCAGTCGTCCAGCTGGCAGACGAAGCTGAAGCCCGCGCCGCTCGCCCGCTTCCTGGCCGCGCCCGTCCCCCTTACCGGCCGTGATGCATGGCTGGCCGCGCGCGACAGTGTTCCCATCGACCGGGCGGACACGGTGTATGATACCAGGCTCTACATGACGGTCAGCCTTGCGATCGTGCCCATGCTGATGCTGTTCCTGGCGACGGCCCTGGTCGTCGTGCCGCGCAACGAAGTGGTGCTTGGCCAATGCCTGTTCCAGGCGGCGACCGCCGGGCTGGCCTATCTGGTGCTCGACGGCTGGCTGCAGGTGCTTGGCCAGTCCGGCTCCGTGCCGCCTCCGCTTGCGGTCGCCGCGGCGCCCCTCCTTTTCGGGACTTTCGCGCTGGAACTCATTCTCAACAGCGAAACGAATATATGATTGTGGTCAATGACAAGCACATGGTTACCATGTCATTCGAGAAAGGCAGAAACCGCGCTGCCTTACAGGGAGGATCGAGATCGACATGCTGCAAATAACGCCGGTGTCAGATCGCTCCGATCTGCGTGCGTTCATCGAGTTGCCAAATCGAATCTACGTCGGCCAGCAAGGTTTCGAACCGCCGCTTAACATGGATCGCGACATGCTGCTCAATCCGCGCCGCAGCGCGTTCTGGAAGCATGGCCGGGTCAAGTACTGGTTGGCCATGCGTGATGGCCTGCCGGTTGGCCGCATTTCCGCGCAGATCGATCCTAATATGCCGGTGGGGATCGAACCGGGGGCCGGGATGTTCGGGTGCCTCGACGCGATCGATGACGCGGAGGTCGTTCGCCTTCTGGTCGAAACGGCCGAGCAATGGCTGGTGGCGGAAGGCTGCACCAGCATCTTTGGTCCCTGCACGCTCGACATGAACGACGAGCCCGGCCTGCTGGTCGAGGGGGCGGACCAGCCGGCGATGACGCTCTGTCCCTGGCATCCGCCGTATATCGGCCCGCACCTGGAACGCTGCGGGTATGAACGGTTGCGCGATCTGCACAACTGGAAGCTCGAGCTTGCCAGCGCGACCCAGCTTACGACCGAGGGACGCAAGCGCATGTCAGACCGGATTCCGGGCCTGACCAGCCGCATTCCCGACCGTGGCAGCTATGCCCGCGACATCGCGATCCTGTGCGATGTCTACAACGATGGCTGGCGCAACCACTGGGGGTTCATTCCGCTTGCCCCGGTCGACCTCGACGGGCTCGACGTCCTGATGAAATGGCTGGTGGCCCCCGAAGCGTTCCGGATCATCGAACTGGACGGCGAGCCGGTGGCCGTGATGCTGCTGATCCCCAACCTTTTCGAACTGACTGCCGGCCTTTCGCCGTCACCGGGGGCGCTCGGCTGGATGCGGCTGGCGTGGAGGGCCATGACGCATCGCTTCCGCAGCGGCCGGATCATCGTGGTCGGGCTGGTGTCGAGGCTGCAGGGCACCGTGGTGGGTGCGGCGATCGCCGCGCTGATGGTCGATGAACTCGTGACCAGCCAGACCGTGCTCAAGGGCGAATGGGTCGAAGCCGGCTGGGTTCTTGAGAACAACACGGCGCTCATCCCCATTCTCGAAAGGTTCGGGTTCCAGCGGAACAAGACCTTCAGGATCTTCGGAAAGACACTTCAGGGGGCCGCTCGCGCCCCGGCTATGGAGGCTCGCCCATGACTACGGAAACCAGATCCCCTCCCACTCAATGGCCAGACCTGCCTGAGCCGGGAATGATCGACGCCATCCTGGATGTCATAGCGCAGGGAGCCAGGCTTGACCGCGCCCTGCTGGTTCCGGGCGCGACGATGGAGGCGCTTGCCATCCCGTCGCTCGACATGGTGGATATCCTGTTCGAAGTCGAGGAGCGGTTCGGGATCTACGTGCCGATCGGCGAGGAACTGGTCGATACGGTCTACCTTCACGATCTGATCAAGGTGCTCTCGGACCAGATGGGGGCGAAATGACGCGCAGGGTGGCAATATCCGGTATGGGAGCGATCAGCGCAGCCGGGCTGGGCCTCGATGCGCTGTGGGATGCGGCGCGCGAGGGGCGTTCCGCCATCGGTCCGATCGAACTGCCCAACGCGACCGGCAACCGCGTGCTGATCGGCGGCGCAATCCCGGGGTTCGATCCTGCCCGGCATATCGATGAAACCGTGCTGCGGACCTGCGATGCCTATTCCCAGTACGCGCTTTACGCTTCGGCTGAGGCAATCGCGATGGCCGGGTTGCAGGAACCGCACCTGCGCAGCGACCGCACCGCAGCAATCCTCGGCACCGGTGTCGGAGGAATCGGAACTCTCGATGCGGGCTGCTTTCATTACTACCAGGGTCACAAGTTCGATACCTTTGCCGTGCCGAAGGTCATGACCAGCTCGGGTGCTTCGCAGGTCAGCATCGTTCATGGCATTACCGGACCTACCTTTGCGGTCAGCAGCGCCTGTGCATCGGGCAGCCAGGCGATCGGCATGGCCGCCATGATGATCAAGGCCGGCCTGATTGACCGGGCGGTCGTGGGCGGGGCCGAAGCCTGCCTGACGCCCGCGACCATGCGGGCCTGGGAATATCTGCGCGTGCTCAGCCCCGATGCCTGCCGGCCATTCTCGCTTGGCCGGACCGGCATGGTGATCGGCGAGGGCGCCGCCATGTTCGTCCTCGAGGCAGGCGATGCACTCGAATCCCGCGGCGGCACGGCCCTGGCCTGGCTGGTCGGCTATGGCACTTCAAGCGATGCGCGCGACATGGTGCAGCCCGACGCGGACGGCGCGGCGCGAGCCGTGCGGGCAGCGCTGGGGGATGCCGGTCTGCCCCCCGAAGCGATCGGGTACATCAACGCCCACGGCACCGGCACCGTCCTGAACGACATGACCGAGGCGAAGGCCTTGCGCGATGTATTCAACGACGCGCTCGACGCAATCCCCGTGTCTTCCAGCAAGCCGATCATCGGCCATGCGCTGGGTGCGGGCGGGGCGCTTGAACTTGCGATCACGGTCCAGGCGCTTCGTGAGCAGGTGATCCCGCCGCACATCAATTGCCTGGAACAGGATCCGAAGTGCCCCCTGCGGCTGCAACTGGACGATCCGCTGCCGCATTCGTTTGATGCCGCGCTTTCCAATTCGTTTGCGTTCGGAGGGATCAACAGCGCGCTCATCGTCGCGCAAGCGTCCTGAGCATTCGGCATCGCGTGCGTGGCGATCGAGCGGTCCCCGCTTGATCCGGCGGGCGCTTGCTGTCAAGCGGTCTGCATGAACGATCGCGTCCTGCCGCTTGAAGGCGTCCACAACTTCCGTGACTATGGCGGCTATGCCGGTGCCGATGGGGCGCGGCTGCGCACCGGGCTGCTGTGGCGCTCCGCCCAGCATGGCGATGCCACCGATCCGGACCTTGAAGCGATCAAGGCGTTGCAGCTGGGCACGGTGATAGACCTGCGCGGCCCCACCGAGCGCGAGGCGAAGCCGTGCCGCCGCTACCCCGGCTTCGCCGCCGAGGTGCTGCACCACCATGACGAGACGGCGGGCCTGGCGCTCCACGTCGATGCCGCAAAGGACGCGATCAGCGCGGCCGAGGCGCGGCAGGCGATGGAGGATCTGTACGCGGGCATCGCCTGGCGGCCCAACCTGGTGCCGATGCTGCGCCGCTATTTCGAAGTGCTTGAACAGCGGGATTCGGCCAGCCTGGTCCATTGCGTCGCGGGCAAGGACCGCACCGGCTTTGCCGTCGCCATGCTTCACCACGCGCTGGGGGTGCATCCGGACGACATCATGGCCGATTACCTGATGACCAATGCCGCCGGCCGGATCGAGGCGCGGATCGCCGCAGGTGCCAGCCAGATTCGCCAGCGCTATGGCGCGATCGATGACGCCACGGTGCGCACGCTGATGGGGGTTGAGGAAAGCTACCTCGCCAACGCGTTCCGCGCGATCCGCGAGCGGCATGGTGATCTGGATGCCTACCTGGCCGAAGTGCTGGGGGTGGATGCCCCGCGCATCGCGGCGCTGCGCCAGCGCTACCTCGCCGCATAGCGTCATCCCGGATCAGGTCCGGGACGACGTTATTGGGCCAGGAATCCGCGCACTTCGCCCATGAACCGGTCGAACTGGTCGTGGTGCAGCCAGTGGCCTGCGTTCTCGAATTCCACCACCCGCGCGTCCTGGAAATGCTCCAGCCGCCCGTCCCTGGCCGGACTTGAGGCCCAGCTATCCAGGCCATAGAGCAGCAGCATCGGGCAGGTGATCGCCTGCCACAGTTCCTGCGTGCGGTCGGCCGGCACGTCCTCGAACGCCCAGACGTTGAGATAGGGGTCGAACTTCCAGCTCCAGGTGCCGTCCTCGTTGCGGCTGGCGCCGTGGATGGTG
>CALMJG010000197.1 GCA_937864195.1 uncultured Novosphingobium sp.
CGTGCCTCTTTGCTCTATGCCGGA
This sequence comes from uncultured Novosphingobium sp., assembly GCA_937864195.1. Taxonomy (GTDB): domain Bacteria; phylum Pseudomonadota; class Alphaproteobacteria; order Sphingomonadales; family Sphingomonadaceae; genus Novosphingobium. The sequence continues at coordinate 25 of CALMJG010000197.1, forward strand.
AAATCCGGCGGAAAAATCTGCCACGCACGGGGCTTGGGCCCATGCAGACGCGAAAAAGGCCGCATGGCAAGCGGCACCCCTTCCGGGAGCCGAAGCCCGCAGCCTTTGCGTCAGATGGATGACCCGGTGCTTCCTTCCGTGCGCGGCCCCCGCGCATGGGCCGCGCTTGCTCGAAGCATCGAGCGAGCCGGGCATCTAGGCCGCGCGGGCGACGGAGTCAATGGTGGAGGGCGCGGCGATTCGTTCAGCAGGGCGATGAACCGCCCCGCCCCCGAGCCAGGGCGCGGGCCGAGGGGCATTGCGGCCGGATTTTCCGTATTTCAATCAGCGCAATATTGTTTTTCGATATTATCGATTGACGATACGTCCGACTCGATATATTGAATATCGATATTGAGCTTATCGGAGAACAACCAATGCCCCGTACCAACCCTATGTTTGCCTTCGCTCTCGCCTTTGCCGCCGTGGTCGGTCTGTGGATCCCGACCCTCGCTCCGGTCGAGGCCCGCCCCGTCGTTTCGGCGATGGTCCCGGCGCTGGCCTGATCCAGCCCTCCTTGCCTTGCGAAAGGAATTCTCGATGACTGCATCCAAACGCGATCCGCTGCTGACCAGCGCCCGCTGGCTGGTGATCTTCTGCCAGGGCCTGGCCCTGATCGTCACCGGCGCGGTGACCCTTGGCATCGCTGTGGTCCTCGTTGCCCATGACCAGGTGCTCGCCAAGTTGGCCGAGCACGCCGCCGGGGCTTCGGGCTGGGAAGTGCTTACCGCGATCTCGCTCATCATGGCGCTGGTGGCCGGGATGGCGGCCATGGCCTTCCTGTGGCTGCGCGAGATGCGCCGGATCATCGACAGCGTGGCCGGCGGCGATCCCTTCGTGCCCGAGAACGCCGACCGGCTGCAGAAGATGGGCTGGCTGACCGTGGCCATCGAGCTGACTTCCATCCCTGTCGGCGGGATCGGTGCCTGGATCACCAGCGTGGTCAAGGATGCGACCAGCGACTTCGGCATTTCGCTGGGCGGCGTCCTGCTGGCCATCGTCCTGTTCATCCTGGCCCGCGTGTTCCGCGAAGGCACCCGCATGCGCGGCGAACTGGAAGGAACCGTGTGATGCCCATCTTCGTGAAACTGGACGACCTGCTCCACGAACGCCGCATGACCCTGACCGAACTGGCCGAACGGGTCGACATTACCCTCGCCAACCTGTCGATCCTCAAGACCGGCAAGGCCAAGGCGATCCGCTTTTCCACACTGGAGGCGATCTGCCAGGTGCTGGAATGCCAGCCGGGGGATTTGCTGGGGTTCAGGGAGGAGTGAGGGAGGAGCGGGCTGGTGTTGCCAGGAAGGTCCGGACGGGCCTTCCGCACCGCCGTCTGGCGGTAAATGAAAAAGACCGGCGCTTTCCCCCCGAAAAGCGCCGGTCTTCCATGTGCCCCCCAAGGGGTGTTCGCAAATAAAGCGTGTTCAGAAAATGCCGGGCACCAGCCGCCAGCGGACCTTGGCCATGTAGTCGCGGTAGGCGGGGTCCTGGCTCAGCAGGCGTTCCTCGGCCAGCAGGCGCAGGATCTGGGCCCACCAGCCGATCGCATAGACCGCCAGGTTGAGCAGCGAGGGCATCAGCATCAGGATGCCGACGTGGACGAACAGGTAACCCGCATACATCGGGTGGCGCACGAAGCGGTACATCCCGTCGCTCTTGATCCCGCGGTTGGCCGGGGCAATGCCGAAGCTGCGACGCAGGAACAGCTTGGCCGCGATCTGCACCACGTTGCCGAACACCACCAGACCCACGGCCAGCGGGATCAGCGCGGTCCAGGTGTTGGGCGCGGGCATGATCAGCAGCGGCGCGTAGGTGGCGGTGATCGCCAGCAGCCAGTCACCCAGCCGCAGCGAGATCCGGTTCGTCGGGCGGCGCAGCAGCACGAAGATCACCACCGAGGTTTCGGCCACCATCACCAGCGGCGCAAAGGGATTGCTGGCCACGTAGACGCGGTGCGCCAGCAGCGCCCACAGGGTAACGATCGCGATCTGCTCCAGCCGGTCGAGCCGGGCGGGCGTGAGCCAGCGGGGCAGGGCGGGGGCGGGCGCGGCGGCTGGCGTGGTGGCTGGCGCGGTGGCGGTCTGTTCGGTCATGCCCCTTGCTTCGCAGCAGATGGTTAACATGCCCCTAAGCGTGCGTGCGGCCGGCACTGCCGGCGCCGGACGCTTGACTCACGCCCCCGCGCTGCTAATGGGCGCCGCTGAAAGGCGGCTCGTCCGCCGTTCACCGTCCGAGACAGTTGGTGGGGGCTTCCCCCTTAATTCCCAGCCTAGACGGGGACAGAGACTTTCCGGCCCGCGCCCTGCGCTGGCCCGGTCTGGCGTTTTACGCCCTCCTTCCCCTTCGAACGGACTCGCCCGTGGCCATTCGTGGCCACGGACAAACGTAGCCGGCCGCCAGGGGTTCGCCCCGAAGCGGTCATTTGTGAAGGAGTAAGGCATGGATCGTTCGCAGAAAGCCGATTCGGTCGCCCAGCTCAACGCGACCTTCAACGAGGCGGGCGTGGTGGTCATCACCCGCAACCTCGGCCTCACGGTGGCCCAGTCCACCGTGCTGCGCGGCAAGGTGCGTGAAGTTGGCGCATCGTACAAGGTTGCGAAGAACAGTCTGGCCAAGCTTGCTATCAAGGACACGGCCTACGAGGGCGTCGGTGAATTTCTCACCGGCCCCACCGCGATCGCCACTTCGGTCGATCCGGTTGCCGCCGCCAAGGCGGTCGTGGAATTCGCCAAGACGAACGACAAGCTCGAAATCGTCGGCGGAGCCATGGGCGGCATGGTTCTGAACGCGGACGGGATCAAGGCACTCGCCTCGATGCCTTCGCTGGACGAACTGCGCGGTACGCTCATCGGCCTGGTCCAGGCTCCGGCCACGAAGATCGCCCAGCTCACCACCGCTCCGGCGGCGAAGCTGGCCCGCGTCTTCGGCGCCTACGCCAAGGAAGCTGCATAAGACTGTTCCCACGATTTACCGGAGCGGGTTCCCGTTCCGGCCATCAATTCAGGAGTGAAACATCATGGCCGATATCGCCAAGCTGGTTGAAGAACTTTCGAAGCTGACCGTCCTCGAGGCGGCTGACCTCGCCAAGGCCCTCGAAGAAGCGTGGGGCGTTTCCGCCGCCGCTGCCGTCGCGGTTGCCGCTGCTCCCGCCGCTGCTGCCGAAGCCGCTGAAGAGCAGACCGAATTCGACGTCATCCTGACCGGTGACGGCGGCAACAAGATCGCCGTCATCAAGGAAGTCCGCGCGATCACCTCGCTCGGCCTGACCGAAGCCAAGGCGCTGGTCGAAGCCGCTCCGAAGGCGATCAAGGAAGGTGTCAACAAGGCTGAAGCCGAAGACATCAAGGCCAAGATCACTGCCGCTGGCGGCACCGTCGAAATCAAGTAATTTCGACCGATCTTCGCAAGATCAGGGAAAGGGCGGCTCCGCTGGGGCCGCCCTTTTTCGTTGCCTGCCCCGGCTGGACATGCTGCGGGCGGAGGTCAGATGGCCCAGGGCGCAATCCCACCCCGCTGGCCTGATCGCTTCGCTCCAGCCAATCGCCGGAATGACCTGTTCCAGGCACAGCCTCCAAAGACCCGACGTCATCCTGAACTTGTTTGTGCAGGCAGGATCCATCGTGAATTTTGCCCTGAGGTCGAGGCGCAGGAAAACCGCGCCGCCGCTCTGGCAACGGAGAGGTGCAGGATTTGCGGCGCGTTGGATGCTGAAACAAGTTCAGCAAGACGGACTCTCCGGCGATCTGAGCTGGTCTGGGTCGGGGGTAGGCATTCGCAGCCTCCCCATCCAATCCCGCTTACTTCAGCGTCTTGAGGTACGCGATGATTTCCTGGCGCTTCGCCGGGTCGGACATGCCGGGATAGGTCATCTTGGTGCCGGGCACCAGCTTCATCGGCGCGGTAAGGTACTTGTCGAGGGTCGCCTCGTCCCAGGTCAGGCCGGCGTTCTTCATCGCGTCGCTGAAGACATAGCCCGGGATATCGCCCGACTTGGTGCCGAAGACGCCGGCCAGGCTGGGCCCGACGCCGTGCTTGCCGGGTTCGACCGCGTGGCAGGCGGCGCACTGGGCGAAGGCTGCGGGCTTGCCATCGGCGGCGGCGGCGGCGGTGGTGGGTGTGGCGGCGGGAGCCGCGGGGGCGGCGGTATCGGTTGCGGCGGTGTCGGCTGCCTTGTCTTCGGGAGATCCGCAGGCCGCGAGGCCCAGCGCCAGGGTGAGAGCAGCGAAAGTCTTGCCGGCAATCTTCATGAACATTCCCTCCTGATCCGCGAAACCCCCTTGGGCGGAAGCGGTTCCCCGCTACCTAACACCTAGGTCGGCCGAGCCAAGCCGGGAAAGTGCGTTTGCTGCACGCGCCGTTGCAGGAAATACACGTCCGGCGCACGCCTTCTCGGCCTTCCCCGGTTTTCGCTTCCCCGCGCCGCGGCCGCGCCCTATCGCGGGCGGCTGATGTCCGAACAGACCGTCCCTTCCCCGATGCGCACCGAACTGGGCGCCACCCTGCGGCTCGCGGCGCCGCTGGCGGCTGCCAACCTGCTGCAGATGCTGGTCTATGCGATCGACGTGATCTTCGTTGCCCGGCTGGGCGAGCAGGCGCTGGCCGCTGCCAGCCTTGCGACCACGCTGTTCGGGCTGATGATGTGGTGCACGATCGGCCTGACCGGAGCCTGCGCTCCGCTGATCGCGGCGGAACTGGGCCGCCGCGCCCATGCCGTGCGCGAAGTGCGCCGCTCGGTGCGCATGGCAATGTGGCTGGCGGTCGGGGTGGGCGTCATCGCCATGCTGGTTTCCGCCCAGGGCGAGGCGGTGCTGCTGCTGACCGGGCAGGACAAGGAAGTCGCGCGGCTGGCGGGCGAGTTCCTGGCGATCCTGCTGTGGGCGACCGTGCCCAACATCATCGCCGGCGTGCTGCGCAATTTCGTCTCGGCCATGGGCCGTCCGGTCTTTGCCACCGCGATCACGGGCCTTGCGATCCTGGTCAACGCGCTGGGCAACTACATGTTCGTGTTCGGAAACTTCGGCGCACCGGCGATGGGGCTGGACGGGTCGGCGGTGTCGAGCGTGATCACGGCCTGCATCATGCTGGCGGCCTATGTCGCGGCGATCCAGGCCGACCGGCGGCTGCGGCGCTACCACGTGTTCGGGCGCTGGTGGCGTCCGGAATGGACGCGCCTGCGCGATCTCGTCCGCATCGGCCTGCCGATCGCGCTGATCATCCTGGCGGAAGGCGGGCTGTTTTCCAGCGCGGCCTTCCTGATGGGGCTGATCGGACAGGCGGAACTGGCCGGGCACACGGTCGCCCTGCAGGTCGCGGCCATCGCCTTCCAGATTCCCTTCGGCATCGGCCAGGCGGCGACGATCCGGGTCGGCTATCACTTTGGCGCAGGGGACCATGCGGCGGTCGGCCGCGCGGGGCGCGCGGCGCTGGTCATGGCGGTGGGATACATGGTGCTGCCCGCCGGCGTGATGATCCTGGCGCCCAGGTGGGTGCTGGGGCTCTATGTCGATCCCGATGCGCCGAAGAACGCGGCGATGGTCGCCTTTGCGGTGCAGTATCTGGCGATCGGCGCGGCCTTCCAGCTGTTCGACGGGGTGCAGGCGGTGCTGGCGGGCGCGCTGCGCGGCCTGCAGGACACCCGCGTGCCGATGCTGCTGGCACTGGGCGGCTACTGGCTGGGCGGCTTCACGATCTCGGCGTGGCTGGGGCTGTTCACGCCGCTCGCCGGGCTTGGCGTGTGGATCGGCCTTGCGGTAGGGCTGGTGGCGGTCGCCGCCATGCTGCTGCGGCGCTGGCACCGGCGCGAGGCGCTGGGGCTGGTCGGCGCCTGACAGGCGGCAGGCGCCTTTCGGCGTTGGCGATTTTTTCTCCCAGGCCTGCCTTGACGGCGGATGAACCCCCACCCATATGCGCCCTGCTGGCACTCTCCGTGGGGGAGTGCCAAGACATTTCAACTTTCATGTAGAGAGGAAATCCACATGAGCTTCCGTCCCCTGCACGACCGTGTGCTGGTTCGCCGCGTCGAGGCCGAAGAAAAGACTGCCGGCGGCATCATCATCCCCGACAGCGCCAAGGAAAAGCCGGCCGAAGGCGAAATCGTCTCGGTGGGCGAAGGTGCCCGTGACGAAGACGGCGACCGCATCCCGCTGGACGTCAAGGTGGGCGACCGCGTGCTGTTCGGCAAGTGGTCGGGCACCGAAGTCAAGGTCGGCGGCGAAGACCTGCTGATCATGAAGGAATCGGACATCCTCGGGATCATCGGCTAAGCGCCCTGAGCTCCCCGGCTCTGGACCTTGTCCAGAGTGTCCATACCCCAGTTCAACCGATTGATTTGAAAGGACAGCAACATGGCTGCCAAGGACGTGAAATTCGGCCGCGACGCGCGTGAGCGCATTCTCGCCGGCGTCGACATCCTCGCCAACGCGGTGAAGGTTACCCTGGGCCCCAAGGGCCGCAACGTCGTGATCGACAAGAGCTTCGGCGCGCCGCGCATCACCAAGGACGGCGTTTCCGTCGCCAAGGAAATCGAACTCAAGGACAAGTTCGAGAACATGGGCGCGCAGATGCTGCGCGAAGTGGCTTCGAAGGCCAACGACGCTGCCGGTGACGGCACCACCACCGCCACCGTGCTGGCCCAGGCGATCGTGCGCGAAGGCATGACCGCGGTTGCCGCCGGCATGAACCCGATGGACCTCAAGCGCGGCATCGACCTCGCGGTCGGCAAGGTCGTCGAGAACCTCAAGACCCGTTCGACCGCCGTTGCCGGTTCGGCCGAAATCGCCCAGGTCGGCATCATCTCGGCCAACGGTGACCGTGAAGTCGGCGAAAAGATCGCCGAAGCCATGGAAAAGGTCGGCAAGGAAGGCGTGATCACCGTGGAAGAGGCCAAGGGCCTCGAATTCGAACTCGATGTCGTCGAAGGCATGCAGTTCGACCGCGGCTACCTCTCGCCCTACTTCATCACCAACCCGGAGAAGATGACGGTCGAGCTGGAAAACCCCTACATCCTGATCCACGAGAAGAAGCTGTCGTCGCTCCAGGCGATGCTGCCGATCCTCGAGGCCGTGGTGCAGTCGGGCCGTCCGCTGCTGATCATCGCCGAGGACATCGAAGGCGAGGCCCTGGCCACCCTGGTGGTCAACAAGCTGCGTGGCGGCCTGAAGATCGCCGCCGTCAAGGCTCCGGGCTTCGGCGATCGCCGCAAGGCCATGCTGCAGGACATCGCGATCCTGACCCAGGGCGAGATGATCAGCGAAGACCTGGGCATCAAGCTCGAATCGGTCACGCTCGGCATGCTCGGCCAGGCCAAGAAGATCACCATCGACAAGGACAACACCACCATCGTCGATGGCGCCGGTTCGGCTGACGA